>DATEGW010000140.1:0-7867 GCA_035279845.1 Candidatus Acidiferrales bacterium | reverse complement strand
GAAGCGTGCCTTCGCAAGGTTTTGCAGCGCCAATTCGCGCAGGCCTTCTTTACCGAGCAGGCACAGATGAATCGTGGCCATCAGCGCCGTGAGCGCTTCATTCGTGCAGATATTCGAGGTCGCCTTTTCGCGGCGGATGTGCTGTTCACGCGTGGCGAGCGTGAGAACGTAGCCGCGGCGGCCGGAGCCATCCGTGGTTTGTCCTGCAAGCCTCCCCGGCATTTGTCGAACAAATTTCTCGCGCGTCGCGATCACGCCAACATAGGGCCCGCCATAGCTCGGTGCCACACCGAACGATTGGCCTTCCATCGCGACGATATCCGCCTCAGCCGGTGGGCGAACGATGCCGAGAGAGACGGCTTCGGTGATGCAGTCGACAAGCAGCGCGCCATGGGCGTGCGCCGCATCGGCAAGAGTCGGAATGTCTTCAATCGCGCCAAAGAAATTCGGCGATTGAACGACGATGGCAGCGGCTTTTGCAAGACTCTCATTCTTTAACTTTGCGCGGTCGAACTCGCCAGTCGCCGTATAGCCAACGTCTTCGATTTCCAACCCAAGATCCTTGGCGTAAGTCCTAAGCACCTGGCGATATTCGGGATGGACAGAGCGGGCGATAATCACGCCGTTGCGTCCGGTAAGTCGCGTGGCCATGAGAATTGCTTCGGTGAGCGCGGTCGAGCCGTCGTACATGGAAGCATTGGCGACTTCCTGGCCTGTGAGCTGGCACATCAACGTCTGAAACTCAAAAATCCACGTGAGCGTGCCTTGCGAAATCTCGGCCTGATAAGGCGTATATGCCGTGAGAAATTCGCCGCGCTGCACGAGCGCGTCCGTAACTACTGAACGAAGATGCTGATAGACACCTGCTCCGAGGAACGATGTGTGGCCGTGCGAATTCTCCGCGGCGCGAGCGCGAAAATATTCGATGATCTCAGCTTCAGAAAGTGGGCCCGGAAGCGGAAGTGGCTTCTTCAGCCTAAATTGCTCAGGAATCGAGCGGAAAAGCTCGTCCACCGTTTCGACCCCTGCTCCGCGAAGCATTTCCTGCCGTTCTGAAGGACTTTTGGGGAGATAACGCATCAGGATGCGTGTTCCTTGTCTTTTTCCGCGATATAGGCCTGATAGGCGACGGAATCCATCAATGCGTTGAGTTCTTTCGGATCGTCGAGACGCACTTTGATGAGCCACGCGTCGCCGTGAGGGTCGGAATTGATCTTTTCCGGGGCGTCGGCCAAGGCTGCATTGATCTCGGTCACTTCGCCGGAGATCGGGCTATAGATTTCGCTTACTGCTTTCACGGACTCGACGGTGCCGAAGGTCGCGCCAGCTTTCAATTTTGCGCCAACCTTGGGCGATTCCACGAAGACGACATCGCCAAGCTGTGCCTGCGCGTAATCCGTGATTCCAATCGTGCCGTTGCTGCCATCCGCCTTGATCCACTCGTGATCTTTTGTATAGCGATAATCGCTGGGATACATGATTTCTCCAGACTGCTTCGCGAATCCGATTCAAACCAAGAGCATCCGCCCAAAAGGCGGCCCGCCACGTTACAAGGCTAGCTGCGGCGCTTGTAAAAGGGCAACGGCACAATGCGAGCCGGCACGGCCGATGCGCGGATTTCGATTTCGATCGGCGTGCCGGGTTCGGCCGAACCTGCCGGCACGTACGCCATGCCGATATTCTTTTTCAAGAAAGGCGCGGGACCGCCGCTGGTCACGCGGCCAGTTTCCTCGCCATTGACGAGCACGCGGTAGCCGTCACGGCCGATTCGTTTATCCTGCATCTCGAAACCGACGAGTTTTCGCCTAAGGCCGGATTTTTTTTGCTCGCTGATTTGTTCGTTACCGAGAAACGGGCCTTTGCCGAGTTTGCAAATCCACGACAGGCCGGCCTCGAGCGGCGTGGTTGTTTCGTCGATTTCATGGCCATAAAGAGCCATGCCGGATTCCAGACGAAGCGTATTGCGCGCACCGAGCCCGCAGGGAATCAAGCCGAAAGATTCGCCTGCAGCCAAAATCTGATTCCACAATTGTTCGGAATGGCCTGGGTCGAAATAAATTTCGAAGCCGTCTTCACCAGTGTAACCCGTTCGCGCGATCAGGCAATCGACACCTGAGACTTTACCGAACGTAAAATGATAATACCGAACCGGGGAGATCGGCACCGAGGCGAGCGGTTGCAGAATTTCAAGCGCGCGCGGACCTTGAATCGCGAGCTGCGAATATCGGGGGCCGGCATTCTCGATGTCCGCGCCGTAACGATTGTGTTCCACGATGTGCTCGAAATCGCGGTCCTGATTCGATGCGTTAACGCATAGAAAATAGTGCTCATCCGAGAGTTTGTGGACGAGGATGTCATCAACGAAGGTGCCACGGTCAGTCATCAGGCCTGAATAATGGGCTTGGCC
This sequence comes from Candidatus Acidiferrales bacterium, assembly GCA_035279845.1. Taxonomy (GTDB): domain Bacteria; phylum Acidobacteriota; class Terriglobia; order Acidiferrales; family UBA7541; genus Palsa-295. The sequence continues at coordinate 5,460 of DATEGW010000140.1, read as the reverse complement.
GATGGCGAGCTTCGAGGCGTCATTGCAGGAAACCCATTGAACGAGGTTAAGAGCCTCGCGGCCGCGAATTTCGATTTCGCCCATGTGGCTGACGTCGAAGATTCCAGCGCGGGTGCGGACGGCTTCGTGTTCGGAAAGGATGCCGCTGTATTCGAGCGGCATGTCCCAGCCGCCGAAATCGACCATTTTTGCGCCCATGCGCCGGTGCACAAGGTTCAAAGCTGTTTTACGGAGACTGGCGGTGGCCGTTGTCGTCACAGAATGGTTCTCACGGTGCGGAAAATCGAACGTAGCATGTGGGTTTCAGGAGTGTCAAGGAAGCCAATCGGGTACGGAAGGTCCATTGCCGCGATCCGGGCCACCGGCCTATGTTAGCGGCGGGAGACCTGAGCGGCCCGCGCTTGTGGAATGAGCGTAAGTGGCATAGCATGTAGCGAGAATCAGGCGCATCACGGGGGATAGACGTGGTGGCAACACTCTGTTCGCAATGCGATAAGACCGAGACGCAGTGCACCTGCGCGAAGTATTGCTGTTTTTGCCAGTCGCAGGACCACATTCGGCTCTGCGTGGATGGGCTTTATTACTGTCCCGACTGCCGTGAAGCGGTCGATGTGCGCTTGGCGGAGTCCGATGCACACTAAAGGCGCACGCGTGGAATGCACGCTCCGCAACGATCCGCGGCTAATCGCGGGCGTTGGGGCGGTGGTGTCACACGCTGCGAGCCGTGCCGGGCTTATTGAGTGGGATCAAAACGAATTTGCAAGTCTCGCCGAACAAGCATGCCGAGAGACTCTTACGACTTTGAATCGCGTCGAAAAGGGCGATCATATCGTGCAGCTTGCAGTAGCGGATTTCCCCGGGCGCGTGGAAGTGACGATCGAGCCTGCCGCTGAGCAAGGCACGCGCGGCCTTCACGGAAGCGCTGCGATTCACGCCGTCGAGGGTGTATGCCACAGCTTGCAGCGCAAGGGAGTTGACCACGTGCTCTGCGAGAATTTGCCGCGATCGTTTCGAATGAGGCTGATCAAGTACTGCACCGGACCCAAGACCGCAACTGGCGACTGAACCTGCCACAAACTGCGCTTTAACCTACCCGTGCCTTTTTCTCACCACGCTTACCTTACTACATCGATGTGGCGAGAGCCTTCGAACGGATCAACGAAAGCAACTGATCCTGACTGACGGGTGCGTCCACTTTGAGGCGGTCGCCGCTGGGCGAGACGGTCACGTGGTCGAGTGCCCCGGCCAAATCCGGCTGGTCCTTTGCTTCCTGATAGCGCCGCATCATGAGGCCGGCCTGGAGCGCGGCGGCGAGCAACTGGGAGTCGTTGGGTGAGCCGCAGACCGCGTTGAACTGCGCGTCGAGGCCGCTGTCCGCCTGCACGCTGATCGTCATGGCCTGCATGCGCTTGATGATCGCGGCTGCCTGCGGGAACTGGCTTGCTTCGGGGACGAGCTGTTGCATAGCGATGTGCGTGTAATTCTGATCGAGCACGGCCCAGACCATACCGCTGCCGTTTGCTTCGCTGACGAGCGGAGAAAGCTTGTCATTGAGGTTTAAATTCTCGGCGACGCCCGTGCGAACGTCGAGAAGCTTTTCGATCGCGCTGCGCTGGCCGAAGGCGGCCGTATTCGAATCGATGAACGTGAAAAAAATGTCGCCCGCACCGGCGCCGCTGCCGAAAGCGTAGAGGTGAAAGCCGGCGTAGTCGGTTATAGGGAGCTTCTTAGCTTTGAGATGGTCCTCGGTGGTGGTGGGGTCAAAGCTGCCGAGCGCCACGCCGACGATCGTTTCTGAACTGCTCTTGGAGGCTGCGATGGCTGCCCATGCAAGCTCATCGACCTGCGTATTGGGATCGATGCCCGCCGTAGTGAGAAATTGCTCGAACTTCCGGAAGTTGCTGGGGAGCAGTTGATCGCGCAATTGCGGGAACCACGGAAGCTGTCTCGCGGACTTCAGGTCAGCGTAAGCGAATTCGCCGATATCCTTGGGAAACATACCGACGACCGAGTTGTCGAGAGTTCCCGCGAATGTCGCTCGAGGCGCACAGGCCGGTACGCCGACGAGGATTGCCGCGCCCAGCAGTACCGCCACGAGCCGAAACTTACGAATCGACTGTTTCACAATTTCCCCCAGTTTTACTGCTACCAAAAATTGCCGGCTGGCGTTCACAATGCTTCGTTTTGTGCCGCAGCCGAACCCGCGAGTGGGTCCGGGTTCATTTCGAAAAAGCCCAAAGCTAGTTGGCGCGAGAAAATGGCGACCTATCCGGCGCCTCAGACAGTATTAGGAAGGCTTGGCGGAGCCTTCCGTTGCCCGAACCAACAGGAGATTTCCACGGCAGCAAGGGCTACTTCGGGCGGGGTTCCTGCCGCGCGGTCGCAATATTCTCGATTGTATCGTTCGTCAGTCTATTTTCCGCCGAATGCAGACGATTTTCAAACACCTGTGTAGCGGAAAAGTTCTCAAGGCGAAGGTAAGAGATGGCGTCGGCGTCAAGCGCATGCTGCGGGACCAAGCCGATGATTTCGCTGCCGGCTATTTCGATGCCGCATCGGGCCGCTTCATTTTTGACTGCTTCGAATACTGTGCGGAGAGCGGTTTGCTCAAAATCAGTAAGGTTCATCGAGACTTGCGCCAAGCCACGCGACCGCAAATCGACGCCAATGGCTTTTACGTACGGCAAGCCGCCGCTGGAAAAGCGAATCGCTTTAGCGACACGATTGGCGATTTCCACGTCCGGCGTATTCAAATTGATGTTGTAGGCGATGAGAAATTTTCGCGCGCCAACGGCGATTGCTCCGGCGGAAGGATGCAAACGCGGCTCACCTACATCCGGCGCACGCTCCGGATCGTGCAACACCGCGTCGCGCAAGCCTTCAAAACGGCCCCTACGTACGTTCGCAAGGTCTTTGCATTCCGGCCGAATTGCCGCGGCTTCATAGAAATAGATAGGAATACGGTATCGTTCCCAGATTTCATGTCCTGCGCGGTGAGCGATTAATATGCAGTCTTGCATAGTGACGCCGCGCACGGGAACAAACGGCAGGACGTCTGTCGAGCCGATTCGTGGATGCTCGCCCGCGTGCTCGCGCAAATCGATCAGCTCGGCGGCCTTGCCTACAGCGCGGATCGCCGCTTCAAGCACCGCTCCCGGCGCGCCGGCCATCGTGATTACGGAGCGGTTGTGATCCGGATCGCTGGAGCGATCCAGCAGCAAAGCGCCTGGTACGCTTTCGATCGCCCGAACGACCGCGTCAATTTTCGCGGACTCCCGGCCCTCGGAAAAATTAGGCACGCATTCGACGATTTGCTTCATTTTGATTGATTAACGTCCGAAAAGACTGAAGATCAGCAGACCTAAAACGATCAACGTGAAAAAGACGTATTTCCAGTCGCGTTCGTAAAGAAACGCGAACACGGAAAATATGACTCTTGCAACGGGAGTGGCGATCAGAAGCAGCAATCCCAGTTGAATCAGCCCACGGCCGGTCAATTTCGTTGCATCGCGGAATATTCCAGAAATGCTCCGGTACTGCTCCGGTTCACTCTGAAACGTGTGGTAGTTCACAGCCGGCAGCGGGTGCCGGACCAGGTAGACAATCCCTCCAAGCAGCACGAGCGAGGCGGCGATGATCACGCCCGTGCGCAGCAAGAGTCCCATAATTTCGTCGATGCGCTTGTCTGTTCTTTCCAGGTCGATGCTCATTCGCTTTTGCCGTTACATTCTTCCCATGAATCCGCTGTAGATCATTTCGACAGCCATTACCGCGATTACGACCGCGAAGACAAGCCTCAGTACGCCTACTCTGGCTTTCGCAAGGGTGCGCGCGCCCGCAAACGATCCCGCGAGCACTCCCAGCATCACGGGCATAGCCAGGCCGGGATCGATATATCCGCGGCTTAGATAAATGCCAGCACCAGCCGCGGCGGTGACGCCGATCATGAAATTCGAAGTCGTCGTCGAGACTTTGAACGGCAGCTTCATCGCCTTATCCATTGCGAGAACTTTCACCGCGCCTGAGCCAATTCCCAGCAGGCCCGAAAGAATGCCCGCCAAAAACATAATTCCGAATCCACCAGGCACGTTGCGGACATGATATTTTTCAAGCCGACCGCCTTCGGGATATGTGCTGTCCATCCGCAGCCAGGTTGCGAGCTTATCTGGAGGCACATCGTGCGGTACTTCGGGAATTGGCCGCATCGACGTGTACGCAGAGTAGAGCAGCACCACGCCGAAAATGATCGAAATCAATGTCGCGTGCAAGTACAGGACGAGAGCAGCGCCAACCAATGCGCCTGTCGTGGTCGCCATTTCCAAAAACATGCCAACGCGCACGTTCGAATAGCCTTCGCGCACGTAGGCGGCCGCCGCTCCGCTCGAAGTAGCGATTACGGAAACGAGCGCGGCGCCGATCGCATAATGGATATCGACGCGAAAAATCAGCGTAAGTAACGGCACGACTACGACCCCGCCGCCGAGCCCCACCAGCGATCCCAAATAGCCGCCGAGAAGCGATCCAACCCAAATCAGCAGCGTGAACGTGAGAGAGTTCAATCGCGCTCCTTCGAACTTACGTCTGGAGCTTGCGATTCGAGTTTCCACAGGATCTGACGCAACATACCCAGTCCGAGGCGAACGTCGCCCGGAGAAAGTCTCAGCCTTCGGATCGTACGGCGCATCTTTTCTGCCGTGGAGACGGTGGTGGGCGGCTTCAGGTAATCGGCTTTGCGCAGGACCTCGATGAGCAGCGTGCCGATTCGCTCGGCGTCGCCCGCTGTAGCGAATTCCTGTTTTTGCTTTGGAGCGGCAAGCTTCGCATCGCGTGCCAGTTCGTAAAGGCAAACCGCCACGGCTTGACCGAGGTTCATCGAACGATGCTCTTCGCGCGTAGGAATTTGCATAAGCCAATGGCAGTGGCTCAGGTCCTCGTTCGAAAGGCCTCGTTTCTCGGAGCCGAAGAGCAGCGCCACTCCGGTGGATTGCAAGCGTTGCTTGATCAGCCGTGTGCCTTGCTCCAGCCGCTTGATCGGCTGATGTAGTTCGCGGCGGCTACCGGCAGTCGTGCCCACGACTAGCGTGCAATCGGCAATAGCATCGGCGACCGAATCGAATTGCCGTGCATTCGCGAGAAGCGGAGCAGCGCCCACGGCTGATCGGGCCTCACGGTAAGACGGCTCGTAGGGATTTACAACGCGCAGGTGAAGAAATCCGAAGTTGCTCATGGCTCGCGCGGCCGCTCCAATATTCAGCGAGTTGCGCGTGGCAACCAGGACAACTCGCAGGCGATCGAAGTCGGCGCGCATTTGGCGAGGAGTCAATTCTACAGTGGTTCGCAGCGGCCTGGAATTGGCTAGGGCGCATTTAAGGTGCATTGTTCGAGTTGCACAACACATGTAACATGGCGCAAATGCCGTTCTCCGATCTCGCACTTTCAAAACGCCTTGAGCGCGCCGAG
>DATEGW010000139.1:0-19713 GCA_035279845.1 Candidatus Acidiferrales bacterium | reverse complement strand
TGTCTGGTGTCCACTTGAAATGGTATAGCTTTACGACGCGGCAATAGTACGAGGTGTAGGAAAAGGCTGTCAACATGCATGTTTTTGCACACTTTTGCCAAAATGCTGTCCCAAGAAGTTTCTGAATATAAAGGACTTACGGGGACATGCTGCCTTTGTGTAATCTGCATGTGTCGATATTCCGCGGGACCGAGGTGATTGCTGGACTCAGGAGACGCAGTTTACCGACCGATTTACGATACACATGGTTACCATAGTATAATCTTCGTTATTGCAGACGGGGTCGTTGGCATTGACTTGATCGTCTCGAAGCGGCTTTCAACCGGGGCGGAAAAATTCCGCAGGCTGCGGAACGCGGCAAAAATCGAAGCAATCCCGAATCCGATTGGATACGCTCGCGAAGTCTTCTATAATTGGATTATCCGAAATCAGCAGGTCTCATAAGGAATCATTTAAATGCTAAAGAGTATTCAACAGCGCGATAAGAAGGGTAACCGCTGGATTAAGATCACCATGAGCGTGATCCTCGGGCTGATCTGCATCAGCATGGTCTTATACCTCATCCCGGGATTAATGAGCGGTAACCTCAGTACCGGCGGTGGTCCCGATGCTATCGCCACTGTCGGCAGCCAGGACATCGCACTCACGGATGCGCAGCAGCAGCTCGATGCTCAATTGCGCAATCAGACCATCCCCCCTATGCTGCGCCCAATCTACGCCAAGCAAATTGCGGATCAGCTGATTTTTTCGGGCGCCCTTCAGTATGAAGCTGGCCGCATGGGTATTAGCGTGACTCCTGGGGAAGAGCGCGAGCGCATCAAACAGATTCTGCCAATGTCATTTTCCGGTGATACCTGGCTGAGGGACCGTTACCCGTCCGACGTGCAGAATAATTTGGGCATGACCGTGCCGCAATTCGAGGCGGCGCTGCATGACAGCATGATCGAAGAGAAGTTTCGCCGGATGGTGACGACCGGTATTACCGTCAGCGACGCAGAGATTGAGCGCGAGTTTAGGGCTCGCAACGAAAAGGTGCAGATTCAGTATGCGCTGGTCAAGCCGACCGATCTGGCGAGCACGATCCATCCCTCGGACGCAGATCTTGCCGCCTACTTTGCCAAGAACTCCTCGAAATATCAGGTCCCCGAAAAGCGCACGGCGCGCTACGCCCTTCTGGATCTCGACAAGCTGAAAGCGAGCACTCAAGTCTCCGATGCTGAGCTAAACGCCTACTACAATGCCAACATTGACCAGTACAAGGTCGAAAACCGCGCCCACGTGGAGCACATTCTCTTTAAAACGGTCGGCAAGACCGACGCCGAAATCGCCGAGATCCGCCAAAAGGCTCAGGACGTCTTGAAGCAGGCTAAGAGTGGGACCAATTTCGAAGACCTTGCCAAGAAAAACTCCGAAGACGACACGACGAACACGAAGGGCGGCGACTTGGGCTGGATCGTAGACGGCCAGACGGCCCCGGAGTTCCAGCAGGCTGCCTTTAGCATCCCGATCGGCTCCGTTTCGGACTTGGTCCAGACTCCGTACGGCATTGAAATCATCAAGGTACTTGAACGCGAAACAGCGCACACGAAGCCACTGAGCGAAGTGCGCGATACGATTGTGCCTATCGTTCTCCAAAACAAAGTGAGCGCGGAAGCCGACAAGATCGAAAACCAGCTTGCGTCCGCCGTGCGCCAATCTGATCGCCAACCGCTGGACGACGTGGCAAAGAAATTCAACATGCAGGTAGCGGAGTCCGTACCGGTCGCGTTTACCGATCCCGTGGACGATTTGGGCGATTCGGCGGACATCCACCGCTTGCTCTTCGAGCTTCGGCCCGGCGAATTGGGCCAGCCTTTGCGCATCGATAAGGGCGTGATAGTCCTTACGGTGACCAATATTCAGCCGGCGCACCAGGGAACGCTCGCTGAAGTGCACGACAAGGTTCTCGCCGATTATCAGAAGGAAAAATCGACTGAGCTTGCCGCCACTCGCGCCACGGACCTCGCAAAGCAGGCGCAGAGTGGGCAAGACTTTGCAAAATCGGCGAAAGATCTCGGATTGGACGCCAAAACTTCCGATTTCTTCGCCCGCTCAGGCTCCGTTCCCGACGTGGGAACAGCAAAACAGATCCAGGGTGCATTCACATCGGGCGTTGACAAGGTGAGTTCGCCGATAAATATCTCCGGAAACTGGCTGGTCTATCGCGTTGTGGCCGAGAACGAAGCCAATCCTGCCGATTTGGCCTCGCAGCGCGAGGATATCCGGCAACAATTGCTTCAATCGAAGCAGGATGCGGCGTTTGAAGCGTTCCATACGAGCCTCGAGAACCAACTTCAGAGCGAAGGTAAGCTCGTGATCCATAACGATGTTTTGACGAGCTTCACAAAATCCGCGAGCTAGGATTTTCGCGTAAGCATCTGATAACCAAGGCGTTACACGATTGCATGTAGGGTATTGCCCCCTATCTCCCGCTTCGCTAGACTAGTTGTGTCCGCAGAGCCTCCCCGATGCCAGCGGGGTACGTTCGGGTACTTTCCTCCCTAACGCGCGTGGCGTAGCGAATCAATCTTTCTTTTCCAGGAGCGAGTATGCGGGCGAAGCGAGCCAAACTAAAGGCAGTGACAATTTCTGTCGCAGGCCAAAGCTATCCGATGTCAAAGGCAATATCAGTTCGAAGGAAGCTGAGGAATACCATGTCTAGAAGCGGCGCGTCTGTGAACGAGTATTCGTGCGCTATCGAAAAGACCCAAAACGGCAAGTACAATGTGCGCGTTCGCGCGCTGTTTCCATCGGCGACCGTTGCCGAAGCCAATCCGTGGACGCTGCGGGTGTACTTCCTCGCATCCTCTTTCAATGCGGCCATGAAGAAACTCGAAGAATCGCTGCAAGTGCTTCAAAAGAACGAAGAGAAGCTTCGTTTTTGGGGCGTCGAGCGAACGGACGACCCGAATTTCGCGGGAGACTTGCTGCGCGAGTTTGGATTGTGGCTCGATCGCCGGCATGATTTTCCGAGGAAGGCTGCCGAATTGAGCGTTCAGCGCGAAAAGCAGGTTCCGGCTTCGCAGCTTGCGCAGGTTCGCCGCGTCTTGGCGGATTCAATCGGCCAGGAACGTTTTGTTTATCAGGCGGCTTTGGCGGGCGACTGAAGCTAAACTGCCTAAATTCTTCTACTTGCTGCGAATCAGCACTTCACCCTGTGCTACGATCACTTCGTTCAGGAACAGGCGATATTTGTAGCTACCGGGGTTAATCCCAGGGCGGGCAGCCCCGCTCATCAGGCGTACTCCTGCGGGCGCCTGAAATATATTGGAGTTGAAAGGGCTGCGCTGCGGATCGAATTCGATCTTGATATTTCCCGCATTCGAATACCAGATCGCCTGATCGCCCGGATCCAGAGCGATCACTTCCGGCAATACGCCGATTAGAACCAGCTTCTCTGTCAATTAGGGACCTCTTCTCTCAGACGTACGGCTTCAGGCTATTGTGGCCGCCCGAAGCAGCTGTATTCAAATCCGTGACTCTTCATTTCTTTTGGGGAAAGCAAATTGCGGCCGTCGAGGATCAGCGGGCGCAGCATGGCTTTCTGGATCCGATCCCAATCGAGCTTTTTGAACTCGTCCCATTCCGTGGCGATAACGAGAGCTTCACTATCTTCGGCCACTTCGTACGGCGACTTGCAATATTCAATATTCGGAAGGAGCTCTTTGGCGCGGCCCATGGCTTCAGGATCGTAGGCCTTTACGTCTGCGCCCTGCTCCAGTAGGCGGTGAATCAAAGCGATTGCAGGCGCAAACCGCGTGTCGTCGGTATTCGCTTTGAAAGCCAGGCCGAGCACACCGATTTGCTTGCCGCGCACGACCCACAATGCTTCGCGAATTTTGTCGAAAAAGCGATCGATGCGCCTTACATTCACGCGCTCGGCTTCGCGCAGCATCGTGAAATCGACGCCCGAGCGCTCGGCCAGATGGATAAATGCTTGGACGTCCTTTGGCAGGCAGAAGCCGCCAAACCCGAGGCCAGCCTTCAGGAAACTAGATCCAACGCGTGGGTCCATGCCCATCGCGCGCATTACTTCTTCGATATCGGCCCCGAGCTTTTCGGCCAGATCGGCGACCATATTGGCGTAGGAAATCTTCATCGCGAGGAACGAGTTCGAGGCATGCTTGATTAGCTCGGCGCTATTGATCGTTGTCACCAGGAACTTCGGTTCCGGGCCATCTGGGCAAGCAGGCGAATGGACCGGGCAATTGAAGTTGCGCTCCAGGACGGGCTTATAGATGTCCCGAAGCTGCTGTTCCGATGATTCATCCTCGATGCCCACCACGATGCGATCCGGATGCAGGAAGTCCTCGACGGCTGTGCCCTCGCGTAAAAACTCCGGATTCGACGCCACACTGAGTTTGACGCCGCTTTTTCGGCTGTAAACGGCAAGCGCGCGTTTCAGTTCCTGGCCTGTGCGAGCTGGAACGGTGCTCTTTTCGACGACCAGCTTAGGGGACTTTGCCTCCGTGGCGATCTGCCGAGCGACGTTATCGATGGCGCTCAGGTCGGCGTCCCCATCCGGCAAAGGGGGTGTGCCGACGCAGATGAAGATGGCGTCGCCGCCCTTGATCGTCTCTGCCGCACTGCCCGAAAACCGCAGGAGCTTTTTCTGGCGCGCCTTTTCGATCACCTTATCGAGGCCGGGCTCATAAATCGGCAAACGGCCCGATTCAAGGACCTTTAGTTTTGCCGGGTCGTTATCCGTACAGATTACTTCGTGCCCGATCTCGGCAAAGCAGCAGCCCGTCACTAAGCCGACGTAACCCGCGCCAATCACAGATATCCTCAAAGCACACACTCCCGTGGCGAATCCTGGCAGCAGCAAGATCTATTTTGCCGGATTTCTTACCCGCCTAACGCAAATCGTTTTGAACTGTGTCTGAACCCCAAGCCTGACCTAATTCTAAAGAACCCGAGACTACGCGATCGCACGAACGGCCTCGACAATATGCCGGGCCGAGATGCCGAAGGCGTCCAGAAGCTCGTCGGGTTTGCCCGAATGCGGCATATTGCGAACGGCGATTAAGCGTGACTTGGTCGGCGCCACACCGACCTGAGCCAGCGCCGAAAGGACACCTTCGCCGATACCACCCTCGGCCCAGTGGTCCTCGACTGTGATCAGTCGGCCGCCAGTCGCCGTAACTTGCTCTGCTACGGCTTTTCCGTCGATAGGTTTTACACAGTAAAGGTCGATGACGCGAATCGATATTCCTTCGGATTTCAGCTGGTCAGCGGCTTTCAATGCCTCATGCAGCGTAACTCCCGCGCCGACCACCGTCACTTTGTCCTGAGCACCTTGGCGAAGCACCTTGAAGCCGGGCACGGGGAACTTTTCGTCCTTGGCATAAAGAATCGGCATCTTCGGCCGCGAGGTGCGCAAGTAATTGATGCCTTCGCGGCGCGCCATGATTTCTGTGAGACGCTCGGTGGAAACCGCGTCGCTCGGATAAAAGACGGACGAAGAATGCACAGCACGGAAAATGGCGATATCCTCAAGCGCCATCTGCGACGGGCCGTCTTCGCCAATCGAAACGCCGCAGTGTGATCCGCAGAGGTTGATATTGCTGCGGCTGATGGCCGCCATACGAACCTGGTCGTAAGCGCGCGCGAGGAAACAAGCGAACGTATCGAGGAATGGAACTTTGCCTCGCGCAGCCAAACCAACACCGGCGCTTACGATGTTCTGCTCGGCAATATAGCCCTGGTAGAAATGATCCGGAAACGCGTCACCGAAGATTTCCGAAAAGGTCGAGTTTTTCACGTCGCCGGAAATCGCAACAATGTGCGGATTCACGGCGCCGAGCCGCTTGAGCGCAAAACCGTAAGCCTCTCGCGTCGCGATTGGCTTCCCTGGATCGTAGTCGGGCGCCGCAGGAGCAGGGAAGTCCGGGGGCTTAGGCAATGACGTTCTCGCGTAGGACTTTCCTGGATCGGGAGGCACGTCAATTGGGGCGCCGATCTCCGTGATGGCTGCCCCCAACTGATCTTTCGGGATCGGCTTACCGTGCCAATGCTCTTTCCCGGCCAGGAAACTCACGCCGTGACCCTTGATCGTCCGCGCCAGGATCGCCTGCGGTTTGCCTTTTGTGGTTTTCGCTTGGTCAAGCGCAGTAAGAACAGCAGCAACGTCATGTCCGTCGATTACTTGTGTCTCCCAGCCCTCCGCTTCGAATTTCTTGCGGTAAATCTCCATATCGTGCCGGTACATTGTCGGCTCGCTTTGGCCGAGCGCGTTCACGTCGGCAATGGCGGTCAGGTTATCGAGCTTGTAGTGGCCGGCGAACTCAGCGGCCTCCCAGATTTGGCCTTCGGCCATTTCGCCATCGCCCATCAGCACGTAAACACGCGTCGGGCTCTTATCCATGCGTGCTCCGATAGCCAGGCCTGCACCGACAGAAAGACCCTGCCCAAGTGAGCCGGTTGCCGCATCGACTCCGGGAATGCGCGGTGTGGGATGCCCTTCCAATTCGCTCGAAAATTGCCGCAAAGTCATCACGCGCGATTCCGGGAAAACGCCTGCCTCGGCCAAGGCGGCATAGAGTATCGGCGCGGCGTGGCCTTTTGAGAGCACGAAGCGGTCGCCATCGGGAGAATTGGCATTCTTAGGGTCGAACTTCATTGCGTAGAAAAACGTGCCGGCGACTAGCTCCGCCGCAGACATGCAGGATGTAGGGTGTCCCGAGCCCGCGGCCGTAGTCGACATCATGGAGAGAATGCTTAGACGCTTGGCCTTTTCCTTAATGGCGTCGATCATAGATGCAGAAGGTGCCGTTGCTGTCGTCGCAGTCATAAGACCTCCTCAGGCCCGAATCTTTATTTTACCTGTTTCAGTTTGGCTCGGCGAAGACCTTATTTGCAGGTCGATGTAATGTGGAATCGAGCGGTTATGCCGCGTCTAGATGTCTCATCGGCTCAAAATTCCTTCCGATGAGCTTCAGGTCCGGCGGCAATGACGATTGCGCCAATCATAAACACTGCCGCTGCGAACACGGCCATCGTCGGCGCATATCCGAAGCGAGTTGCCGTGGCGGCTTGAAAGTGCGGCGTCTTTGCGGCAATTAGTACACCGATCTGGTAAGCAAAACCGGGGAGAAACGCGCGAGCGGCTCCGGGCGAAAGTTCGGTGATATGCGCGGGAATTACGCCCCAAGCGCCTTGGACCATGAATTGGATGAGGAACGCGCCGAGGGAAATAAGCGCTACGTTGGGCGCAAAAATCCAAAGCGGGATCAGGAATATTGCAAGCACCGTCGCGATCACCATCGCACGCCGCCTGCCGGAGCGATCCGAATACAGGCCCACCAGAATGCCGCCTACAATTGCTCCAACCATGGAGATAACACTGATAATGGCCGTAGTCTGCGTATTAAAATGCCGCTCAACCTGGAGAAACGTGGGATAAAGATCCTGCGTGCCATGCGACATGAAATTCATCATCGCCATTAGAACGACGAGATAAGCAAAGCGCTTCCAGTTTTTGGCGATGACCTCGAAGTATTCTCCCCAACCTTTCTTCTGCGCAGCGACCGCTTTCCAAGCATCGCTTTCCTCCACTCCAAACAGTGCCAGTAGCGTGAGAAGAGCGGGAATGACGCCGATGAAGAACATCGGACGCCAGCCCCAGTGCGGATAAACTGTCCAGAAGGCTACCGCAGCGAGCAAATTTCCAATCGCGTAGCCTTCCTGTAAAACTCCCGAAAGAAGGCCGCGCCATTTCGCTGGGACCGATTCCATGCCGAGCGAAGCGCCGACGCCCCAGGCGCCGCCCATGCCAATGCCGTAAAGCAGTCGCAAAAGATAAAAAGCGCGATAGCTCGGCGCAAATCCGGAGAGAACCTCTATTACCGAATAAAACGCAATGTCCAGCATTAAGGGGATGCGCCGTCCCCATTTGTCCGCCATCAATCCAAAGAAAAATGCGCCCACCGGCCGCATCAGCAGACTGGCCGTGAGCGTTGCGGTGATGTCCGCCAGAGAGCGGTGAAAATCGTGGGCTACACGCGGAATGACGTACGTGAGGATAAAAAAATCGAACGCGTCAAACGTCCATGCAGAAAATCCTGCGAAGAAGGCGAGCCCGCGGCGGAAGGACATGCGCCCCTGAGGGGTCAAAGACGAATTCATTGCGAAGCCTTCTCCGGCATTCGACCACGGTTTACGATGGCATCCGCCACGCGTGCCACTTGCACCATGTGTTCAACGTCATGCACACGAACCATGTGTGCTCCCCCTAAAGCTGCCGCCGCCACCGTCGCGGCCGTGCCCCACGCCCGCGCACCTTTCGTCGCACCACCTAGCGCCTTGCCCACAAAACTTTTTCTCGACGCACCAATGAGGAGTGGAAATCCTAGCGCGGCAAGCTCCGGTATGCGCGCAATCAATTCGTAGTTCTGTTCGTAGCTTTTCCCGAACCCCAAGCCCGGATCGAGGATGATCTGGGATTTCGGCACGCCCGCCTTGCGAGCCGCCGAGACCGAGCGCTTGAACCCCGCCATCACGTCCTTCATCACATCTTTCGCAAACAGACCCTTATGCATCGTGCTCGGCTCTCCTCGCATGTGCATCAGGATGAGAGGCAGCCTGTGGCGCATCGCCACTTCCGCAAGGCCGGGGTCGGCTCGAAGGCCCGTGACATCGTTGACGATCGCCGCACCAGCTTGGATTGCCGCTTTGGCGACCTGGGATTTGCTCGTATCGATAGAAATGGGAATTTTCAGCGTGCCGCGAAGGCCTTCGAGCACTGGCAGCACGCGGCTCAGTTCCTCGTCTACTGACACGCCCTTCGAGCCGGGACGGGTGGATTCGCCGCCGACATCAATCAAATCCGCGCCTGCCTTCTCCATCTCCAGGGCGTGTGCGACTGCCGCGTGCGGATCAAGAAAATGTCCGCCATCGGAAAAGCTATCGGGAGTGACGTTGAGCACGCCCATGATCAGCGTGCGATCACCAAGCACTAGGGTGCCTGAAGGCAGGTTGAGGAGAAAGCGCTTCCGCGGACGAGCCCGCATCAGATTGTTTTGGAACTCGCGGGCGCTCACCCGCTTTCGGTGGCTAGGCGTCACGCAGGCATTGAACCACGACCGCGTAGGAATCGAGAAGAGAGGAGTTTTGCAGAAATTTACGCGGCCGGTCTAGTCGAGGTCGAAATCGCGCAACGGCTTTTCGATGGGCGCGTCTTTCGCTTTCTTTAGGCCCTCGGCGAATTTACGCGCGAGGACATCTTCTTTGCTGCGTTCGGCTTCCACGGACGCTCGAAACTTCGCTTCAACCGCATCCGCCTGCTCGCGCAATAGGCGCGCCGTATCATCGAAGTCGATGGAAGGCGGCCTTACGGGTGCCGTATGGCTGAGGACGACGCCCAGCTGCCGATCCACGAGCAGCTTGCCATGGCAGCAGGAGCATTCAATCTCAAAAGTGTCCGGGACTTTTGTCACCATGGCAGTATTTTAGGCCCCTCGGTCTTTTCATACAACTGATACGCCGACCCATTCAGCAAAGAAAAAGAGCGCCGCACTATGAAATGTGCGGCGCCCTCGCTTGCATCCTTCAGAGCTGTTTTTAGGCCGGAGCGGGTTTTTCGCCTTTTGCCAAGCCGGGTAGTGGCCGAGGCTCGGGCCGAAGTGTAAGGCTCGGCTCCTTGCTGGGCACCGGCGGCGCTGATGGTGGCGGCGGTGGCGGTTTTTCGGGCAATGGCTTGCCTTCGATGAGCAACTTTAGTTCTGTCGCATCGAGCACTTCGCGCTCGAGCAGCCCATGAGCCACTCGTTCGAGAGCGTCGCGGTTCGTTTCGAGAATATTGCGCGCCTTCGAATAGCCGAGATTGATGATGTTGCGGACCTCAACGTCGATTTTAATCGCGGTATCTTCGGAGTAGTCGCGATGCTGCGCGATTTCGCGGCCAAGAAAAATCTGCTCTTCCTTCTTCCCGAACGTCAATGGACCCAGCGGGCTCATGCCCCATTCGCAGACCATCTGGCGTGCAATTTCGGTGGCGCGCTCGATGTCATTGCCTGCGCCCGTGGTGATGTGGTGCAAAAAAATTTCCTCCGCGGCGCGGCCGCCCATCAGGACGGCGAGCTGGGATTCGAGGAAGTCTTTCGCGTAAGTATGCTTGTCGTCAATCGGCAACTGCATTGTGACGCCTAGCGCCATGCCGCGCGGGATGATCGTCACCTTGTGCAGTGGATCGGTTCCTGGCGTCATCGCGGCGACAAGCGCGTGACCAGCCTCATGATAAGCGGTGTTCTTCTTTTCTTCGTCCGACAGAATCATCGAGCGCCGCTCAACACCCATCAGCACCTTGTCCTTCGACATCTCGAAATCGGCCATCGAGACGAACTTGCGGTTCTGGCGCGCTGCCCACAGAGCCGCTTCGTTGACCAGGTTCGCCACGTCGGCGCCCGAGAAACCCGGTGTGCCGCGTGCGATTACCGAAAGATCGACGTCGTCCGTGAGAGGCACTTTGCGTGTGTGTACGCGCAAGATTTCCTCGCGGCCCTTCACGTCGGGGCGCGGCACCACGACGCGCCGATCGAAGCGCCCGGGCCGGAGAAGCGCAGGATCGAGAACGTCCGGTCGGTTCGTAGCTGCGATCAGGATTACGCCTTCGTTGGATTCGAAGCCGTCCATTTCGACGAGCAGCGCGTTCAGCGTCTGTTCCCGCTCATCGTGGCCCCCACCGAGCCCGGCTCCGCGATGGCGACCTACCGCATCAATCTCATCGATGAAGATGATGCAGGGAGCGTTTTTCTTGCCCTGCTCAAAGAGATCGCGTACGCGGCTCGCGCCAACGCCTACGAACATCTCCACGAAATCGGAGCCCGAGATCGAGAAGAACGGCACATTTGCCTCGCCTGCTATCGCGCGGGCAAGCAAAGTCTTTCCGGTGCCCGGAGGCCCGACAAGCAATACGCCCTTGGGAATGCGCCCGCCGAGCTTCTGGAATTTCTGCGGATCCTTCAGGAAATCGATAATCTCGTACAGCTCTTCCTTGGCTTCATCAATGCCGGCAACATCTTTGAATGTGGCCTTCTTTTGCTGTGCCGTTAGCAAGCGCGCCCGGGACTTCCCGAAGCTGAGCGCCTTGTTTCCACCGGCCTGCATCTGCCGCATCATGAAAATCCACAGCGCCACGAGCAAAATGATCGGCGCAACGCCGACGAGGAAATTAATCCAGTTTCCGTTGCTCACTTCCTTGTATTCGTAGGGAACGCCCTTGTCCTGTAGGCTCTTCGTGATGTCCGGGATAACTGAGTTCGCGACCGTCACATTGTGAAACTTAGTCGAGTCTTTGTAAACGCCCTCGAGGTCGGCGCTATTCTGCGAAAGATTTATCGTGACATCTTTGACTTGCCCGCCATCCAGTTTCGAGAGGAATTCCGAATAAGTCGGCTGATCTTCGTGCCCAGACTGGCCCCCACGGGACGCCATCTGCCACAAAACGACAGCCAGCAAAATCATTAAGACCCAAAATAAAATATTGCGAACGGCTGAATTCACGGCTTACCTCGCCCTCTGGATACCCTATGACGATCGTTGGTTGAACGCCTCGTGGCTGCGTGAGGCGCCTCGGTCGTTACGAACGGGAGATTGCGCCCCGCTCCGTCTCGGCCGCCCAGCCCGTATCCGACCCACTCCTTAGATGCTGCAGCAAACCCACTGTATTCAGGCTGCAGGTTGACCTTCCGCGCCTGCGGTTTATCGAACAAGACCGCAAGCCTTAAAGTACGCGGCAGACCTTCCTCGAGGCGCTTCAGCAGGAAGTCCTGCGTCACGCCCGTGTTCAGCACCGCGTCCACCACGAGCACGTCACGACCCTTCAACGCCGGAGCCGCGCTGAAAAATATTTCCCGCAACTCGTGCCCTTGCGCCCGCACATCGCGCATTTCCGATCGGACGAAGTGACACACAACAGGCCGGGAAATCCTTCGTACCAAGTCGGCCGCAAAGAGAAACGAACCCTCGAGGACGATCACGATGTCCAGCGTGCGACCGGCGTAATCTTTTGAAATCGCGCGCCCCATTGCGCCAACGCGATTGGCAAGCTGTTGCTGGGAGAAGGCGACCTTCATCGTCACCTCAGAGCTTGCATTCTTCGATCAAAACCCCCGCCCGCGTTCCTTCTCGGGCGCAAAACTCTTCTGCGGCGTCCATTCCTTTAGCCCAAACTACCTGAGCGCCGCTTACGAGTACCGGCCATCCGATGCGGTCACGCGCTTCCACACGGGCCGCAAGAAGCATCTCTTTTAATTTTCGCTTCTTGCGTCTTCCAAACGGCCGATAACCGTCTCCGGCATGCCAATTGCGCAGCACTAAAGGCCCACGCAGTGAGTCAAAATCCAAGATACTCCGCCACAGTGTAGTTTCGCGCTCCGGCGGAGGCCAGTCAATCACTTTCAGCCTGAAGCAGGCGCCGATTTCGGGAACGGAAACATCGATTGACTCGCGATCGGATAGCTCAATCGAATATTGGTACGCACGAAAAGGATGTTGCGTTTCGTCCTTGTGTGCGCGCCGTCCGAACTCGGGGTCGCGCGAAAAAATCAACTTGCCGAAACTTCGCTCTACGGTCACGGCGCCCGGCAATTTCACTCGCTTGCCGCTTGAAGGAGTTTGCGCCAGCCGAATCACCTGCTCCACATGCACTGACGTTAGGTCCAGCAAACTGCCGGCGGCTTCCTGATATAGACGCCTCACCAGCCGTTCCGTAAGGCACCTCTGAGATTCGCCGTCGGCCAATGGTGTCTGCGGGCCAAACACAAAAGGAGAAAGCAGTTTGCCCACTGAAATAGACACCGCTGCCTGCTTGCGCAGTGCGAGCGTGGAGAAGCGATCCTCAACCAGGGCACCCCAGAACTTCTCTTCTTCCCGCGACAATTTCGCGAGGTTCGCCAAATGCTCCACCGAGCGCGCTGAAAATTCCTGATTGAGTAGAGGCAACAATGTC
The DNA here is from genome assembly GCA_035279845.1 of Candidatus Acidiferrales bacterium. GTDB lineage: Bacteria > Acidobacteriota > Terriglobia > Acidiferrales > UBA7541 > Palsa-295. The sequence goes on along the minus strand of DATEGW010000139.1, from coordinate 6,725 downwards.
GCGCGAATTCGTGACCGCTGACGCGTCGTGTCCAGATTTGTCCTGTCCTCGCGCCATTCCTGCTTGATCTCGTGTAGGTATTCACGCAAGGCGGAGCGGCGAATTCCGAGAAGCGGACGTATGACCGTTCCCGCGCTCGGATAAATTCCTGCAAGTCCAGATGGCCCCGTTCCGCGCAACAACCGCGCAACAACGGTTTCTGCCTGATCGTCCATCGTATGCGCCACCGCGATCTTCGTCGCCTGGCCTTGTTGAACCACCCGGGCGAAAAATTCATAACGCAGGCGGCGTGCTGCATCCTCCACGTTTCGCTTCTCGCGCGCAGCAATTTCAGCCACATTCGCGCGTTCGCCAATGAACGTGAGTCCGCGCGATCCCGCCAAACTCTCGACGAACCGCGCGTCTTCCGCAGACTCTTCCCGGAGGCAATGATCGAAGTGCACTACGATCAGCGTGATCCCCAACTTCACCCGCGCCGCATCCAGTAGGTTCAGTAGCGCTAGGGAATCCGCGCCGCCCGATACCGCTACGCCGACGCGATCGCCGGGTGCGATCATCCTCGATGAATCGATGGTCCGCACCAACGTTTGTGCCAGGGTGGGTTTCATCTGTGATGGGTATTATGCCACCCGGAACGGCGCAAAGCGCGGCGCCCTGTCACCTTGAGGCCTGGCAGAAAGGGATGAGCGGAAATTTTTACGCGCGGCTGCCGAGCTGCTGGAAGAAAAGATCGCGACTGTAAGAAATGCGGCGGTCCAGCGCGACGGCCGCAAAATACGAGCACTTCTCGCATTCCCGATTGGCCCACGCTGCGATGCGCGGCACGAAAGCGCCACTCGCACGATTCAAAATGCGCAGAGCGCTGTAATAGGCGCCGACGGCGCGAATGTCCGACTGGTCGTCAGCTCGCTGTGGGCACAGCCTCACAAGTTGCAGCAGTCGGCCAAAATCGCCTGCGCCCACACTGTCGCCCCGGAACCCGCCTACTTCGCGGACGCGTTCCGAAAGCTCCACGCGGCGGCTCGATGCCAGGATCGAACGGCAATATGCGGCCATCAATTGGAACAGCGCAGCCGTCGAAATCACACAGATAAGAGAAGCGATCATGCGGCCGCCTTTGCTTCCAAAAGGGCCGGCGCGATCCGGCTTTCTTCGGGAACTTTGACGAACGTGTAAGTCCACGCGACGGGGAGCCACAATCCCATCACAGACGGTATCCACATCAAGATTAGATTGTCTTCGAGGCCATGGAAAAGGGTTCTCAGCGCGAACGCTGCTGCGGTAGCGCTGAAGTAAATTCCAAGCGCCAGGACAAATTGCGCCAGACGGCTGCGAGTTTCCTTCAGCTTGACGACCGCGCCCCACAACAGGTAGATCAAAACCACGCCGACGAAATATAAGTTCTGACAAAGCTCGACGGCAAATTGAATCGTCAGGTTGAAGCGATTTTCGTGAACGACGCCATAAGAAAACAACGCGGTGCAACCCAGCAAAAGAACCGCCGCGCGTCGAATGTAGCCGCTGATGCCCATCTCTTGGAATACCTGCAGGTAGAAGCGAATGATCACCCAATACACCGCCAGCATCATAGTGCTGTCTGAGTAGAAATAAAGGAAGCGGTACGTCCCAGAGCTGGATCCAAACTTTACGAGGGAGAAGTAAAGCACACAGGTACCAATTGCCCCGCAGAACATATAAAACCCGAGCGGAAGGTAGCGCCTAAAATTCTTTGGCTTGCAGACGCACACCACCACTGCGATTTCCGCGAGGAAACCTGCCAGTGAAATAATGTATTGGAACGCGCCAGACACCCTAGTTAACGTCCGTTTCTAAAGCTCTGGCAGTTCCCCTGGGGCTACTTACCGCAATCCAGGTGTCGGCGGCGGTACCGGCAAGGACGCCATTCCTGGCGTCGGCGGCGGCACTGGCAACGATGCTACGATGCCGGGCGTCGGCGGAGGAACCGGCAACGAAGCCGTTTTCAACGCCATGGAACTAGTCAGTACAAAGAGTGCTAAACCGCAAGAAACAAACCACCTGTTCATAAGACCCCTCTGGGACGGGTTGACCGTCGCAGGGAGTCTATAGCGGTTCAGTGCCAGTCAAGAGGGAAAAACGCTGGAGTGTGTCGTAAGAGTATACACCCCTACTCCCTCTGGCCGTGGCTCGCTCTGACCAGAGCTTTCCGAATTGTCGCTAGTGAAGGTAAGTTTTGGCTCCGATCCGGTCAATGTTACGAAGGTACTACTCGCACTCTTTCTTGCGATTCGCGTTCTATGCCGCCACATTCTTTACGACAAGAGGCAATGCAGCTATATTCCACTCATCGGGAAGTGCACCTTGCAGAGGAACTAGCGCAAAGAATCGAATGACACAGCGCTTAGGAGCCCGCATCAATTAAATGCAAACGAAACAAACGAAACGGCAAGGCCCCGAGAATCGCCGCAATCCGCGCGTGGAAATCGTAAAAGGCGTTTGGGTTGCGTGGCGCACGGATGGCGCGCCTGTTGTGTCACGTGTGCGCGATCTCAGCGCCGGCGGAGTGTTTATTTCGACGAATGCTCCTCTGTCGAAAGGCTCGCCCATTCAGCTTTTATTCTCGCTTCCCGAGGGGGAGATGCGCATTGAAGGAATCGTGCGCTATTCGGGCGCTGGCAAAGGAATGGGTGTTGAGTTCACGCAAATGGGTGTTGCCGATAGAGCTCGGCTTCAGGAATTAATCCGGCGCTTGAACTCGTAATTCGAATTAACACCCCTGCTCCCGAATTCCGCGCCTGAACGGAAACTCGTGCTATAGTCGCTTGGTCGGGTTTCCCTCCGCGCCAACTGGCGCAACCCACTTTCCCCTTCAGCTAGTTCGCATATTCGCCGATTTGCTGCTGTGCTTTTACATGAACGAACTGCGGTTGAATGGGCGTCTTCTGGTTTTCGATTGCCACGAAGCCTGGGTATATCAGCTTCGCGCAGTCGATCGCCCGCTGGATATCATTGTCGGCCTGCCGGGCCGAGCCACAAGTGATTGGGATACGTCAATGCGTCCCGTGCCTTCAAAGGCACGCTGCATTCGGTTGCCAGACGTTCTCGCTGCGCGCGAGCAATACGATTGCATCATCGCTCATAATCTCAGCGATCTGCTCGATGTGAAATCGCTCCCGGGCCCGCGCATGCTGGTCATCCACGGTACGCTCGGCGGAATGATTCTCGATCAGCAAACGGCGACACCGCCTGACGATCTGCGCCGCGCGGTTTCGCAATATGTACGCATGACAGGAGCGCATGTCATGGCGGTTTCGCATTTGAAGGGCCGCTCGTGGGCGCTTGATGAAGATGTCGTTCCGCTCTCCGCGGATCCCGCCGACTATCCGACACATTCGGGAGACATCGCGCGAGGGTTGCGCGTAGCGAACCAGATTCGTCGCAAGCTGCGCACGCTGAATTGGGACTTTCACGAGAAAACATTTGCGGGATTGCCTCTAACGTTGGTCGGACGCAATGACGAGATGCCCGGTGTAAGTCCGGCGCGCGGCTGGAACGATTTGAAGGAAATATTCAGGCGGCATCGCTTCTTTGTTCATACCGCCGAACCGTCGTTGGAAGACGGCTACAACATGGCCACGCTTGAGGCTATGGCGGCCGGTTTGCCAGTCTTGGGCAACTGTCACCCTACTTCTCCCATTCGTAATGGCGTCAATGGATTCCTTTCCGACGATCCTGCCGAACTCCGCATGTTCGCATGGCAATTGCTTAGAGATAGCGATCTGGCGATTCGTCTTGGCTTTGAAGCGCGAAAAACCGTCACTGAGCTTTTCAGTACGGGAAAATTCAAATCTGGCATTGAACGTTCGATCGAAACAGCTCGAAAGAAATGGACGGAGTTTCACTCTTCCACGTTCGCTAGGCACGCGGAAATCTAGAACGAAAAAGTGGAGTATACTGAAATCATGGGCGACCGGCTTGGGGCGCTATTCGCAAGGGCCGGGCGCAACGGTTTTTTGGTTCTACCCGGAACCTTCATTCTTGCAGAAGGGAGTTCCTCCCGGGACCGGAACTGTGCCGCCTGCCGGCTAGGCAGGCCTCCCCTGATCGCCCTGCGATACATATTTCTGTGTGCCGCGTCCAATAGTTCATAAACCTGGCTGCGGTCGCGCAGACGGGGTCGGCCTTATAGGTCGCGCAATCACGAGTGATCGCTAATAAGATCGGAACAGGACGATACAAAGGAGAGGCAGCCATGAATGGTGGTGAGATTCACGTTCGCCGCTGGGTGGCCACAGCTGTGGTCGTCGCGGCTTTAATAGGAGGCGTTTTTCTTGCCTCAGGACTTCGTCATTGGACAGGGCACGAGATTGTCGGCGCCGAAAGTTTGCCGGTAACAGTCGAGCACAACGCGACCCCTGTTCCGTTAAGCAGCTTGTCAAACGGTTTTGCTTCGGTTTTAAAGGGCGTATTGCCCGCCGTCGTCAACATCAGTTCCTCCAAAGTCGTGAAGTCGCGCCAGCAGACCATGCCGTTCTTCAACGATCCATTTTTTCAACAGTTCTTTGGCGATCAGGGCGGCGGCCAGATGATGCCGCAGCGCGAGCGCGAACAGAGCCTCGGCTCCGGCGTAATTATCACGCCCGATGGAACGATTATTACCAACAATCACGTGGTTGATGGAGCCACTGATATCAAAGTTGGCCTCTCCGATAAGCGCGAATTCACGGCCAAGGTCATCGGCACCGACGCATCCACCGATATCGCGGTTCTGAAAATCAATGCGACGGACCTGCCGACGATGAAGTTCGGCGATTCGTCCGATCTGCACGTCGGTGATATCGTGCTCGCCGTCGGCGACCCGTACGGAATTGGCGAAACCGCAACCATGGGAATCGTCAGCGCAACCGGACGCAGCCTGGGCGGCACAATTGAAAATTATGAGGATTTCATTCAGACCGACGCCTCAATTAATCCCGGCAACTCCGGCGGCGCACTCGTAAATTTGCGCGGCAACCTCATCGGTATCAATACCGCCATTTTGTCCAACGGTGAAGGCATGGGCGGCCAGGGCGGCAACGAAGGAATCGGTTTCGCGATTCCGATCGACATGGCGCATAACGTCATGGAGCAGTTGGTGACCCACGGCAAGGTCTCCCGCGGTATGCTCGGTGTTTACCCGCAAGATGTAAGTGAAGCTCTTGCGAAGCAGTTTGGGCTTAGTCAGGCGGGCGGTGCGCTTGTCACTCAAGTAGAACCGGGTAAGCCGGCCGACAAGGCGGGTATTCAGCGGGGTGACATAATTCTCAAACTCAACGGCCAACCCGTTACTTCGGCGAACGATCTGCGCCTTCGCATTTCGCAGATGGCGCCGGGCACGAACGTCAAGCTCGAAATCGAGCGAAACGGTAAGACCCAGGACATGGACGTGACACTTGGAGAGCTTACGCCCGATGACACCACAACCAACCAAAATTCTTCTCAAGGAAAGCAGAGCAGTACCGGTGGTCTCAAGGGTGTCGAAGTGCAACCGCTGACCTCCGATCTCAGCCAGCGGCTACAATTGCCTTCGGGAGCGCACGGAGTTGTGATCACGTCCGTCGATCCCGATAGCGCCGCCGCTGCCGCGAACCTCGACAAAGGTGATGTAATCGAGGAGGTGAATCGCAAGCCCGTTACGAGCGTGGACTCATATCGTCAAGCCATTGCGAGCGCGGGGACTCAGCCGATTCTCTTGCTCGTCTTTGACCCGCAACGCGGCGGGCCGATGTACGTAGTCGTTCAACCTCAGCAGTAAGCAATAAAAGCACTTAAATCGGGATGCAGCCAACATGGCCGCGGCTGCATCCCAATCTTTTGCTCGGTTAGGGCTCACCCCTCCCGCCCAACCGAAATTCGTTTCAAAATCCCTTGGAGGCGCGGGTCTTTCTACTCTTCTGATTGGGCCCTTTTACTTCGAGGCTTTGGTAACTTTGCTGTATTCACATGTTTATTGTAGGGGGCGTATGGTACTTTCCACGGCCACCTTGGCCGCAACTTTAGGGAAGTTGGCGAGTTCAACACTCAGGTGTAGAATGGTACTTCGGTTCTATTCAGTCCAGCCCTGTTGTCTAGTACTAAAATACTGTGCGCCCCCTTTTTCTCTGCGCACAACTAACCGGACAGTGGGGTAAAGATGTCGCCAAAACCGTACAATAGAGCCGTATTCTCCGAGGCCATTCTCCCTGAAGGTCCCTCGCGGGCACGGGCGTTTGGGGCAGGGTTTGGCATTGAATGCCTTACGTTGGCAGCTGTCCTTATTATTCCGTTTTTTATGCCACACAGACTCGTGGTGGCGGCCAAAGATTTAGCAACGCCCATTGCCATGCCGATCATCAAGCCTTGGCAACCCCAGCCGAAGCCCGTCGTCAAGAAAGTTGCCATAAAGGCTCCTCCGAAACCGAAGCCGGTGGAGGTGGCGATGGAAGTTCCCAAGCCTAAGCTCTACGATCCCGTCATTTCGTCTCCCATCAAGAAACAGGCGATCGAGCGGAAGGATAACGCGCCCACAATCGACACGGCGAAAAAGATCCCTGATCAGATTCTCGGCAGTTCGGCGGTTCCAACTCTCAAGAAGCCGCGCGAACTCGTTCAGACCGGTGGCTTCGGTGATCCCGAGGGTGTGGCGCCTAACCACAATACGACCCGTGCGCCAAACATCAATGCTGCGGGCAGCTTCGATTTGCCCGCCGGCCCCGGCTATGGAAACG
>DATEGW010000138.1:0-4455 GCA_035279845.1 Candidatus Acidiferrales bacterium | reverse complement strand
GGCGCGTTTGAGGCGCGCGTGGAAATTGCCGAGGTTGAAGCTGGATGGATCGAGGGAAGGCTTTACTTCGGTCCACGCGAGAGGTGTCGAGACGGGCGCATGGGGCTTGCGGCGAACGGAATAGGGGCTCACTACGGTTTGGACTTTGCCGTTGCGCGCGACGTCAATATAAACGCGGTTTCCGCGCGCGGACAAAGAGTGTTCGGTTGTGAGTTCTTTCGGATATGCGCCGGCGAGACGTTGGGCGAGCGTGGTGGCGAAAGCGAGGACTTCGTCGGAGCTGGGGCCGACTTTGAGCGGGATGAAAATATGCACGCCGCGGCTGCCGGATGTTTTGGGAAAGCCGTGCAGGTCGAGCGAGTCGAGGACTTCCTTGATGAGAAGGCAGGCGTTGGCGGCGTCTCCGAATTTTCCGGACATGGGATCGAGATCGAAGCACATCCAGTCCGGCTTGGGAAAATATTGTGCGCGACTGCCGCAGACGTGGACGGGGATGCAGCCGAGATTCACGAGCGCGAGTTGCGTGGTGAGCGAGCCGCCTACCACGTATTCGGTTGTGGCGCGCTTGCCGTGCGCGGTGGCGATTTTTTTTGTCGGTGTATCGCCCGGCAGGCCGAGCGGCTTTTGTTTCTGGTAGAAGCACTCGCCGACCATGCCGTCAGGGCAGCGTTCTAACGTGAGGATGCGATCTCTAATGTAAGGCTGGAGGGAGGGGAAAACATCGCGATAAAAATTGGCGAGATCGAGCTTCGTGTAGCCGTCGTCGGGCCAGAAGACTTTTTCCGGATGGGATACCGCTGCCGCTACGGCTTGGGCTCTTGCTGCCATTCAAGCCTTTCCGACGACTTCCTTGGGATCTTTGTCGTCGCGGAGGCCGAGATAAACGGGATGGCGCAGTTTGCCGTCCTTCGTCCACTCGGTAAAAGAAATTTGAGCCACGAGCTTCGGATCGACGAAGGTGGCGCCGCGTTCGCTTAGCGGTGCAGCGAAAGGCGACCGCGGGAGAACGATGCGCGCGAATTTGTCGTGGAGCGAATGAAGAGTGTTTTCGTCGAAGCCGGAACCGACTTTGCCAACGTAGCGGAGTTGATCTCCCGAGTAGACACCGAGCAAGAGCGCGCCGAAATAGTGGCGTGCGCCTGCAGGCTCGGTGAAACCGCCAATCACGAATTCGTCCTCCTGATGGACCTTGAACTTGAGCCATTCGGTGGATCTGCCTTCGAGATAACGGGAGGCAGCGTTTTTCGCGATCACGCCTTCCAGCTTGCGGCGTGTGGCGATATTGAAGGCTTTGACGCCGTCAGTGGCCAGCCGCTCGGCTAGAACCAATGGGGGCGATGGCTGCATTACGCGTTCGAGCGTCTCACGCCTGGCGGATAGCGGCTCGTCGCGGAGGTCGCGGCCGCTTTCGTAGAGACAATCGAAGACAACGTATTGCGGGCGGCCACGGCTTTGTTGCAGGAGCTGAAAACGCGAGACCTTCTTTGCGTCGAAGATTACGACTTCGCCATCGAGTAAGAGAGTTGGCGGCTTGAGTTTTGCGATTTCGGCAGCGATTGCGGGATAACGTTCACTGCGATCGATTGCGTTCCGAGAGATCAGCGAGACCTTATCGCCTTCCTTATAGGCGAGGATGCGGACACCGTCATATTTTTCTTCGAACACCCAATCGGGCTTCGAAAAAGGCTCGTCCACGAGGGTGGCGAGCATAGGAGACACTCGGAACGGAATTGTTTCCATGGCACACCGAATTCGCTCCCCCGAGCCCTTGCCCCGCGGCTTATGAGTCCGCGCGCTCAATTACGAAGCCATCCGTTCGCAGGATAGGTGAACGAACGGGACCGAAAAATAGGGTGGAAAATGGATAAATCGGCGGAAAGTTTTAAATTTTGCGTCATCCGAATCTCACAGAAAGTCGCGCTGAGGACCGCGGCTCTTCGTTTAAACCTGCTCAAACCCGTTGCAGCTCTACGGAACCGATGGCAACCGAATTTCGGCGTCTAGGGAATATTTTTGCATGAAGTACACGCTATTCCCAATTTCGCGGGCTGGCGCAGAGGGAAGACGCTGGATTGTCGTCCGGCCCAATCATGGCGTTTACAGGAGATAGGTATGCCCGGTGAGGAAGAAAGACAAGTAGAGGAGAAAGCGCGGGAAGACGCGCGCGAAGGCAAGTCGCCCAGCACGCAGGCAGGAGAATTTGTGCGGGAGGAGATCCATCACGTGAGAGAAGGAAAGCACGGGGCGAGTTCGCCGCAGCAGGCAATCGCTATAGGACTTTCGAAGGCGCGGCGTGCCGGTGTGAAGCTGCCGCCACCGAAGCGCGGCAGCGCAAAAATGAAGCGCCAGGCGGCGCGCGATACGCGAAAGGGAAAGCGGGGTTCCCGGAAGCGAGTTTCGCGAACGCGTTCGCGGGCGGTGAGCGGCGCCTTGCGGCGTGAAGGGCACTCCGCGGCGTCGCGGCGGAATCTTTCGCGGCAAGCGCAGTCGGCTGCGCGGCGGCGAGGTGCGCGTTCGCGCCATCAGGCGGGGATGAAGGCGGTGCGTACAAAAGGCACGGCGCAAATGCGGAGCGCTGCGCGCAAGGCGGCGCGGACGAGGGCGCGGCATCGGAAAGCGGCGTAGGTTTCAGGGCTAAAGCCCATTTCTAAGCAGGCGCTACGGCGGGGCTGAAGCCCGGCCTTTCGTATAACGGCGTCCGCCCTGAAGCCAAAAGCAAAGCGGCCGGCGAGACGCCGACGCTACGGTGAGGAGGGATCGCGATGGCTGCTTCGGTGTGGAAGGGCGCGCTCACGTTTGGACTGCTTTCGATTCCGATTCGGTTATACGCGGGGGCGCGAAGCCAGCGCGTGGCGTTGCATCAATTACATGACAAATGCCACACGCGTTTACGTCAGCCGCTTTTTTGTCCGACGTGCGACCGAATCGTGAATCGAAACGAAGTGATCAAGGGGTTCGAGTACGAGAAGGGGCATTACGTGATCGTGGACAAAGCCGATCTGGCGAAAATCACGCCGGAATCCGGGCGTTCAATGGAATTGCTGGCTTTTGTGAAGGTTGAGCAGATCGACCCGATTTTTTTCGATTCGTCATATCTCGCGCTGCCGGACAAAGATGCGGACAAGCCGTATCAACTGCTACTGAAGGCGCTTGAAGAGACACAGCGCGTTGGGATCGCAAGGTTCACCATGCACCAGCGAACGTATACGGTATTTGTGCGTCCGCGCGACGGTGGCATCACGATCCACACGATGTATTTCGTGAATGAAATTCGCCAAGTAGCAGGATATGGCGAGCGGCCGAAGAATTTGCAGTTGCGGCCGCAGGAATTGAAGCTGGCCGAGCAGTTGGTCGAAAGCCTTGCGGAAGACTTCAATCCGGCGCAATACCACGATACATATGAGGATGAATTGCGCGCGCTTATAGAAGCCAAGCAGAAGGGTAAGGCTGTGGCAGAGAAGCCGGCGCCCAAACACGCGAAGGTGATCGATATCATGGATGCGCTGAAGAAGAGCGTTCGGGAAGCTGAGCAGGGCGCTCCGAGGCGGCGGAAGCCGGGGCCGGCGGCCGTGCCTGGGCGAAGGCATGCACGGCGGGCGGCGAGCTGAAACGGCGGGGAGCGATGCGGCAGAGTCGCAGCCACTAAATGTCGTGCAATCCAGGTCAGCGGGCGAGAGAAAAGTAAGAGAGGTCCTTCGCGAAAACCGCTCACAGGATGCCGGCATTTTTTTAGAGCACAGGAGGAGGCGGGCCTTCTCGAAAGTCTGCAGGGTGACCACACGCTCCTAATTCCCATAAAACCGACACTTTCCATTCCTAACTGGCACGGATCCGCGTAATGGGAGCGCTACGTTTTCGAGGAAGTAGTCAAAGGGCGAAGACGGTGGGCCAACTCTACTGATTTGAGTTTCGTTCTCCTTGTATTGCTTCGGCTCATGTTTTACATTCTAGCGGGGCTAGCGAGTCTTTCCGTTCCTGACATCTAAACGCGAATTGGTTTTTACCCGGCCGTTCGCAATCAAGAGGAAGCAGATGAAATCCGGCAAGTCAGACGCGGGAAAGCGTGTCGGCACGGAAGCGGGGAAGCGGCCGTCCGAGCGAGAGGGGCAAGACTTTCTGATTGTGGCTGTCGGCGCTTCTGCGGGAGGCGTCGAGGCTTTCACCGACCTGATGAGGGGACTGCCGGCCGATACCGGAATGGCATTCGTGCTGGTCCAGCATCTCGACCCGAAGCACCACAGCATCCTGAGGGAACTGATTTCGCGAGAGACGAAGATGGGTGTGCAAGAGGTGACGGACGGAATGCGAATGCAGGCAAACTGCGTCTACGTGATTCCTCCGAACACCACAATGACGCTCACCGATCATGCGCTCAGGCTGAGTCCGCGCGGCGAGACGGCGGGAATGCACATGGCGATCGATCATTTCATGCGGTCCTTGGCGAAAGATCAGGGG
>DATEGW010000137.1:0-3083 GCA_035279845.1 Candidatus Acidiferrales bacterium | reverse complement strand
GCTCGCCGACGTCGCCGTCGTCTGGGCGAAATGCGAGGACGAAAAAATTCGCGGCTTCCTCGTTGAAAAAGGCACACCGGGATTCAAGGCCTGGGACGTTCACGGCAAATGGTCGCTGCGCGCGTCTGTAACTTCGGGACTCGCGATGAGTGACTGCAAGATTCCGGCGGAAAACGTTTTGCCGAACGTCGAAGGATTGCGCGGCCCGCTCTCGTGCCTCAATCAGGCGCGCTACGGAATCGGCTGGGGCGCGATTGGCGCTGCCATGGCTTGCTATGACACGGCGCTGCGCTACGCGAAGGAACGCAAGCAATTCAGCAACAAGCCCATCGCATCCCATCAGCTGGTGCAGGAAAAACTCGTGTGGATGATCACCGAAATCACCAAGGCGCAATTCCTCGCGCTCCAGGTCGGCCGCTTAAAAGACAAAGAGCGCGTGCATCCGTCGCACATTTCCATGATGAAAATGAATAACGTCTGGATGGCGCTCGAAACGGCGCGCATGGCTCGCGGAGTTCTTGGCGCCAACGGAATCGTCGACGATTACTGCATCATGCGTCACATGATGAATCTCGAATCCGTCTCTACTTACGAGGGCACGCACGACGTGCACAAATTAATCATCGGTGAGCGCATCACCGGAATCGCGGCGTTCGAATGAGAAAGCATTCTTCACTATTTCGCGCGAGCATATTCGCGGCACTGTTGGCTTTTGGCTTTTCATCCGCGGCTCGCGCGGCCTCGTCCGACGACAATCGTCCCAAAGTACGCGCCATCACGGCTTTCATCGCGCTCGACCGGGCGAATTACCAAACACAAATCGCCGAAACCTTGGCTAGCCTAAAAAAGATCAAGGCCGCATACGAAAAAGCCGGCTTCGAAGTGCAAACGCTGCGCATCACCACGCAACCTTTTCCCGAATACACGCGAAATCTTTCCGATGAACAAACGCTGGCTTTCTTCAAGCAGTACGACGCTCTCGCCGAGAAGGACGGTTTCGACGCCGCCATTGGGCCCGCGATTGGCCCCGCAGCCAACCGAGCGACGTCAGATGCAAGTGATGATTCTCACGAAGCGCTGCTGCTCGCAAAAATTATCGCTTCGACAAAAATACTCGAAGGCAGTGTGGTCATCGCCTCCGATGACGGTATTCATTGGAACGCGATCCGCTCCGCCGCGGCCGTGATTCACTACCTTGCCGACAACAGTCCGAACAGCCTTGGCAATTTCCGCTTCGCCGCAATCGCCATGGTCCCGGCGAACACACCTTTTTATCCAGCGTCCTATCAAATGAACGGCAACCATACATTCGCCGTCGGCTTGCAATCCGCAAACGTTGTTGCGACGGCGCTCGCGTCAACAACTGATCCTCAAAAAGCTCAAAGAGCCATTGAAGAGTCGCTCGGCAAATGGACGCATCAAATCGAAGCCATCGGCAAACGCGGAGCGCAACAAACGGGTTGGCGCTACACGGGAATCGATCTCTCGCCCGCACCGCTGAAGGAAATTTCCATCGGCGGGGCCATCGAAAATTTCACGCGTCAGCCACTCGGCTCAAACGGCACGCTGGCAGCCGTCGCAATCATCACGCGCGCATTGAAAAATATTCGCGTCACGCGCACAGGCTATTCAGGCCTGATGCTGCCCGTGCTCGAAGACTCTGTAATTGCGCGCCGATGGAGCGAGGGCCGTCTGTCCCTCAATTCCCTGCTGCTTGACTCTGCCGTTTGCGGCACGGGTCTCGACGTGATTCCCATGCCGGGCGACACAACGGAAGCGGAAATTGAGCCCATTCTAAAAGACGTCGCAAGCCTCGCTTATAAATGGCACAAACCGCTGGCCGCTCGCTTGCTGCCGGTGAAGGGGAAGAAAGCCGGCGAGCAAACCGAATTCCAGGATCCATTTCTGGTGAATGCCACAATCCAGCCGATCCGATAGAAAATTCTGACGAACTAAGGAGAGCCACGATGGAAGATAAACTTGGCCTCGAATTCCTGCGCGTCGTCGAGCAGGCCGCTATCGCTTCGGCGCACACGATGGGTTTGGGCGACCGCCATAAAGCCGACGCCGTCGCCGTCGAAGCGATGCGCCGCGAGATGGACACCGTCGGCATGGACGGCACCATCGTGATCGGCGAGGGAGAGCGCGATAAAGCGCCGATGCTTTACATCGGTGAAAAAGTCGGCCTGGCAACCAAGCAGAAAGATAGCTATCCGGCGGTGGACATCGCCGTCGATCCTCTTGAAGGCACGAATCTGTGCGCCACGGGCGAGCCCAACGCGATCACCGTTCTCGCGGCGAGCGAAAAAGGCGGATTGCTCCACGCGCCCGATCTTTATATGGAAAAAATCATCGTTGGCCCAACGTGCAAAGGAGCGGTTGAACTCGACGCGCCGGTCAAAGACAATCTTCAGGCCATCGCGCAGCGGCTCGAACGCCGCATAGAAGACCTGGTTGTGATTGTTCTCGATCGCCCGCGGCATGAAACACTCATCAGCGAAATTCGCAAGGCCGGCGCGCGCATTCGTCTGATCGGCGATGGCGATTTGTCAGCCGGAATCGCCGCAGCAGTTTTAGGCGCGGGCGTCCATGCCGTGATGGGAACGGGAGGAGCGCCCGAAGGCGTGCTCACCGCGGCGGCATTGAAATGCCTGAACGGCGAAATCACCGCGCGCCTCGTTGTCTCCAAGCCGGAGCAGGAAGAGCGTTTGGCCACAATGGGCGTGAAAGATCCGAAACGAATCTACAAGACCGACGAGCTCGCTCCCGGCAAGAAAATCATCTTCGCGTGCACAGGTGTGACAGGCGGAAGCATTCTCAACGGCGTGCGTTTCTTCGGTGAAGGCATCCGCACGCACTCGCTCGTGCTTACCTACGACGACCGCCAGGTACGCTTCATCGATAGTGTTCACCTTTACAAACGTCCAGACGCAAAAGTGCGCTTCTTCTGAACACTTCGCGATACACTCGGAACCATCGGCCCGGGCCATGCTTGCTTGAATTCAGAAGCGCAAGGAGGCATCACGATGTCCGGCCCTCCCCTGCCCCAAGTTCAAAAAAGTAGCGACGGCCCAAGCAAGCGG
>DATEGW010000136.1:0-26222 GCA_035279845.1 Candidatus Acidiferrales bacterium | reverse complement strand
GCCCGTCGCGCCCATGTGATATTTCACGTCGCCACTACCGAGAACGCTGCGCGGATCGACGTCCTCAAAGTGGGCGAAAAGCTCGGCAGCGTCGCGACCGACCGTGTTAACCATCACATTGAGGCGGCCACGATGGCTCATTGCAAGCATTGCCTTCTCAGCGCCCGTTTCCGCGGCGGCATTGAGAATAGCCTCAAGCAGCGGCAGGAGAGCCGTCTCGCCTTCGAGCGAGAAACGCTTGGTACCCAGATAGCGAGTTTGCAAAACCTGCTCGAACACCTCCGCTCGGATCAGCAATTCGAGAATTCGCGCGCGATCAGGCTCAGGCGATTCCGATTCCATTCGCTCCTGCACCCATAAACGGCGCTCGCGATCCGGAATATGCATGAACTCCGCTCCGATGCTGCCGCAATAGCAGCGACGAGCTCTTTCAACCTCCGGCCCAGACACATCAAGTTCTGGCATCTGCAAGGGTTCGAGGTCACCGAGCGGATCGAGATTTGCCTGAAGATAACCCCAGCGCCGAAACGAATCCCAAATATGCTCCTGCGCATCCGGCGATTGATCTGGGACGACGGCGGTTTGTTGCTGACTCATGAAAGCTCCCTGAAGCCGCTGGAAATACTATTATAGCCGGGCTTTTATCAACGCTCGGTCAAAAGTGCTCGAACCGGTGCTCTTAACGGTAAAAGAGGTTCGCTGAGGCTTCAAAAGATTGGACGTTCCGATCGCTCAAATGGTTTAAGGGGGCGGGAGAGTAGGTGTCGATCGAACCGGCAGAGTTGCCTACTCACAAGCGCGTCCACCGGTTCGTTCTGGGGTGTGTTCTACCGGAAACTGCAGCTGCATTCGTTCAAACGGTGGCCACGGGAAGGCCCATCGTGCGCCGCTGCTGAAAACATTCTCGGCAATACACGGGCCTGCCCTGTGTGGGCTTAAAAGGGACCGTGGTCTCCTTTCCACACTGGGAACAAACCGTTTTGGTTTCCACGCGCTGAACGCCAGTCGAGCCGTTACCCTGCGCGCGAGTAGATTTGCACGCCTTGCAACGTTTTGGTTCGTTCTTAAAGCCCTTATCGGCGAAAAACATCTGTTCGCCGGCAGTGAAGATAAATTCCGCACTGCAATCGGAACACTTCAGGACCCTATCATGGTATTCCATACGCTGCTCCGAGCCCGAACCGGGAGAGGACAGGTAGCAATCGCTTCCAGACAACGCAGGTATTTAACCCTTTAGGTGAATGGACCGAACCACCGATTTGGGTTTTCGCTGAGTTGTCTGGAAGGGCCAAAGTGATATGGACGCCTAGTCCTGCTCACGCCGCTGTTTTTTCCGGAGACGTTTACGCGAGAGGGCCTCCTTTGCACGACGCTTCTCGCCGGGTTTCAAGTAGTAGCTGTGTTTTTTGATCTCTTTGATGATGTCTTCCGACTGCACCTTCCGTTTAAACCGGCGGAGAGCATTTTCCAAAGACTCACCCTCTTGGATAACAACTTCTGCCACGCGTATTCACCCCCGTCCTTAATGTTGAGATTGAATTGAAAGGTTATTTCACTCTTTATTGTAGCCGAATGCCGCATGGCCCGGCTATTGCCCACTGGTTCTATCGGAGCCCGCCCTTCGAAGTCAAGAAATAAATTCTCGCGATGGGTCTTGGCTCTTGCCTATTACGGCCAAGTAAACGTGGCCATGCGATCGTAGAGACTCTCGATTTTTATTTTCGAGGTGCACTTTCGTACTAGATTGTTAGAATGTGGCCCCGCCGTAGATTAAACGCCGCAGGAGGCGCCCATGCCCGTCATGCGCAACGCGATTGGAGTGCTGCTCGCCGGAGGGCAAGGGGAGCGACTGTGGCCGCTTACACGCGATCGCGCAAAACCGGCCGTTCCGTTTGGGGGTGTTTACCGGATTATTGACATCACGCTTTCCAATTGCCTGAACAGCGACCTGCGGCGAGTTTTTGTGCTAACACAATACAAGGCATTGAGCCTCAATCGACACGTACGCCGTGGGTGGTCGTCACTCTTGGGATATGGCGAATTCATCGAAGTACTGCCGCCACAAATGCGCGTCTCCCAGCATTGGTACCAAGGCACCGCGGATGCCGTCTACCAAAACATCTATTCGATCGGAAGCGAGCAGTCGAGCTACGTCTTCATTCTTTCCGGCGATCATATCTACAAGATGAATTATCAAAAGATGCTGGATCATCACGTGCAGGCAGGCGCGGACGTGACCGTTGCCGTGATCGAAGAAGACCCGGCAACTGCGGCCAGACAGTTCGGCATCATCGAAACGGATGAACACTGGCGCATCATAGGGTTTGAGGAAAAGCCGGCTGATCCGAAGCGGTCGCGCATTCACCCGGATAAGACGAACGCCTCGATGGGCATCTATGTTTTTAACACGCAGTTACTCGTTCCCATCCTAATTGCGGATGCTGAAGACCCCAATTCTTCGCATGATTTCGGGCGCGATATTCTGCCGCGGATCATCGAGAAACATCGGGTCTTCGCATACAACTTTGTGGACGAAAACAAGAAGGAGACGTCATATTGGCGCGACGTGGGAACGTTAGATGCCTATCATGAGGCGAATATGGATCTCATCTCCGTATCGCCGGTTTTCAATTTGTACGACGAGAGTTGGCCGCTGCATAGCTGGCAGCAGCAATATCCGCCGGCGAAATTCGTCTTTGCCGACCCGCAGCGGATGGGTGTGGCGCTGGATTCAATCGTCGCCGGAGGTTCCATCATTTCGGGCGGACGGGTGCTGCGGTCCGTGGTGGGATATGACGTGCGCGTGAACAGTTATTGCGAGGTCGAGGAGTCAGTGATTTTCAACCACGTGAATATCGGCCGGCGCTGCCGCATTCGCCGCGCCATTATCGATCGCCACGTAAGCCTGCCCGAGGGGACCAAGATCGGTTACGATCGAGAGGCTGATCGAGCACGATATCATGTATCGGACGGCGGAGTGGTGGTCGTAGCCCGGCCGGAGTCCATGATTGAAGAACCGGAATAGACCGTTGTTCCGCCAGCGGTAATCTGAATTATTTTATTACCAGTTTCGCGGGCGCTCAGCCCATTTTATAAAACTCAAGCGAGGAGCAAGATGTCTACAAAGATTATTGCGGTACATGGACGTGAAATCATCGATTCGCGCGGCAATCCTACGGTGGAAGCGGACGTTCGGCTGGAGGGCGGCGTTCTCGGACGGGGCGCGGTTCCTTCCGGCGCATCCACAGGAGAGCACGAAGCGATCGAGCTGCGCGACGGCGACAAGTCGCACTATTTGGGCAAAGGCGTTCTCAAAGCCGTCGGGCACATCAATTCGGAGATTTCAAAAGCCGTGATCGGCCTCGATGCTTCCGATCAGGCTGCACTCGATGAACGCATGATCGAGGCCGACGGCACAGCGAACAAATCGAAGTTCGGCGCTAACGCTATTCTTGCTGTTTCGATGGCGGCCGCTCGTGCATCCGCGACCGCTGCGGGGAAGCCGCTTTACAAGTACCTTTCGAAATATTCGAGCGACCCCGCGGCAAACGTGCTGCCAGTTCCCATGATGAATATTTTGAACGGTGGTGCGCATGCGGATAATTCCGTCGATGTGCAGGAATTCATGGTTATGCCGTTAGGAGCGCCAAGTTTTCATGAGGCTCTGCGCTGGGGAGTGGAAGTCTTCCACAATCTGAAATCGGTGCTTAAGAAAAACGGCTATTCGACGGCGGTCGGTGATGAGGGCGGCTTTGCACCGAATCTGAAATCAAATGAAGAAGCTCTCGACCGCGTAATGGAGGCGATTACTGCGGCTGGATACAAACCAGGCGAGCAGATTTCTATTGCTCTCGATCCTGCATCAAGCGAATTCTATGATCCCGGTAAGAAGAGGTACGTTTTCAAGAAGTCGGACAAATCCGAGCGGACGTCTGAACAGATGGTCGCTTTTTGGGAAAACTGGGTGCGGCAATATCCGATCGTCTCCATCGAAGACGGCCTTGCGGAAAACGACTGGGAGGGCTGGATGCTTGCCACGAAGGCGCTAGGAGGCAAGATCCAACTCGTGGGCGATGATGCCTTCGTGACGAATCCTAAGATTTTCGCCCGCGGGATTTCCGAGGGAATTGCTAACGCCATCCTCATTAAGCTAAACCAGATCGGAAGCGTTACAGAAACCATCGAAGCGGTGGAAATGGCGAAAAAGGCGAAGTATGCCGCGATTGTCTCGCACCGTTCCGGTGAGACCGAGGATCCATTCATTGCGGACTTCGCCGTCGCGATGGGAACCGGGCAGATCAAGACGGGCTCGGCTTCACGTACGGATCGCATCGCAAAATACAACCAACTCCTCCGCATTGAGGAGGAACTCGGGTCCGCAGCTCGGTTCCCGGGTCGCAAGGCCGTCGCGGCAAACTAAAACGGAAGGACGATCAAACCGAGAAGGCGCCCCGCGTAACGGGCGCCTTCTGCATTTTCCGCGGCCACTGGCGTTATTTCGTCCTCTTATCCTCCGCAGGTATACTCACGTGATGGAAAGTCCGTTCATGGCTCGTGCGATTGAGCTAGCGATTGAAAATGCGCGTTCCGGACGCGGCGGACCATTCGGTGCCGTCGTCGTAAAAGATGGAGCGATTATCGCGGAAGGTACAAATCGCGTGACATCTACGAACGATCCGACCGCTCACGCGGAAATCGTAGCAATTCGTGCCGCGTGCGCCAAGCTCGGGCTTTTCCAATTGAACGGATTCGATCTCTACGCGTCTTGCGAGCCGTGCCCAATGTGCCTTGGTGCGATCTACTGGGTGCGTCCTGCCCGGGTCTATTTCGCCGGGACTGCTGCGGATGCCTCGCGCGTTGGGTTTGACGACTCTTTTATCTACCGTGAGCTTCCGCTCCCTCCGCACCAGCGCAGGATTTCCATGATCCAAATGATGCGAGAAGAAGCGTTGGAAGCCTTTCGCGTATGGGAAGAGAAGCCCAATAAAGTCCCGTACTAATCCTTCCTAGCGGCGGGCTCTGAGCACAGGCACCGTACGTCATAACACCAGGCCGGCGTGTTTGACGGCCGGTATTCCACATTTTGTGATTAAAAAGTGAAAAGCGATGAATTCCATCTGGTACCGGACGCGAGCAGGAGTTATGATCGCGCCAGCAGAATCGAGATGATGCGGAGAAGGAAGAAATCGGCAGTGCAGTCGTTGCTTGCAATAGCCATCGTTTTGGCTGTGCTCTTTGTCCTGATCGCGCCATCGCTTAGTCTGGCGCCGTCCGCACTGCGCGCGTCGAGAGCGGCCCAGATGCTCTTCCTTTGTCTCGTCCTTTGCGTATTTCTGATAACCGATGCAGTATCTGTCGCGATTTTTCGATACGCGCATCACAAGCACTTTCTCGATTTCGATTATCCGAAGCATCCGAGTTTTCTGCAGCGGCCTCGCCTTTTCGATTTGAACTGTACCCTCCTCTGTTAGCACCTGTCTCCCCAAAAAGTGCTTAGGGGCCTTTAATTTTGCGCCCGATTTTCCTATTGCGCAGTTCTGGAGAGACAGAAAAAATGCAGGTCTTAAACCGTCAGAAGTTACCGGCCGATTTTTGGCGTCATCTCTCTATCTCCAGCGAACGATTCCTGTTTCTTGATTACGACGGGACAATTGTGCCATTCGATCCGGATCCAAACAGGGCTATGGCCGATCCCGGCATTGTTGCTCGTTTGCAATGCCTGATCGACCGGACTAACACTCGCGTCGTGACCGTGACCGGAAGAAGGGCGCGAAGCCTATGGCGCATGATTCCGCTGACCCCCGCTCCTGAGATCTGGGGTACGCAGGGAATCGAGCGGCTGAGGCCCGATGGCGATTGCGAAGGCGGCACTCCGGCCCGCCCAGATGTAAGAGACTTCCTCCATGCGTGGCTTGCAGCGTGCACGGAAGGCGGCCGGACTCATCGAGCCCTGAGGCCGCAAGGAAGTGTCGTCGACAGCTTTAGCAGTCGAAATTGCGAGACTACATTATGAACGGGGAGGAAAGGTGTCTTACAGGGGAATAGGGTGTCGGTACGTTTCAGATCTCATAATTCTCGCGAGCGCGTTGATCTTGCTCACGTCATCCGCGTATGGGCGACCGGCGCGACAAGAAAACGTCGAAGTGCCGGGTGCAGTTCCGATTGCGCCGGAGGAGCAGTTTTCGCCATCGTTTTTGGGCATGTATCGAAAGGTGATGCTGATCGATAGGAATGTGGAAGCATATTCCAAAAAATATGATGTAAACCTCGCGCTTGCGCGCGCTGTCTGCATGTATGAATCGGGAGGTAACGCGGGATTGAGGTCGGTGGCGGGAGCGCGTGGCTACTTTCAACTGATGCCATCCACGTTCCGCTCGCTTCGAGTGCGGACGAATATCGAGGCGGGAATCAAATACCTGGGCCAGCTTGTGCAATGGTTTGGGAGCGAAAACGATGCGGTGGCGGCATATAACGGCGGGCCGACAAGGGTCACGCGTGGCCGAATCTTGCCATTGGAGACGCGACAGTACGTTGTAGGCGTCAGCGGCTACCGGGATGTGCTCGCGAAGTATGGATCGGAGGTTCGCGAAGAAGCAGGGTTGCTGCACATTGCGATAGTTAAATCGGGCGACGATTGGTGGGATCTCTCGCGGCGGCTAAAACTCCCGTTGGTTCAATTGCGCCTTTACAACCCATTTCTTGCGACTCGCACTCTGCGTCCGGGTTATCGGATCGCGTACCCGTTAGAGCCGCAGAAAAATCTTTTTAAGATTAATGATGGTACGCTCTATTACAGGATTCGCCTCGGCGATAATCCGATCAGCCTCGCCTTTGCGTTGGGAGTCGATCCGGACGCTCTTCGCAACGCGAACAATTTGGACCTCATCGAGGCGGTTGCGCCGGACACTCTGTTGCAAATTCCGCTGCAGACGCCAAAGGAATTCAGGACGTATCGCGTAGCGAAAGACGACGATCTGGCGGACATTGCGCAGCGGATGAAGATCGATCCTTGGGCGATCGTGCGGGATAATCTGCTGTGGGACCAGCAGGTAAGGCCCGGGATGGTGCTGCGTATCCGGCAGGCGGCGTTCCATCGCAGGTACGTCATCCATCGCGTTCGACGCGGCGAGACGCTCGGTTTGCTTGCCCGGCGTTACCACACTACGATCGTTTCCATTCAGCGTGCGAACCGCATGGGGCGCTCCACTCGTATTCGCGCGGGGCAACATCTTCGGGTCTACTTGCGCTAGCCGTGTCTAGACTTCGCCGCTTGCGGCAAAAACAATCGGGCAAACTCTCTTTCTGTTAGCATTTCGAAGGAAGTGCGTGAGACAGAGTGTCTCTCGCCAGGGAGAGATTGTGGCAGACGCAAACGTGGAATTAGTGGCGCCGTTGTCCTGCCACACCGGTGAGAATCCACTTTGGTGCGAGGATCGGGGCCTGCTGCTCTTCGTGGATATTCCGCGCGGCATAATTTATGGGTATGATCCTGCGACCGTTAAATGCGACGTAATTCTGCGAACGCGCGTTACGGGCGGATTCACGTTACAGGAAGATGGTTCGCTTCTCCTCTTCCAGGATGGTTGCATTGCCGTGCTTGGGCGGGACGGAACTGTGCATGAGGTTGTGCGCGATGCCTGTCCGGGCAACGAGCGCTTTAATGATGTGATCGCAGATCCCGAAGGGCGCGTGTTTGCCGGTACGCTTGGCGGCGGCAAAGGGCGCCTTTTACGGTTTAATACGGATGGATTCGTCACCGAAATGATGAGGGGCATCGGATGCGCAAATGGCATGGGCTTCACGCCCGACCTTAGTGGAATGTATTTCACTGATTCGTTCGCTCGGCGCATTTATCTGTTCGACTATGATCGCCGCACAGGCAACCTGAGTAAAAGGCGGACCTTCGCAAAGATTCCGCGAAACGCTGGTCTGCCGGACGGAATGACCGTGGATGCCGAAGGATTTGTTTGGACTGCACTCTGGTATGGCGGCCGATTGCAGCGCTATACACCGAAAGGAAAGCTGGAATGCGAAATATTGTTCCCAGCGAAGCAGACTTCGTCAATCACGTTCGGCGGGCCAGGCTTCGATGAGATGTATGTTACGTCCGCAGCGAACTCGGAACCTGATCCCTTGCAACCGCCTGGCTATGATCTGAAACTGCATCGAGGCGGCGGGCTATATCGGACGAAGATTGAAGGTATTAGCGGAAGGCCGGAATTCCGTTCGCGTATTCATTTTGCATCGTGAAAGCATGGGAATAAGGTTGTGAGTCTGCAGAATCGAACGGCATTAGTTACCGGATCGAGTTCGGGTGTGGGCAAGGGAATCGCGCTCGAACTGGCGCGGGCCGGTTGCAGTGTGGCCGTGAATTCGCATATGGATTCAGAGGGCGTGGCACGGACGATTGAGGATGTCCGCGCGTTTGGTGTAGACGCGTTTGCGGCGATGGGCGATATCGGGTTAAGTGCGGACGTAAGGCGGATTTTCGACGGCGTTTTGAGTAGATTTTCGAAGCTCGACATTCTGGTGAACAACGCGGGCGTGCAGAGCTGGTCGCCGCTGCTGGAATTGAAAGAGGAGGACTGGGATCGTGACATTCGCACGAATTTGAAGGGATGTTTCTTGTGTATGCAGACGGCGGCGCGTCATATGAAAAAACATGCGGGCGGCGCAATCATCAACATAGGATCGGCATGCAACAAGGTGCCTTTTCCGCGCCTCATTGCTTACACGGCAAGCAAGGGTGGGATTGAGATGCTCACCAAAGTTGCGGCGGTCGAGCTGGGCAGCTATGGAATTCGCGTGAATTGCGTGGCACCGGGCGCGATTCTTGTTGAGCGAACGAAAGCGGAAGGCGGCGACTACGGAAAAATCTGGGGAGAGGCCACTCCGCTCGGGCGCGTCGGCCTGCCGTGCGACGTGGGGCAGGCGGTGGTATTTTTGGCGAGTTCTGAGGCGTCGTATATTAGCGGGCAGACGATTTACGTAGACGGCGCGGCATTTACGCAGGCAATTTGGCCGTACCGGGCAAAATAGATCAGGGGACGGACCCCGCGTAGCCAAGTGACAGAAGCACATTTATACTTGGCGGAACGGGATCAGCGAGAGATTCCACTCGGCGGATAATGATGAAAAAGACGTTTCGATCGGCAGCTTGGTTCGGGCGCATGGACAAAGATGGGTTTCTGCATCGCAGTTGGATGCGCGGATTTCCGCCGGAGGTTTTTGACGGGCGGCCGGTAATCGGGATTTGCAATACGTGGTCGGAGCTGACGCCTTGCAATGCACATTTTCGTGAAATCGCCGAATGCGTAAAACGCGGTGTGTGGGAGGCGGGGGGCTTTCCCTTGGAATTTCCGGTGACTTCGCTGGGCGAAACGAACATGCGCCCCACGGCGATGCTCTTTCGCAATCTGGTCAGCATGGACGTGGAAGAATCGATTCGCGCGAATCCGATAGATGCCGTGGTGCTGTTATGCGGATGCGATAAGACGACGCCGGCCCTCGTTATGGGCGCGGCGAGTTGCGATGTGCCCGCGATTGTGGTTTCCGGCGGGCCGATGCTCAACGGAAAATACTGCGGCCGCAACATCGGGTCGGGCACGGACGTATGGCGATTCGACGCCATGGTTAAGGCGGGCACGATGTCCGAAGCGGAATTTCACGAGGCGGAAACATGCATGTCGCGTTCGGCGGGGCACTGCATGACGATGGGCACGGCGTCCACAATGGCATCTATGGTCGAGGCGCTGGGGCTCGGTTTACCGGGGAATGCGGCAATTCCGGCGGCGGATTCGCGCAGGTCCGCCCTGGCCCACATGGCTGGCCGACGAATCGTCGAGATGGCACGCGAGGACATGCGGATTTCCACGATCCTGACGCGCAAGGCATTTGAAAACGCGATTCGCGTGAACGCGGCCATTGGAGGTTCAACCAATGCGGTCATCCATCATTTGGCGATGGCAGGCCGCGTGGGTGTGAAGGTAACGCTCGAAGATTGGGATCGACTGGGACGTGATGTGCCGACGCTCGTTGACTTGATGCCCTCGGGCCGATTCCTTATGGAGGACTTCTATTACGCTGGCGGATTGCCGGCTGTGATCCGCACATTGGATGAACGCGGAATGCTTCATCGGGATGCAGTGACGGTGAATGGAAAGACCTTAACAGAGAATTGCAAGGATGCCCGTAACTGGGATTCGGACGTGATTCGTCCTTTTGATAAGCCGCTCGTGGCGAGCGGAGGGGTTGCCGTACTGAGCGGGAATCTGGCACCGGACGGGGCGGTTCTCAAGCCTTCGGCAGCTTCTCCGAAACTGCTCAAGCATCGTGGGCGCGCCGTCGTTTTCGAAAATATTGAGCATTACAACGAACGCGTGAAAGACCCCGCGCTGGACGTAGACGAAACCTGCATCTTGGTGATGAAAAATTGCGGACCGAAAGGCTATCCCGGGATGCCGGAAGTGGGCAACATGGCGCTGCCGCCAAAGCTTCTGCAGAAAGGCGTCGCCGATATGGTGCGGATTTCAGATGCTCGGATGAGTGGCACTGCTTATGGCACGGTCGTGCTCCATGTGTGCCCTGAGGCGGCCGTCGGCGGAAATTTAGCGCTGGTGCGCGACGGAGATTTTATCGAGCTCGATGTTCCGGCACGTAAGTTGCAACTGGATGTGAGTGAGGAGATTTTAAATGAACGTCGAGCGACATGGAAGCCGCCCTCGCCCGCCATGGATGGCGGTTATCAGAGGCTGTATGTTGATCACGTGCAGCAAGCGAGCTGCGGAGCCGATTTGGATTTCTTAATTGGTTGCCGGGGAGATGGCGTCCCGCGGGAATCTCATTAGGTATGTCTTGTCAGCTTAACGAAGCAATGAGAATCGTCCCGATTCGAGCGTTCTGGAGGGAGAATTTTCTGGAGTTTCCTTGCCAAAGGAGAATTAGCGGGCATTTCGATTTTGCGAAAGGACTCAAGACGGATGAGCGGAAGGTTGACGGGAAAGACGGTGGTGATCACAGCAGCCGCGCAGGGAATTGGCCGCGCGACGGCGCTCTCATTCGCAGACGAGGGCGCATCCGTTTGGGCTACCGATATTAATGAAACCGCACTCGCGAAGCTTGCCAACGAACGCTCGAGCCTCCGTATGCGGCGTCTGGATGTGCATGATTCGAAAGCCGTGGAGAGCATCGCGAAGGAGTTAGGCGGGATCGACGTGCTGTTCAATTGCGCCGGGTTCGTCCATCAGGGAACGATTTTGGATTGTGCCGAAAAGGATTGGGACTTTTCATTCGATTTGAACGTGAAATCAATCTATCGGATGTGCCGTGCGTTTTTGCCCGCAATGTTGGCGGCGGGCCACGGCAACATCATCAACATGTCTTCGATTGCTTCCAGCGTAAAGGGAATCCCGAATCGGTTCGTTTACACCGCATCGAAGGCTGCGATTATCGGGTTAACAAAATCGATCGCGGCGGATTTCGTGGGCAAAGGCATTCGCTGCAACGCGATTTGCCCTGGAACGGTGCAGACGCCTTCTCTGGACGAACGGATCGCCGCGCTTGGAAGCAACATCGAGAAGACGCGTTCGGATTTCATCGCGCGGCAGCCGATGGGACGAGTGGGGCGTCCCGAAGAGATTGCGGCTCTTGCAGTATATCTCGCATCAGACGAGTCGAGTTTTACGACCGGCCAAGTCCATGTGATCGATGGCGGATGGACGATGTGAGCGAAGCAGACAAATCGGAGGAAGGATGAAACTCTTGAGGTATGGCGATGCGGGACGCGAAAAACCGGGAATTCTCGCGGCCGATGGGACAATCCGGGATTTATCGGGCGTGATTCCGGACATTGCGAGCGAAGCGTTACTGCCGGCAGGAATGGACAAACTGCGGGCGCTGGATACGGCGAAATTGCCGCGCGTAAACGAGCCGGTTCGACTGGGCCCGTGTGTTGGCAGGGTCGGTAAGTTCATTTGCATCGGTCTTAACTATTCCGACCATGCTGCTGAATCGGGAATGGCGGTACCGCGCGAGCCGATTATTTTCATGAAGGCCACCTCGGCGATTTGCGGTCCGAATGACAATGTGGTGATCCCGCGCGGATCGGAAAAGACGGATTGGGAAGTTGAGCTCGGCGTGGTGATCGGCAAATTCGCGAAATATGTAAGCCGGGAAAACGCCTTGGAGCATGTGGCGGGATATTGTGTTGTAAATGACGTGTCTGAGCGCGCTTTTCAACTCGAAGGCACGGGTCAGTGGGTGAAGGGAAAAAGCGCGGACACTTTTGGACCGATTGGTCCATGGCTCGTTACCGCAGATGAGGTTCCCGATCCGCAGAAGCTTGGACTGTGGCTTGAGGTCGATGCCAAACGCGAGCAGAACGGCACAACAGCGACGATGGTCTTTGGCGTCAAGTTTCTGGTGAGTTACTTGAGCAAATTTATGAGCCTACAGCCGGGCGATATTATTTCGACCGGAACTCCGCCCGGCGTTGGCGGAGGGAAAAAGCCGCCCGTGTTTCTCCGTCCTGGCAATTCGATGAGACTTGGCGTTGAGGGACTTGGCGAGCAGAAGCAAAAGGTAGTGGGGGACGCGATTTGAGAGCGGCCCGGTTTATCGTGATTTTTGCAGCGATTTTCGGTTTTGGCGCGCCACACCTGCAACCAGAAGCAGCCCAATCAGCACGTAAATGACGGCGGTCGCGCTTATGCTTGCGCTCATTCCGTAGTGCGCGGCCGAAACGGCAATTGCAACGGGCGCGAATCCCGCGCCTAGCCAGCCCATTGAATTGAGAGTGCCTGCCGCAGCCCCGCGCAACTGAACAGGGACTACGTCATAAAGACTCGCAAAAATGTTTGCATCGTAAAGACCCTTAAAATAGCCGAAGCCTATCATGGCCGCTATGAGCACAGCGACCGATGTGGTCCAGCCCGTGAGGAACACGAATGGGACACCGATAAGCAGACCAATCGATTGTGCGAGCATGCGCCCGCCGGCCATTTTCTTCACGAATGCGTCCGCAAGGATGCCGCCGGAGATCACACCGAGCACGGACGCGATCTGAATGTACACTGTCGCATTCAAGCCTGCCATCGAGAGGCTCATGTGGAATTTGTTGTAAAGGAATGTGGGCATCCACGAGAGAAAGACAACTGCCACGAAATTCGCTCCAATGAAGACCGCGATCAAGAGCAGCGCCATCGGATTCTGCAGCACGTCGATTAGACCGTGCAGCAAGCCACCTTGGCGCTGAGTTTCGTCCGCTGGCCACTTTGTTTGGTTCTCGCTCTTCTTCATGCATGCGCCTTCGGACATGCCACGGATGGGTTCCTTCAGTAGGCTCCATAGAATAATAGCGAGCAGAATTCCCCCTGCCCCAAAGAAGGTGAAGCTCGATTGCCATCCGTAGTACTGACCGAAAAAACCGGAGAGGCTTCCTCCGGCAATTGTCCCCGCGTAGACACCAGATTGATGCCATGACATGGCGCGGGAGCGAGTATTTACACCGTGATAGTCACTGATAATCGACATTGCCGCTGGGAAATAGATTGCTTCGCCCAGCCCGCTAAACGCGCGAACGGCAATGAGCTGCGAATAGTCGCGGCAGATTGACGTGGCCGCCGTGATCAGCGACCAAAAAATCAGTGCTCCAAGAATCAGGGTCTTGCGCGGCAGGCGGTCGCACAAAGAGCCCGCAAACGGTCCAAAGAGCGCATACATCCATGTGAACGCGCCGCCGATGATTCCCAGTTGCACGTTGGAGAGATGCATTTGAGCCTTTAGTAGAGGGAAAACGGAAAAGATTGCCTGCCGATCGGCGTAGTTGAAAAAGCAGACGAACCATAACATGCTGATGAGCAGCCATTTATAGGAGGAATCCTGCCGCCACTTTGCAAATGGAACACTGATCATACCCGCTGCGCCGTTCCGCGCGCATCGAAAACGGCTTGGACTGTCTCTCGCAAGCTCATCTCGCGCTTCCAACGATCGTATTCGTCGAGCCGTTCGTGCCGGCTTGCACGGATGTGTTCGGCGAGCACAGCCATTGCGGCCTCAGGCTGCTGTTTTGCGACCGCATCGAGGATTTGCTGGTGATAGAGCTGGATGCTCTTGAGCGCCGCAGCGTCGTGACCTTCGCGACGAATTGCGAATACTCTGATCAAGAGGCGCGTATCGCTGACGACCTTCTGAAGGCGGGAGTTGTTGGCCATACTTATCAGCAGCGCGTGAAAACCGAGATCGCATGCAATGAACCGTGTCATTCCTCGTGAGTTCAACGCATTGCGGCTGCTCCTTTCGAGCTCACAGCTTAGATTCGTAACTTCGTCAACCAAACGCTGCAACCGCAATTTGTCCGACGGAAGCAACGCCGCGCGCGCCACTTTGCCAATGGCATAGACTTCCAACGCTTCACGCAACTCATAAAGTTCGATAATGTCTTCTCGCTTTAAGTGCGCGACCACCATGCCGCCAGAAGGGCTTTGCTCAAGTAGCCCCTCCGCCGCAAGCCGGTGCATCGCCTCGCGAATGGGCGCTCTGCTGCTCTTCAGTTCTTTGGATAGCGATAGCTCTGAGACCCCGCCCCCGGCCGCCAACGTACCGTTTGCAATACACTGTTGGATGTGAAGATAGGCCTTCTCGCGGATAGAACCGCCGCGGGAATGGCTCGGCAAGGGAGCGTGTCTCTTAGAGGGCATTTGGCGCCTGTGTTATAGCACGTCACCCATGACATGTCGACATGCTGCCGACATAAGCGGTATACTCGCGCACGAGATGAAAACGCCGCTAATGTTCGTCACATTTCTCGTCTTCACGTTGTTCGCCATGTACGCTGGTGTGGCTCATGCGCAGCCCAAAGGAGAACTCATCTTTGAGCCTAGCTCGGTCTCGTTCGCCTCAAGCCACGCATCGACTATCGTTCAACTGAAGAATGGGGCCCTCTTGGCCGCGTGGTTTGGCGGTAGCGCCGAGGGTAAGCCGGATGTCGCGATCTGGTCTGCACGAATGTCTGAAGGCTCCTGGTCAGCGCCGATCGAGGTCGCGCGCGAAGAGGGTGTTCCCTGCTGGAATCCGGTGCTGTTTCATGACGCGGCAGGCCGACTCTGGCTCTACTACAAATTCGGGCCGAGCCCGCAGCAATGGGCGGCATCACGAAAATACAGCGATGATGAAGGACGCACGTGGTCCGCTGCTCAGCACTTGCCCGCCGGGCTTCTCGGCTCGATTCGCGCGAAGCCGCTGGTGATGAAGAACGGAACGATCGTTGCCGGATCTTCCATTGAGGCCTATCGCACATGGTCCGCGTGGATTGAGCGCAGCACGGATGATGGTAAGACGTGGGCGAAGATTGGCCCGTTTGTGCCGGGAGTCCGAGCGAGCAGTGCCAGCGGCGCTGCTCCACAAGGAGAGGGCACCGCAATACCTACATCGGATACAAACGCTAATTACGGAATCATCCAGCCAACTGTCGTGGCGCTTGGGCCGAAACATCTGCGCTTTTACGCACGCTCGACAACGAACATCGGTCGTGTGGTCATCTCCGATTCGTTCGATAACGGCTTGACATGGACCGAGCCGCGGGCACTCGATGTGCCGAATCCCAATTCGGGAATCGACGCAGTAGTGCTTCGAGACGGGCGAATTGTGCTCGTTTACAACAATACGACAAGCGGGCGCTCGCCGCTAAATCTTGCCGTCTCGAGGGATGGCGAACATTTCCGCATGTTCTACACCTTAGAGGATCAGCCCGGCGAATATTCGTATCCAGCAATTATCCAGGCCGCGAGCGGCGATTTGGAAATCACATACACTTGGCAGCGGAAGGCGATTCGCCATGTACATTTCCCATTGTCCGATGTGCCGAAGTAGTGTGCTTCACTTGGGGAGCTCCGCATGGCCGTGAAGAAATTTTCCGGGGTCTTCGCTGCGTTACTCGCGCCGCGGAAAGCAGACGATAGCGTGGATGTGCCTGCACTTACGCGGCTCGTTCGCTTCCTGCTGTCAAAGGGCGTCGATTCCTTTGCTTTGAATGGCGCAACGGGCGAGTTGTGCCTGGCGCGTCCCCAGCATCTACGGGCGATGGTCAAGACTGTTCGCGAGGCGAGTAATGGCAAAGCCAAAATGTTGTGCGGGATTGGAGGGCCGAGCATTTCAACCGTCAGTGAATTGGCGAAGATTGCAGAAGCGGAGGGTTCGAGCGGACTGCTCCTGCCTATGCCGTATTACTATCGTTATCAGCAGCACGATCTGGACGCATTCTGCAGGGCGGTCGCGAAACAAACGCCCCTGCCAATACTCTTGTACAATCTGCCGCAGTTCAGTACCGGGCTCGAACCAGAGACAGTTCGCAAGCTCATCGCCGACATACCAAATGTTATCGGCATCAAAGACTCGGGTGGTTCGCTGGATATCTTACGTGACCTGACGCAGCATGGGTCGGACGCGTGCCGAATCGTGGGCAACGATCCGACGCTGCGGCGCGCACTCAGCGAGGATGTCTGCGACGGCATCGTTTCGGGAATTGCGTGCGTTCTGCCGGAGTTGGTCCTTCCACTTTACGCGCAGGGAGCAGGTGCGGCTTCAGCTGAATTCGACAATTCGTGGCGATGTCTTCGTGAGCTCGCGAATCAGCTAGAGACGTTGCCCACGCCGTGGGGGCTCAAATGGATCGCTCAAGCGCGCGGAATTTTCGAGGCAAAATTTGCGCAGGCTCAGAGCGACGCGCGCATTTCTCAAGGAGCAGAGTTGCAATGTTGGTTCAGCAAGTGGTTTCAAACAGCCGTTCCTGGTTGCACAATGGCCGCCTGATGAACGTCAGTCGCTACATCGAAGTCTGATCTTGTTCCCGCTTGAATAATGGTGCTTAACGAAATATCCCGGCGCTCGAAATCTCGTGATAGCGATGGACGTAAGATCAGAAGGCGTGAGGTGATAAATGAAGACGATCTCGGGCATCAATGTGAGGCTAGGCGCTTGGCTTGCCGCCTCTGCAATGCTAGTCGTCGCGATGGCTGCGCCTGATGTCGATGCACCCGGTTTTCATGTCTGGAAGTTGTCTGAAATCGAGGCGCAAGGGAAAGTGCTTTCCGGAAAGATCGATGCGCATAAGGTAGCGAGCAAAACCATCGCTACAGACGGCAATACAACCTTCATGATTGCGCATCGCGAAGGGTCCGGCCAGGCGGAATGGCATGCAAATCAAGCGGACGTGCTTGTGATTTCGCAAGGCAGCGTCACGGTAACGGTAGGTGGCACAATCATCGACGGCAAGGAAATCGAGTCCGGCGAAATTCGCGGCACTGGGATCAGTGGCGGCACGCGAACGAAAATGGGTGCGGGCGACGTGATCTATATCCCCCCAAAAACACCCCACATGATGACGCTGGAGCCCGGAAAGCAAATTACGTACTTCGTGACGAAGGTCACGAAATGACCGCTTTGCCAATTAGGAATATCCGAGACGCGCGGCGCAATCGCGAAGAATTTCTGGTTCCCATGCGGGTCTCTGCGGGTTTTTCGGATGTGTGCGGTCGGTCGGAATCCTGCCGGTCAAATGAAGGAAAACCGCAGCCGAATGTTTGTACGCCGGAACTGGCGCTCTAAAAGCCACATTGCCCAAATATTGCAGGGCATCCGAGAGCGCGTAATAATTTGCATCCCCTGCTTCCCAGAGTCGGTCGCGCTCTGCGAATTTCTCCGGTGCGAAGGTCGCGAGTCCAAGCAAGTAGTCCGAACCGTACTCGATCATGTTGATGCCTAAATCATTTCCAGTGTAAACGCGGAAATCGGGCCGGTGCTTGTCACGCAGAGCAAGCCGTTCTAATTCGATGAGCCGGTCGAGTGAGGAGTGCTTCATCCCTTTTATGGTTGGGATGTCCATAAGCCTGCGAACAGTCTCTTCGTCAAAGATCTCCCCATTCGGTGCAAACATTTTTCCTAATTCAAACGCCAGTGCGTGCGGATAGCCTTCGCAAATTGATCGATACGTATCTGCTTTTTCCTTCGGCGATTTCCCGTGCACGCGCGCCGTTTGAAAAAGGATCGGAATGCCGCCTGCGCGGACAATCGGCTCGATCTGCTTGCGATACAAATCAACGATCTCGCCCGACTGCCCTTCAATGTACGCACCCGCAACGAATGGAACGCCCTCGCCAAGCGCATCGCGCGTCCAGCGCAATACGTCAAGCTTTTCCGAGTGGCTCAGATAGTTCACATATCCCGTATCCATGTTCACGGCGTTCATCAGTCCTGCGCGATGTGTTGCCCTTAGATGATTTTGAAACGATTCCACTCCGATCCTGCCATCGGCTTCAAATGGCAGGAGCGCCGCAGCAACGCCCTGCACCTTCCGACGAAGTCCTTGCCGGGAGAGCAGAGATTCAATTGTCATCGCGGGAGTTTCCATCTCGATTTCCGGCATTGTGTCCGCCGTTTCTCGCCTTGAAGCGTGCGCTAATGCTTCTTTACTTCAGCCACGCGTAAGGCGTATTCAGATGCCTTATAGTAATCATCAAGCGGATAGCAGCCTGAAGGCATGCCGTTGCGCGGGGCCGTCGTGCAATCGCTGAACGTCCTGCAGATATGCTTGCGCGCGATTTCGCGACCTTCCGCGGCATCCCACAAGATTTCCGGATACGTCAGAATCATGCGACCGATGCCGACGCAATCGACCCATCCTTCACGCAGGGCTGCTTGGGCTACGTTCGGCAGAAAGTCTTGCAGGTACGTGTAAGCCGACCCCATGAAAATCAGACTCGGGTGCTGCTGCTTCAATGTCCGCACCGCATTCATTTGCCGCGCAACACCTATGAGTGGATCCTCTGGAGGCAAATATCCATCGGACGGTGGAAAGAGAGCCGGCCGAATTATATGCGGATTATAGTATGGGCTTCCTGCCGAGAGATTCACGAGACAAATACCCAATTCCTCCAGCAGCGCGAGAAATTTTGTAGGCTCTTCCAAATCCATATCGACGGGGTTTGATGAATTGGCACCGAATCCGAATGTGTAGCCATCGCCATTCTCCCAGACTTCCGGAATTCCGGGCCCGAGCTTTCCATTAACGCTCTGTTCAGGATCGGGCCGAAACGGAATCGTATCGAACGCTGAAAGCCGTACGCCGATTTGAAGTCCAGGCGCGCGCGACCGAATGCCTTGGACCACCTCGCGCAGGAAACGCGTGCGGTTGCCGAAACTGCCGCCGTAGCGCCCTTCCCGCGTTCGCGCACTCAGGAATTCGTGCCCTAGATAACCGTGGCAGTGCTTAACATCTACGAAATCGAAGCCGAGCTTATGCGCCATTACAGCCGCCCGATGAAAACTCTCGATAATCCCTTCGATCTCTCCATCGGTCAGAACAGGATAATCGGCGGGCAAGTGCAATCGCCCGTCAAGAAAGGGATGGTGATACAGAATCTTCGGCTCCGGGCGATTATGCAGATTCGGACGGCAATAGCGGCCAGAATGCGTTAATTGCAAGCCGATCAAAAGGCCATCGGTCGACCCGGTGCACGCGCGATGCTCCGCGATCAGCGTATCTCGCAACTGCGCAATTCCGGCTTCCGTGTGCGGCGCTGCTACCAGTTGATTTGGATTCGCGCGTCCATCATGGACGACGGCTACAGCTTCTCCGCCCCAGATGAGCTTTGCTCCGCTCGAGCCAAATCGCTTCCAGCGGCGCATCGTATTTTCGCTGGGATTGCCATCGGGTAGACCGTCCCAGCCTTCCATCGGCTGAACGGCGATGCGATTTCCGATTGTGATTCCGTCCTTAGCGAGCGGCCATCGTAAAGGCGAATCTTCCGGCCGGGCTAGGTCGCTATCGCAGGGAATCGTTACATTCAGCGAGGCGAGATGTTCCTGAAGCCTCGCCGTATCCTTTATGCTCGCTACGCGGAGAATGGGTTTTTTCATGTCGCCTTTTGTCGATTGGGCAATCCGAGTATCGCAATCATCCCGAGCAGAGCTACGATTACGAGCACAATACAGCTAGCCAAATAACTTCCGGTTGTGTCACGAAGATAGCTCATCATCCACGGCGAAACGGCTTCAGCCATTCCGCCTGCTGTCAGTATCACTCCTAGAAGCCTGCCGAGCATTTGCCCGTTGAAAAGTTCAGCTGCGATCAATGGGATCACCATGTAGTCGCCACCGAGCCCTGTGCCGAATACCGCTGCCGACATGTAAAGAACAATCGGATTACGTCCCAAAAAGAGCAGCGGAATGCCAACCGCCACCAGGAAATACGTCAGGAGCACCACATGTTTTTTCGAGATTCGATCGGCGAGCCACCCGATCACCAAGCGGCCCAAAATGCTGAACGTGAGAATGAGCGACAGAACTCGGGCCGCTGACATCTGCGAAAAATGACGGTCAAGACTCAAAAAGAGCTTCAGGTTTTGTTGCGTGCCGCTCACGGCCGCAATCGAGCACATGCTTCCCAACGTAAGTAGGTAGAACGAGCCACTCTTGAAGGCCGCCTTCACACTTAGAGGCACGGCACGCGACTCGGATTTGGCGGGCGCCGGAGTCTCCTTCAGGAAAAACGCCAAGGGCAGCGAAACAGCAACAATCCCGACTCCCATGTATCGCAGCGATGCCTGCCACCCGAATTTCGTGATCAAAGCAGTCGCAATCCAGGGCACGGCCGCCCCGCCGAATCCGATTCCAAGATATGCGAACCCCATTGCCTTGCCGCGGCCCTTATCGAACCAGCGAGTGAGCAGCACCTGGTTGGGCAGTGGCCCTCCGCACACGTAACCCAGCGCATTGAAGAAATAAAAAAGGTAGAACATGCCCAGACTTGAGATCGAGCCTAGCCCCACGAGCGCAGCGCCGGCCATCGCAATTCCCGTCATCATCATCAGGCGCGGACCGAACCGGTCGATGATCCATCCAGCAAAAAAGCCGAATGCCGGTCCGATCACAAGCTTACTGATTGCGTTTCCCGACGTGACCTGTGCCCGGGTCCATCCGAACTGCTGCACCATGAAATCGTAATAAAAAGGGAGACCCCACAGTGCGAGTCCCACAATGCAAAAGAGAACTACGAATGCGGTCGTCGCAGCATAAATTCCGCCACTCTGCGGTGCCTGTGACGTGGGAACGCGGGCCGCAAGCGGGACCGCCTTATCGTGCGCTACGTTTATGGGGTGCTTCGGTTCGCTCACGTCGCCTCAGCCCCTCGCATCAAATAGAAAAGGCTCGATGAAATCTATCACACTGCTGGAGAAGATCGACTGCGCGAAGTGAACGCCAGCGAGGAAAATGATCAGCGTTTCAACTCATAATATGAAGCTGAATCGAGGCCGAGACGTCTTCGCGGCTACACACAGTATATCGGGCTGGTATTGAGGAAGTGGCGCGCCCGAAGGGACTCGAACCCCTGACCTTGTGCTCCGGAGGCACACGCTCTAATCCAACTGAGCTACGGGCGCGCGGTGGCGATAAGCACCCCTATTGTATTACGTTTCGTAGTGGCTTGTATGCGAAGGCTCTGAACGGTATTTGACGAGATGCGCTTTGCTAGATGACAAACTGAGCCGTTGTCGGTTTTCTGACGCTCGAAAAAGCCATTGCGCAGAACGAAGAACGCTTCGATGATCGTCAATTGGGTCCGATGAATCTCTTTGTATTTTTTGCCCTTCTTGGCGGATTGCTCGTACTGGCGTTTGCTGCGAACCGACTGGTCAGGTTCACGCACGTGCCGGACGTGGTGATCCTAATGGCGACTGGTGTAGCGATCGGTCCGGCGCTGCACTGGGTGAATCCGGATATTTTTCGCGGGGCGACACACGGGTTCGGCGCGCTGGCGCTGATTCTCATCCTGTTCGAGGCCGGTCTCGATCTGAAAGTGACCGAGGTGATTCGGCACTTCAGCGCTGGCTTCTTCCTCTCATTTTTCAGCTACTTGCTGTCAGGCGCTCTTGTATCGGTGGCATGCCGCTATTCGTTTCATTTTTCCTGGACGGAAGCTCTCCTGATAGGCGCCACACTCGGGTGCGTGAGCAGTTCGATTTTGCTGCCGACCTTGCAGCAGGTGCGGCTCAGGCGTGAGCTCAAGGTAACGCTTCTTGTGGAAGCATCGTTAAGCGATGCTTTTGGAGTACTCGGCGTAACTACGATGCTGCAAATCGCAACAGGCGGGAATGCAAATCCGAGGGCAATTGCCTGGGCGCTCGGCTCGAGTCTTGCATTGGCTGTCGCGGGGGGAGTGCTTGCCGGAATGCTCTGGTCGTATCTTCTGCCTGTGCTTTCTGAGGAACGGTTCTGGCATGTGCTCACGTTCGCGGCGGTTTTACTCGTTTATTCAGGTGCGCACCTCATTCATGGCAACGAGCTCATTTCGGTGCTGTTTTTTGGAGTGACACTGAGCAACTTCCCGGAAATCCGAAAGCTCTGGACCAGCGAAAGGGAGAAAACAGGCTGGTTCAGCGAGACGCCGATTAAAGCGAGGAGGCGCGCAGTGGACCAGCCAAGCGCTCAGATGCTGACGTTCCATGGCGAACTGGCGTTTCTCTTGCGTAGTTTCTTCTTTGTACTGCTGGGAATGCTGGTCGACTGGGCAGGACTGCGCAACAACATTCTCTTAGCAGTGTTGTGCTCGGCGGCAATTTTATTGGGACGCGCTATCGTGGTGCAGGCGGGTAAGCTCGCATGGCCCGCCTTTGCGATCTTGGAACGAGAGCTGATGGTTTGGTTTGTGCCGCGCGGCTTGATCACAGCCGTTTTGGGCATCCAAGTCATCGAGGTGCGCGGCCCAGCTATGGCTTTTCTTCCCTCACTTGCGGTCGTGGTAATCCTGCTTACCAACCTCTTGCTTGTGGTTGGGACTGTGCGGGCGCGAAACGCGCCGTTTGATGAACCCGTTGCCGCAAAGGAGGCGGCTGATGGATCGGCGTTGATCGGGCATCACTGATTGGTCGCCGCCAACGTGCCACCGTTCCCAGCGGCAGACGTGAGCCACTTGATCGCGGCATCTTGCTCCGCGTTCGTCAGACGGTTGTAATCCCACGGCGAACTGATTTCAAGTTTGTTTGATGCGCCATAGAGCGAATAGACCTTACTAGCCTCCTTTACGGCTGCCTCAACATCGGAGGCGGTATCGTCACGATCGAGCAACGGATTGAGGATGTAAACCGGCCGCGGCGCGATCATGGCAATGAGATCATCGAAATCGTAGGGTACTTGCGATTCGTGCCCGACGAAGAAGCCAAGCCGCGGCAGAATGTCTCGCACATAGGCCCACCGTGCGATTCCGCCCGTACCGGTCGCCGCAGTGTCCGTGCGCATCGGTGTAAATCCCGCGGCACAAATTACGCCTGCGACACGCGAATCGAGAGCTGCCGTGTAAAGCGCGACGGTGCCGCCAATCGAGTACCCGAAAAGATAAATGTGAGACGCATCGACGAGGCTGTCCTTTTCGAGCGCCTCAATTGCGGCTTGCGCGTCCTCTACCATGCGCCCCATGTGCGACCAATGCGGGTAGCGGTCGTAAAACGGTCCCGTTTCCGTCAGACGGCTGCCGAATCCGCTCTGGTCGTAGGCGAGCACGGCATAACCCTGCTGTACCAGCGCGAGAATCGGGTGCATGTCATTCGTGTGGTACACCCACATGTAGCCGAGCGGATAGCTGAAACCGTGGAGCCAAATAGCCGTTGGAAGTTTTTTGCCCGGAGGCGCGTCTTTTGGATAGTAAAGGTCCCCGCGAATGCCGCCGCCGAACGTGATGCGACGCGAGGCAGTTTCGCTCTTTTGAGGTTCGTCCCATCCGAAGCTCTTGCCACCCGAGGAAATTACCCATGCCGGAATATCGGGCGTGACTTGGGCAGGATTGGGAATGTAATTGTAAGCGCTGGGAGCGGGTCCTCGGCCGCGACCGCGTCCCGCAAAAGCAAACGGCGGCGCCTGATCTTCGGGTGCAAGCTTCGCCGGCTCCGTGCCGAGCATCGAGAGAACCGATTTGCGGAGAGCGGCGGCCTTTTCCTGCCAGCCTTCGACGGAGGAAACCGTTGACCCGTTCGACGATTTCAGAATGTCATCGTCGGCGTGCTTGGGATATTTCGTCAGATCGACCGTTTCGCCGGACCGCGCGCGCCACTGATTCCAATTCCATTGAAAGATCAGATTATTCGTCCAGTCCGGCTTCTGCCGCCCGAACTGCTGATCGAGCCAATCTAGATCGGCTTCCTCATCATTGGCACCGTGGAAACCCGGCAAGCGGAAGGTGGCGACAGCGTTCGGTGCCCCGAGGAGCTTATAGACTTTCAGCGAAGAATAATAAGTTTGCTCGTTACCCCAAGTGCTGGAAACCTGGTCGTTGTGCCCCCATTCCATCAGGAGCGAGCGCGGCGCGATCAGGGCTGCGATAAGATTGCCATCGACGGGCAGTCGATCTTCGCGCCCTACAAAGAACCGCAATTGCGGAGCAAACCAAGTGGGAAAAGCGCGCGTGGTGGTCTCGATTCCCTCGCCAAACCCAGTTTCGCTGGAAGCGCGAAAAGGGAGCACACCCCCAACGCCCGTACTGCCCGCGATCACGGCCGTGATCCGGGGATCGAACGAGGCAGCAATGACGGCCATCTTGCCATCTCGCGAATAGCCGTAGATGCCAATATGCTTCGTGTCGGTCTGCGGAAGCGAGTAGAGATAGTCGATAACGAGGCTGGCGCACCATGCACGGCGCGGCAAAAGCGCGAAGTCATTTTTGGGGTAAAGCGCGGAGATTGCCGCTGCATCATCCATGAAATCATTGCCGGCGTAGCCCGCGGAAATGTAACCGCGGCGGATCAGCGAAGGTGCCCATCCTTCCAGACTGCTGTTGATTAAGACGGGGAAAGGGCCTTTGCCGTCGGGAATATAGACGCGCACTCGCATCGTGCCCTTATTCTCCGGGCCAAATTCGAGACGCAAGTTGCGAACCGTGTAGCCCGAACGATGAGCTTCGTCGAGAACTGCAATGTGGCCAATTGTGGGGCGCGGCGGAAATGTACCCCAAACATATTTTTGGAAAAGCGAGAGAATCTCAGCGCGGCGGGCAGGCCATTCGGCGGCCGTTTTCACGGTCCGTCCATCGAGGAATGAGAGCGGATTGGGAAGTTGATCGTGCTTTGGAAGCGCGTTGAAATCCGGCGGCAGTTCGCCGGTTTGTTTTAGCCACGCGTCAAAGGGCGGATCGGGCGGCAGAATCTGCTGAAGTTTTTCGAGATATTGTTGGCGTGAGAGCGAAGCCCCCATATCGTCGGCGCGACCGACTGCACCGCAGGCCAGAAGCATCACAACACATACGGCTAATAAACCGAAATAGAATTTCCTCGAAAAATGATCGTTCACTGGCGCCTCCCGGGCGTGACGCCGCACGATTGCGTGTGAGTTCGGCGACGTGCTCGCGCGGTTTCGAGCGATAAAATAGTTTCGAATTGCAATTTCCCGCACAAACTCTTACACCGGATGCCGAACGTGTCAAGGCAGTCAGTGCCCATGTAGGCGACGCATGTTGGGTGCTTGAGGTGAGATGCTGCGATAGCACAGTCGTGCGCGTTCCGTGCAGGCTGGCCATCAACGCGATGGTATAATTCGTCGCTCTGCCATAAAAAAAGTCAATGAATCCTGCGCTCAAACATTGGATCGACCTCGCCGAAACGAACGGCCTCAGATTGCTGACCATCGTGGTACTTGCGTTGATTTTGGCGCGGGTCTGGAAGGCAATCACGTCGCGATTGGTGGAGATTGCTAAGGGCCAGACGCGCGTTGGGCAGATGCGGGAGCAGCAGACGCGCACGGTTGCGGGAATCGCATACAGTGCGGGTGTTGCCCTGATCGTGGCAGGGGCGGTGCTGATGGCCCTACCGGAATTCGGTTTTACTGTGACGCCGATCGAGGCGACTGCGGCGGTGGCCAGCCTCGCGCTCGGTTTCGGTGCCCAGAACCTCGTGAAAGACGTCATTAATGGATTTTTCATCGTAATCGAGGACCAGTATGTGGTAGGTGACGTGATCCAGTTGAATGGCGAGACTGGGCGCGTCGAACACGTTACCTTGCGGCGCACGGTGCTGCGAAATGCGAGCGGTGCAATCGTCACGATTCCCAATTCTCTCGTCGGCCAGGTTTCGAATCTGAACCGCGATTGGTCGCAGACCTTCGTTGATGTGACGATTCCATCGGGGGAGCAAGCTGGTCGTGCGATCGCTACGCTGGAGAAGATTGCCGGAGATTTTCGCAAGGAT
>DATEGW010000135.1:0-13006 GCA_035279845.1 Candidatus Acidiferrales bacterium | reverse complement strand
GAATCCTCGCGCACCTGCAACGCCGCGACAACGGCGCCGTTGCGATCCGTCGATTTCAGGTTGATCACGCCTTTGCCGCCGCGCGAGGTGACGCGATATTCCGCGAGCGGAGTGCGCTTTCCGTAGCCCTTCTCGGAGACGGTAAGCATCAATGACGTGAGCGATTCACGAATCTGGTCGCTTTCAAGTTCGTCCAGATTTTGCGTCTCGTTTTTGTATTCCTTGCGGATGATTTCGAAGTCGGGCTGAACGGCATCCATGCTCACCACGTAATCGTCCTTCGCGAGATCCATGCCGTTCACACCGCCTGCATTGCGCCCCATCGAGCGAACTTCCGTCTCGCGGAAGAGGATCGCCTGCCCGTCGTGACTCGCTAGGAAGATCATCTGCTTGCCGTCGGTAAGCTTCGCGCCGATCAGTTCGTCGTTTGAATCGAGATTGATGGCGATGATGCCCGAGGGGCGCGGATTGGAAAACTCGGCGAGCGCCGTCTTTTTCACCGTGCCGTTTTTCGTGGCGAGGAAGACATATTTGCTTTCCTCTTCCAGATTGCGCGCGGCAACTACCGCCATTAGCGTCTCGCCCTCTTGCAGGCGGACGATGCTGGTGATGGCTTTTCCGCGTGTGGCCGCGGCCGCTTCGGGAATTTCGTAAACCTTCAGCCAGTAAATGCGACCCTTCGAAGTGAAAAGCAAAATATAACTGTGCGCAGACGCCGTAAAAAAGTGCTCGACGAAGTCCTCTTCGCGCGTGCGCGCGCCAATACGGCCTTTTCCGCCGCGCGATTGATGGCGATAAACGTCAACCGGAGTGCGCTTGATGTAGCCGGCGTGGCTGACAGTGATCGCCATTTCTTCGTCTTTGATCAAGTCTTCGAGCTTTATCTCTTCCACGCGGTCGACGATTTGGGTGCGGCGGTCGTCGCCATAGGATTTGACGACCTCACGCAGCTCCGCAACGATGACGCCCTTCAGCTTTTTGTCGCTCGCGAGAATGGATTGCAGTTCGGCGATACGCTCACGAATTTGCCCGAGTTCCTTAAGGATTTCGTCTACAGAGAGTTGCGTCAGTCGATGCAATTGCAATTCGAGGATGGCGTCAATCTGCGTGTAGCTGAGGCCAAAGCCGCCGCCCGCAGCGCCAGCAGCTTCGGCGAGCACGTCGTACTTTTTCGGATCGAGCTTTACGCCTTTGATCGTGGTTTTCTTGCCGCCAACAAGCACTTCCACGGATTTGTTGGTGAAGAACTCGTGCAAATTCTCGCGAGCATTGGCGCGACTGGACGATCCGCGAATAATTTTGATCACATCATCAATGTGATCGAGCGCGATGCGATAGCCGAGCAGGATGTGCTCGCGTTCGCGGGCCTTGCGCAGTTCGTATTGCGTACGGCGGCGAACCACATCCACGCGGTGCTCGATGAAATGTTGCAGCAGCTGAACCAAGCCAAGTTCGCGCGGCTGGCCGCCGACGATGGCGAGCAGGATCATGCCAAACGATTCCTGCATCTGCGTCATCTTGAAGAGCTTGTTGAGGATAATTTCCGGCTCCTCGTCGCGCTTCACTTCGATGACGATGCGCATCCCGTCGCGATCGCTTTCGTCGCGAATATCGGCCACGCCTTCAATCTTCTTGTTGTTGATCAGCTCAGCGATGTGCTGAATCAGATTCTTCTTGTTGACCTGGTAGGGCAACTCGGTGACGACAATGTCCTGGCGATCTTTGCCGCGCTGCTCAATAGCAGCCTTGGCGCGGACTTGGAAGCTGCCGCGGCCTGTTTTATAAGCCTGTTCGATGCCTTCCCGGCCGTAAATGTAGCCGGCCGTCGGAAAATCCGGGCCGGGCACGATCTTCATGATCTGCTTGAGTGAGGTTTCCGGCTCTTCGATCAGCGTGATTGCGGCTTCAATCGTTTCGCGTAGATTGTGCGGCGGAATGTTGGTCGCCATGCCGACGGCGATACCCGACGAGCCGTTGACCAGAAGATTGGGAATGCGCGTGGGCAGGACGACCGGCTCTTTTTCGCTTTCATCGAAATTGGGAGTGAAATCGACCGTCTCCATTTCGATATCGGCGAGCATTTCCTCGGCGATCTTCGAAAGGCGCGCTTCGGTGTAACGCATGGCCGCCGGCGGATCGCCATCAACCGAGCCGAAATTTCCCTGTCCGTCGACGAGCGGATACCGCATGTTGAAGTCTTGCGCCAGCCGGACGAGCGCATCGTAAACAGGCGTGTCGCCGTGCGGGTGATACTTGCCCAGCACTTCGCCAACGATCTTGGCGCACTTGCGATACGGCTTCGTCGAAGTAAGACCGAGCTCGTACATGCCGAAAAGAATGCGACGATGAACCGGTTTCAGGCCATCGCGAACGTCAGGAAGCGCGCGGCCGATGATTACGCTCATCGCGTAATCGAGATACGACTTCTTCATTTCCGATTCGATATCGACCGGAGTGAGGATTTGCTGGCTTTGCTCGTCTGCCATTTAGGACCCCGTGATTCGTGACTTGTGATTTCTATCGCTTGCGTGGCGTCGCAAGCCAAAACAGCAAGACTCCAAATCCCACCGCGATTGCCGCCTCATTGCGATCAACTTCGTACTCCGCCGCGTAGAAATCCGCGGCAGATGGGTCTCGCTGAACTTTCTCTCGCCAGGCGCGATGGGTCTGCACCATAGCAGTAATCCGCCAAGCCGCAATCATCAGCGCGGCAACAAGCACCGTCCACCGAACCGCATGACGCAGATTTCCCGGCATTCGTGGCCGCTCTGCTAAATATCCAGATTGACCACGTCAAGGGCGTTGTCTTCAATGAACTTCCTACGCTGCTCAACGTTTTCGCCCATCAACGTGGAGAAAATATCTTCGGCGGCGACCGCGTCTTCGAGGCGCACCTTCAGAAGCGTGCGCGTCTCGGCGTTCATTGTGGTTTCCCAGAGCTGCGAGGGATTCATCTCGCCCAACCCCTTGAAGCGCGTGATTGTGAAGGCTGATTTCGCGTCTTCGAGAACGTAATTGAGCAAAGTCTGCGCGTTCTCTTTTTCGGCCTTGTCGCCGTTGTGCGCAATCGTGAAAGGTGGCTTGTTACTGTCCGCAATCGCGTCACGCAAAGTGCGTAGTCGCTTAAATTCAGCCGAGCCGGCGAGCGCCCAATTGATGCGCTTTTCGCCGCCGTTTTTCAGCACGAGCTCGTGCAGGCTGTGCTCTTCATCAAATTCGAGCTTCGTATCGAAATTCAGCTTGGCTTTTTCGATTGCCTTGCCGAGATCCTGCAGTTTTTTCTTCTCGGAAAAATCGGTTTTCTTATCGAGTTCGCTATCGGCCAGGAGCTCGATCAGCTTGGGATCGCGTAGCTTACGCGCGAGTTTCACGGCCACTTGGTCGTATTCCTGGATGTTGA
Organism: Candidatus Acidiferrales bacterium; assembly: GCA_035279845.1. Taxonomy (GTDB): domain Bacteria; phylum Acidobacteriota; class Terriglobia; order Acidiferrales; family UBA7541; genus Palsa-295. The sequence goes on along the minus strand of DATEGW010000135.1, from coordinate 9,606 downwards.
GCAGGAATTGCGTGAGGGCGCCGCCTTCGAGCGCCTTGCCGTCTTTGCCTTTCACCACATGGTCTTCGGTGGCGCGCTTCATCAGCTCGCGCGAAAACTCACGCTCGTCGCGGATATAGCGTTCGCTTTTGCCGCGCTTCACGCGATAAAGCGGCGGTTGCGCAATGTAAATGTGCTCTTTGTCGATCAGTTCGCGCATGTGGCGGAAAAAGAAGGTGAGCAGCAGCGTGCGGATGTGCGAACCATCGACGTCCGCATCGGTCATGAGAATAATCTTGTGATAGCGGAGCTTTGACGCGTCGAAGTCATCCTTGCCGATGCCGGTGCCGAGCGCGGTGATGATCGCGCGAATTTCTTCGTGGCCGAGCATCTTGTCGTAACGTGCCTTTTCAACGTTGAGAATCTTGCCTTTAAGCGGGAGTATCGCTTGATACCGGCGATCGCGTCCGCCCTTGGCCGAGCCGCCGGCCGATTCACCCTCAACGAGAAAGATTTCGCAGCGTTCGGGATCGCGTTCCTGGCAATCGGAAAGCTTCCCGGGCAAACCGCCTGAATCCAAGGCGGACTTACGGCGCGTCAGTTCGCGGGCCTTGCGAGCGGCTTCGCGTGCGCGGGCCGCGTCAATGCACTTGCCGATGATTTTGCGAGCGATTGACGAGTGCTTGTCAAAATACTCGCCGAGACGCTCGTTCACCAGCGATTCGACGACGCCCTTGATGTCGCTATTCAGCTTGCCCTTGGTCTGGCCCTCGAATTGAGGTTGCGGGAGCTTTACGGACACTACAGCGACAAGGCCTTCGCGGACATCGTCGCCGGTGATCGAGACTCCATCCTTCTGGTCCTTCAGCATGCCGAAGGAATTCGCGTAGTAGTTGATCGTGCGCGTGAGCGAAGAGCGGAAACCAGCAAGGTGCGTGCCGCCATCCACGGTATTGATCGTGTTGGCAAAAGCAAAGATGTTTTCCGCGTAGCCGTCGTTGTATTGCAGCGCAATCTCCATCTCCACCTGATCTTTTTTGCCTTCCATGTAGATCGGCGAATCGTGGAGAACGCCCTTGCCGCGGTTCAGATGCTTCACAAATTCGGCGATGCCGCCAGTGAAACGAAATTCCGCTTTCTTATTTGCGGCGCGCTCATCTTCGAGCGTGATTTTCAGGCCCTTGTTGAGGAAGGCCAGCTCGCGTAGGCGCTGCGACAGCGTGTCAAAGGTATAAGTCGTAACAGTGAAAATCGAAGGATCGGCATGGAATGTGATCTTCGTGCCGGTCTTGCGCGTCTTGCCGGAGGACTTCAACTTCGAGGTGGGCGCGCCTTTCTCATACGACTGCTCCCAAACTTCGCCATCGCGCCAAATCTCGAGATCGAGCCAATCGGACAGCGCGTTTACGACAGAAACACCGACGCCGTGCAATCCGCCGGAAACTTTGTACGTATCGCTATCGAATTTGCCTCCCGCGTGCAGAACGGTCATCACAACTTCGGCCGCAGGCTTCTTTTCAGTGGCGTGCATATCCACGGGGATGCCGCGCCCGTTGTCCGTGACCGTGACACTGTTGTCCTCATGCACTACGACGTTGATTTCATCGCAGAAACCCGCCATCGCTTCGTCGACAGAGTTATCGACGACTTCCCACACGAGATGGTGCAAACCCATTTCGCTGGTAGAGCCGATGTACATTGCAGGACGTTTGCGGACGGCTTCGAGTCCGCCGAGGACTTTGATGGAAGTGGCGTCGTATTTGTGTCCGGCAGAACCAGGCCCTTTGCCGGCCGGAGTTTCCTTATCACCCATGGATCGTGCATCCCCCAGGATTTTTCAAAACCAAATTGTATTCGTGCAGAAAAATAGCTAGTCGATCATCGGGAAGGCGGTCGAGCAGGCGTGCGCGACACTCACCTTGCCCATTGGCCCCATGCTATACGGGAAAATCAGACTCCCGCCCGAGCTGGGACTCGAAGGGTTTTTCGAAGCCTCATCCCGCTCCGTTCCGGTCGCCCGGGGGAACGCGGCGAAGCTGTTCTTTTCTCCCCTGCGGAAAAGGGGACGGTCCATCCGCCTGCTGGCCCGCGCTTCATGGCGCTCCTTCTGGCAGGAGCTGCCGCTAGACCAGTAGGCTTGAGCTGAACCGAGTGCCGTCCAGAACAAGGAACGTACACGAAAAATTGTAGCCGAAATGCAGTGATTTCACAAGACAAATTTGCGCTAGGAATAGGTATTATCTGTCTATTTTTCATGAATTTGCGGCTGCTTTGGGACGTGTAAAAAACCAAACACCCGAAGCGGTGATTCGCCGATTTTGCGGGTCGATTGCGAGGATGAGGGGCCAGCTACTTAGTCAAATGCGCATAGGCATCACGACGTAGCGATAGCGGCTCGATTCGTCAGCAAGTGGACGGAGTTGGCTCGCGGATTGATCGTCTTTCATTTCAAAGCTGATCGGACCATCGGGAGCGGCAGCAAGGAAATCGAGAAGATATTGCGCGTTGAAGCCAATCGTGATCGGCTCGCCGGCATATTCTTTGTCCAGCGCTTCCTTTGCCTCACCGTATTCTGGACTTGAGGCGGAAATCTCCACGCCTTCTTTCGCCAGCACAAACCGAATCGCGTGAGTGCGCAGATCGGCAAGCTGCGAGACGCGGCGGAGCGCGTCCTGAAGCTCGCCGCGCTCAAGAACGAGCGTCTTGCTCGAATCGCGCGGAAGCACTGCTTCGTAATTCGGGAATTGACCCGTCAGTTTGCGCGAGGTAAGCAGGCGTTGGCCAAACCGAAAGAAAAGATGACTTTCATCCTGCCCAAACTCGACGGTTGCGTCTTCGCCTGATTCGGAAGCAAGCCGCTGGATTTCCGTCATTGCTTTTTTAGGAATCAGGACGCGCGTTTCCTGCGAGAAGCCTTCCGTCTTGTGCTCGGTCTCAACCATCGCCAAGCGGTGCCCGTCCGTCGCAACCATGGCGACAGAGGCAGGCCGCAGAACCAACAGTGCGCCATTGAGCGTGTAACGCGATTCTTCGGCCGAAATTGCGAAAGTTGTCTTCGCGATCAAGCCGCCCAAAAGACCGCCAGGAAGCTTAATATTCGCATCTGGTAACGACGGAAGCGCGGGAAAATTCTCCTTGGACATGCCGACGAGCTTGTAGTTCTTGCGCTCACACGTGAGCTGTATCCAATGATTATCAAGCAGCTTGAATTTGATCTCGGCTTCCGGCAGCAATTTCACAATGTCGTAAAGCTTCTTCGCCGGGATCGTACCCGCACCTTCTTTTTTTACGCGCGCTTCGCATGACGTGCGAATACTCAATTCAAGATCGGTTGCCGTAATCGCGAGCCCGTTACCTTTGGCTTCGACAAGGAGATTGGACAGAATGGGGATGGTGGTCTTGCGCTCAACAACGCCCTGTGTGAGTTCCAACTCTCGAAGCAGGTCAAACTTTTTTACGCTGAATTCCATCGCTTGCGTTCCCTCACCACGCTTGGTTTCCAGATCCCGCGCGACTGAACTCATGGCCCCGCCTTTCTCCAACGCTATAACGGCTACTGTACTGCTTTTTTATATCTAACTCAAAAGAAGAAAACCGTCGTCTTCTCCGGACCTGTGGATAAGTTAGAAACCCCTCTAAGCGACGCATTTCACGTCGGTTAACAATCCTACTTACCTGTCGAAACTCCTCGAACGCTGCGGATAACCTAGGCCAATCTGAACAGTGCGTGGACTTTCACGTTTCATTCACAGCGCTTCCACAGTCAAAAAACACAGGCGGTGGAATTCGTGGCCTCAAGCCTAGCCAAATGAATCCATTAGCCGCGTAATCGTCTTGTTCAAATCTTTGTCGGTCTGGCGAAGAAGCTCAATCTTGTTGATGGAGTGGAGCACTGTCGTGTGGTGCTTGCCGCCGAATTGCTTCCCGATTTCCGGCAGTGATGCCGACGTAAGCTGCTTCACCAGGAACATGGCGACCTGGCGCGGAAAGGCGATCATTTTGGAGTTACTGCGTATTTTTAAGTCTTGCGGGCGCAGACCGAAATGTTCACCGACACGCTTTTGAATCTGGTCGATCGTGACCTTTTTTTCCTGTGTTTCCAGAATGTTCTTCAGCACCTGTTGCGCCGTGGGCAGATTCACCGGGGCGCCGGTAAGCGAAGCGTAAGCCATCAAGCGAATCAGCGCGCCTTCAAGCTCGCGAATATTCGATTTGATCGAGCGTGCGATAAATTCAGCAACATCGTCGGGAAGATGAACGCGTTCGTTATCCGCTTTTTTCTGGAGAATAGCTATTTTTGTCTCCAGATCGGGCATCTGTATGTCTGCAATCAGGCCCCACTCGAAACGCGAGCGCAACCGCTCTTCAATCGAGGAAATCTCCTTCGGCGGGCAATCGGACGAGATGACAATCTGCTTTTGCTGATCGTAAAGCGCGTTAAACGTGTGGAAGAACTCTTCCTGTGTCCGCTCGGCGCGCGCGATAAACTGGATATCGTCGATCATCAGCACGTCCATGTTGCGGAATCGGTCGCGGAAGGCCGGCATCCGCTCAAAACGGATCGACGCGATCACTTCGTTGGTGAACTTCTCGGCGCTGATGTAGATCAGACGGAGCGACGGATTGCGGCGCTTGAGCGTGTGGCCGATTGCCTGCATCAAGTGGGTTTTGCCAAGGCCCACACCGCCATACAGGAAGAGCGGATTATAGGACTTGGAAGGAGTTTCGGCGACAGCGACCGCTGCCGCGTGGGCAAACTGATTCGACGAGCCCACAATGAACGTATCGAACGTGTACCGCGGGTTTAGCTGATTGGCGGCAGAGTCGAAATCGAGCTTCGGCTGTGCGAGAACCGGAGCATTCACCGGAATCGGCTCAGGCTCGGCGCAAATGAACTCGATCATCAGATCCGGCCGGCCGATTTCAACCAAAACCGCCTGGACCAACTCGCCGTAGGTTTCCTTAAGACGCTTGCAGAAAAGCCGCGTAGGCACGCGCACGATCAACTTATTGTCTTCGGCGCGTTCCTGTCTGGTAGGACGGAACCAGGTAGCGAAACTATGAGGATTGACGCGGCGCTCCGTGTGCTGCAGGACTTTGTCCCAAAGTGTCATGAAAAAAGTCGCCCCATCGATTTCCACATGAGTGGAAATGTTGTGGAAATCCAGCCGGACCCATCCGGCTAGCCAACTGAGTTCCTTGTGTCTTCCGGTTGTGCGCCGCAGGAAAGCTGCGACAGGTGAATGCTCGTGTTGAAAACGACCGTTACGACCAGAGACGCGAGTTGGGATTCTGCCTAAACGAAGCGCGAGGGGCAAGAGGAAATTACGCAATTCTTTTGAAGGCAGCGCGTCTGCATTGCACAGCTTTTCCACAGGGTGGTCGCGCCCACGATTTGCGAAAATCTTTCTATAAATCGCAGTAAATAAGACTATCGCAGAGACTTTTCACGCGCAGCTATCAAAAGCGTCTGTGGAAAAAGAGTGGAAAACTAAGATTGCTCTTTACAGATTCGGCGCACTAGTGATTGCGCTCAGAGTTTCGAAGGTGAAGCATGTTTACTGAGTAGGATTTTTTTCGTTTTTTGCGCCCGTCCGAGCGGCATGCTCGAGAGCCGCCTTATCGGGTCGCGCGAACCCATAAATACCGCCGGTGCTCGATCCAATTAAGAGTCGGCTGGGCTCAATGACAATCGCGGTGATTCGGAGCAGCGCACCTTCCGGCGTTGTCATGTAATACGTGTCCATCGGGTTGCCATACTTGTCGAAATGGACGAGCTCAGGCCCAATGGCAGCCCAGAATTCCTGCGTCTGGCGATCGACGCCGACGGCCGTAAGCTTTTTCTCTGTGAGCGCCGGTGGCCGCGGGTGATCAAGGTTAATCCGCAGGCTGCCGACATATGCCAGATCGCTTGCACCGAACCTCGTGACGCTTGGAGTTTTATTGTCGGTACCGCTGGACGCGCTACTAGCTGCAACGCCAGTAGCTCTGCCCGCTCCTGTGCCTGGCACCCCAGCGAGCGACATTCCGGGGCCTGACGTCGCGCTTGGCAGGCCAGCTTGGAGAGCGCCGCCAAGCGGTGGGCGCGACGCGTCAGCACCTGCGCCTGACTCTCCGCCGTTTCCGCCGCGGCCGAATGCACCACGTGGGAATTCTGGGCGAATAAGCGTATGCCGGTAACTGCCTGGCTCTGGTCCCAGAGAGGCCAAATAATAGCTGGAAAAGCCACCTACGCCCGCTCCGGTCGATGGACCCACTTGAGGCGTCCCGGTAAGGTAGTCCTCGGTGGTCGGAATGACGCTGGTGGGATCCTTAATAGGAACTGCGGCCACGCTAGCGTCTGCCGCAAGCCCATCGGGATTGCTGCTGGAAAAATCGTTGCTGCTCGAGAAAGTGCCCGGCGCAAAATACTTCAGAGTGGCCGAGTTGTTGCTGCTGCTCGTGCCAGCCCCGGAACCCTGCCCGTCCGGCGAGCCTGTACCGTTTGTTCCGCTCGCTCCCACGGCGCCTGATCCCGCTCCGATGCCGAAGCTGGGTTTCTCAAGCGAAGTTTCAGCCGTTAGTGAACCCGCCACAGACTTAGTGCCTGTCACGTCCTGGTGCGCCATCATGCTCGCCAAACCAGAGCCTGCGCTTACTCCGAATCGGAGCCTACCCGTGTCGCCCAGAGTGGTCCAGCTGCCCAATTGGCTAGAAGCCGTCAGGCGGGTGAAATTAAAGCCCACTTGCACTCGATCTTCTGCGCCGCCCGGAAGATCGGCTTCAAAGGGTACATTGGACGAAAAGGCGGCATAACCGAAACGGTCAAATTTCTTGATCTGAGGATTCGTCGCAGAGAGGACGCCGAAATACAGATTGTCGGCCGAATCGCCGATGATCCGTCCCGTGTCCGCAAGCGGAGGAGGAGGCGCGGCGTTTTCTTCGCCTGGCGACGGATTCGAAATCACGTGAGGCTCACCGAATCCACGAACATACCGCCCATTTTCATCGAAAATCTCGATGGGATGCTCCGTGCGCAGGGTCGTGACGGCGAGTTGGCCGTTAGAGAGGGCTACGACGGATGTAGGAGCAAACACGGACGCCTTCGATTTAAGCGATCCGTCTGGCGCAAACGTGTAGACGGTGTTCTTACCTCGATCGGCGATCACAATATCGCCATTGCCGGCGATGTCGAAATCAGCCGCATAGCCGAACTGGGTGACCGGAGAACCCGCGCTTGGAATCTCGCCGACCTTGGCACCGTTTGCGTCGAATATCTGGAGCTTGTGACCGGGATTTGCCAGCACATAGAACCGTCCCGCGGAATCTTCGCGCATGGCAATGACGCCGCCGCTCACCTGCGGAAAGACGCGCCCCTCCGAAGAGACCATATTGTGGAGGTTTTGCCCTGCGCACGGAATCGGAGCGATGCCCGCTAGAGACACCGCGAGCGCAGCAACCCAAACCGGCTTTTTAACACGGACCCGCATTCACCCCTCGCCTTGCGGATGAAAAATCAGATGCCTGAGGCCACTTCGCAGTTGGCCGAAACCCGGCGCACTCCAATCTGCTCACGGAAAGCCCGCGAATGTGTTTATTTACCACACTTTTGGGTTTTGGTTCCTGCCGATTGCAGTCCGCTTAAAGGGTGTACCTAATCTAGCCGATAGTTCAAACGCTCAATCGCACGGGCGTGACCCGTCGACTCATCGATATCAAGAAGAACCGCGTTCATCTGAATATCGCCTTCGGCAACCGTGAAGCGAATCGGCAGCGCGTCATGGAAGCGCTGGATGATCGGGCCTCTTTCCATGCCGATGATGCCGTCATGGGGGCCGGTCATGCCGACGTCCGTGATGTAGGCCGTGCCGTTCGGCAGCACGCGATTGTCGGCCGTCTGAACGTGAGTATGCGTGCCCAGAACGGCGGACACCTTGCCATCAAGGTTCCATCCCATGGCAAGTTTTTCAGATGTCGCTTCCGCGTGCATATCGACGATGATTACTTTCACATCCGCCGGTAGCTTCGCAATTTCCGTCTCCACCGTGCGAAACGGATCATCGATGGGAATCATGAAAGTGCGGCCCTGAACGTTGATCACCGCATACTTTATGCCGTTTTTCGCTGTTCCCACATAGACACCCGCGCCCGGCGATCCGGCCGGAAAGTTCGCTGGCCTCAGCAACCGGGGCTCGTGCGGAAAATATTCCATGATTTCGCGGCGATCCCAGATGTGATTGCCGCCGCTGAGCACTTCAATGCCGGTGGCGAGCAGTTCCTGCGTAATCCGCGGCGTGATGCCAAAGCCCGACGCGGAATTTTCGCCGTTCGCGATGCAGAGGTCGACTTGGCGCTGCGCCAGAATATCCGCCAGGCGCTCGCGAACGATGCGGCGGCCGGGCGAACCGACGATGTCACCAATGAATAGAACACGCATAAGAGTTTTGTTCGGATCAAGCCCTGCAAAAAGAAGCGGAGCCGTCTGCTTCGCCGTGCGCTGCTAGGCCCTGAACCCCACAAATAGGTGGGTGCCCTACGCCTGCTTTAAGGCTTCTTTCCGGCAAGCCGGAAAGCGTGCACAAGGGCAGGGCGACTCGAGCGCCCTGGGATCCAGTGTTGGTTCAAATAGGCTTTCGCAACGATCACCTGCGTCGAAGATCGACTCCTCGAAGATTGTAGCAAGGAACTTCAGTGTCGCCGATACGATTGGCCTTTCCATTTCGCTCTGCGCGCCAGTGTCATTTACCACTTGACGCGAACGCGGTAATCGAGCGTTGCTGTGCCATTTTTCGCGACCGGCACCTGAAAGCCGATGGTCGTCGAATCGAGTTTTGTGGATCGGAAATTGGAATTCTCCACTTCCCAATCGCCGCCGACCGGTTCGCGGACATCCACCGTTATCGCTGTGTCTTTGTGGTTGCGCAACGTGATCTGGTATTCCATTTCGTAGACACTGCCGCCGATCCTTTTGTAGTCCGTCTCTTTCCGGTCGCACACCACATCGAAGGCATTGCCAACGTGTATTCGCAGCGCCTCGTCTTTAGGAGTGTGCTCGATGTTGTCCTCACCTGCGAATTGGATGTTGCCTTTTGAGTCCGCCTGATAGACCCGTACCGTGCCGGCGGGAAGAGGCATTCCCAGCCCCGATTTCTGGTCGTTCTTGAAATTGTAATAAACCATCACGGGCTCGGTGATCGGATTGCCGATCCCCTGCGAGTTGCGGAAATAATAGGGCTGCGCTTCGGCTACATACGTTTTGTTAATCGGAATGTTCGTCCCGTTGAGAAGGCTGATCTGTTTGGATTCGTTATTATTGATCGAAGTTCGGCGCGTCACCGTATAGAGATGATATTCGGAGAAATTCTCTTGAGTCATCGGCGCCGGTGCCTTCGCCGCAGCCATATTTTCCATTCGACCGAGCACCTCCATCGACGGCGCAACTTGATTGATCTGGCCGGCGACGAGTTGAAGCGTGGCGTTATCGTACGACGCGCCGCTGTTGTTCGTTAGCGTCACCCACCCGTCGAGGTCGGCGTTCTTCTCGTCTCGGGTGACCGTGAGAACGTAATCGGCTTTCCATTGAATGTTTGTCGTTAGGTAAGAAGCTTCAATCGTTTGCGTTGGTGCGCCTGTGTTGTCGAGCGTCCA
>DATEGW010000134.1:0-22061 GCA_035279845.1 Candidatus Acidiferrales bacterium | reverse complement strand
GTCCGAATCGATGTACATGCGCTCGCGTTTGCTTGCGTGTTTTTCGAGGCTTACGGCTTTGGCGAGCGAGATGGCAGCGTAATCCGGCGAAGTGCTGTGGTAGTAGCTCTCGGCGCGATAAAGGCCCCAGTAGCACATCGCGCATCGCGGATCGACACGGACGGCCTGCTCAAACGCGCGGGCGGATTCATAGTCCCAGAAATCGTGCAGCAGATTCAGGCCCTGGTTGAACCATGCTTGCGCTTCAGGCGTTGCGGTAATTTGCATGCTCACGTTGCCGATGCCCGTCATTTTTTGGGGCGGCGGGAGTTGGTCTGGCGGAATCTCGTCCTTCATTTCCATGACGGAGCTGGATGTGTTCATCGGAGCCATTTGCGCAATAGCCGACGACATCAGGGCGAGCGAAAATACAGACAAGAGAAAAGCGAATCTCCAGGGGAATCGAAAGAGGGGCAGTCTCGAAAACATGACGCGGCTCCACAAAAAAGCGCTCGACATGACAGCGGAGGCACCCGGACGTTCGGGCAGATTATACTGCGGCGAGGAAGGGAAGTTTCGCGAGATTGAAAAAACGGGCCTCAGGAAAGCCGATCGCTCCCCGAGGCCCGTTGGGACACTACTCAGTCGGAAACTTCTTCAGGTAGATGTCCTTGATGTAAAGCTCGCCAGTCGATTCGATTTCGAACCCAATGTGGCCGGTGCTCTGGAAATAGAGGGGGTCGTTATCGATGAAGACCGATGCCAAATGCCCATTCAAGAAGTGGAGATAGGTGTGGCCCCGAGCAATGACTTCTTCTTCGTTCCAGTCATCTTTGTGGAACCAACTCGTTAGAGTCGCCTTATCCGCCAGAGTTGCGAGGAGCTCTTTCGGCTGGCCCGGATTGGCAATCACGACGTCTCCCGGCCAGGCAACGATGCCACGGCCAGAGGCTTGCTCGTAAAACTGTCCGGGATAGTTGTCAGTGTTGTCGAAATCATACTGAGGACCGCCCATGTCATACTTGGATTCCATCGCGCGGTCAGGCGGTGTACCGCGGGGCTGACCGTTAGGGCATGCGGCAGCCTGTCCCCGACCTGGGAAACCAGCTCCACGCCCGCGTGCGCCTGCTGCGCCGCGCCCAGGAAATGACGGCCTCGGGTAATGCGGGGCATTAAGGTCTTCGGTGAGCCAACTGCGGTATTGGATACCGCTGTTTACGCTCTCGGTGCCCTTCATCCGAACCTTAAGATCGAAATCTCCCGCGAGCCCGATGTCCGAGTAGACGTAGATGGTACCTGTGGGCTTCTCGCACGTCGATTGTGCGTAAATTGAGCCATCCTTGACAGACCAGTTCTGGCCGTCCGATGTCCAGCCGCTGAGGTCGGTACCGTTGAAGAGTGAAGTGAAACCAGTGTTGTCATTATAGTCGGCTGCTGCCGGATGCGTAAAGCCACCGCCGCCACCACGTCCGCCGCGGCCAGCTTGGGTGCCTGGGGCCGCCGCGCCCCGACCGGCTTGAGCGCCCTGCTCAGCTTGCTGCGAAAAGCCTAGAGGCGTATAGATCAGGAAAGCTAATGCTGCCATCACTACCACAGAGATGGCCAGGCAGGCGATCCTGCCGCCACCGATCTTGCGGATTTTCATATTCCCCCTCCCGGAAATTCCTGCCGCCGTCGCGCCGCGCCCACCGCCGTGAGAGGCGGAAACCTACTCGACATCGGACGCCGACCGCGCTTGGATTCGAGTCCTGCCTGCGGAACGACGGCGATTGTACACTCGAATTTGGATTACGCCAGTGTTTTTTGAAATGGTTTCATTTGCGAAACGCAGAGACACGGAATGCGAGGCCACCCCTCGGAAGGGGCTTCTTGGCTTGAAGGGAGATAGCGCCGCATGGGCCGCGCTGAACGCCCCCGGCTCTAATTTAAACCTTCGTGACATGGCCCGGAAAGCCGCACGCTGTAATTTTTGGTTCCCACAGCGAGTATCGTCACTTCTTCGTAGACTTTGCCGATGCGTTTTCGTATAACGTGATGCCATGCCCGCCTGGGGCGCAAACCGTCGAAGGAGGATCAGATGGCCAAGAAAGCGAAATCCAAGAAAGCCGCGAAGCCTACAACAATGAAGGCTGCGAAGTAGTTTTAGAGAAACAGCCGATCGAGTGATTGAGAACTGCATTAGAATATAAGGGACACGAACAGGGGCTGCGTCGCATGCGGCGCAGCCCTATTTTTTTGGAGACACAACGATGGCAAAGAAACCAACAGCGGATGACGCCAGACTTATTCTTGAGCTATACGATCTGCGGCGCGAACCTGAAATGCGCAAGGCACGTCAATGGTGGCTCGGCACATTCTGGCCGACGCAGGTGGACGACTTCCTGAGGGTGCAGGCTGCGGCGGGTACGCCAGAGAACAATTGGTACAGGCAGGTCTCAAGCTACTGGAGCATGGCGGCAAACCTGGTGCTGAAAGGCGCTGCGCACGAAGCGCTTTTTTTCGATAATTCGTTTTGCGGCGAGATGTACTTCCTTTTCGCGAAGGTCCGGCCATTCCTGAAGGAGTTACGCGAGAAGACGAACAATCCGGCGATGTTCGGTAACATCGAGAAGGCCATTATGGGATCCAAGGTGGCGAAGGCGCAGTTTGCAATGACCGAGAAGCGTGTGGCGGCGTTGCGAGCGGCGAAGTAGGGGTCCTTTTCCTTCGGGCCGCTTCGCGTCCCTTAGGAATGACGAATTAAATCAATTGGAAGCATCCTGGAGTGCGCGGCGGATTGACGCGATATAGGGCTGCTGTTAAATTGAATTTTGGCGCGGATTGGGGCGAAGACACTGAAGGCACGCTTATCTGAAATTTTTCTCGCCTGCGCGATCTGCGCCGGGGTTATCGGCTGCGGCGCACGCCAAACCCACATAGCCAAAGCTCCAAGCGGTGCACCGCTTAAAACTGCAACCAAAAGCGATCTAATTGCGCAATATGACGAAGTGGCGCGGAGCGTCACGTCTATAAACGCGGCCGTCACGATGCAGTGGACTTCAAGTTCGGCGTTTACCGGCATCATGAAACAGTATCCGCGAGTCAGCGGGTTCATACTGGCTCAGAAACCAGACCTGGTGCGGGTAATCGGGCAGGCGCCCGTGATCAGCACGAACATCTTCGATATGGTGAGCGATGGGAAGACCTTTTCGATCTACATTCCATCGAAAAACCAGTTTTTGACGGGTTCGACGAGTGTACAGAAAGCGTCGGACGCCACAGCCGTGCAGAATCTGCGGCCGCAGCATTTAATGCAGGCGATCTTTTGGGAGCCGATTCCGCCGTCAGACGTTGTGCTTCTTGAGCAGACAATGGACGGCAACTCGAGCGACTATGTGCTTACCGTGGCGAGCTCGAGCGGGAATTCGAACGGAGTACAGACCGCATCCGGCAATTGGCGTATCACGCGGAAGATATGGTTTGAGCGGGCCGGGCTGAGCATGGCTCGAATCGAAGTCTATGGCGAGGATGGCGAGGCTGAATCGGACATTCATTACGCGCAGTGGCAGCCTTTTGGCGCCGTGCAATATCCACAGAAGATTACTCTTGAACGCCCCGCTGAAGGCTATACTTTGGCTATTACCGTGACAAAGTTGACGCCCGATACGATCATTGACGCGAACCGGTTTGTGCTGAAGCAACCGGCTGGCTCGCAGTTGGTTCGCGTCGGCGAAGAGACAGGCAGCCCACAACATTGATCGGCTACATGATTTCCCAGAATGTGACGCACCGACCCGTCCGGACGTTCGTCACGATGGTCGCTGTGGCTCTGGAAGTGACGCTCGTAATCATCGTGATCGGAGTCACGAGTGCGCTGCTGATGGATTCGGCGAAGCGAACGGAAGGCGTCGGCGCGGACATTATGGTACAGCCGCCATCGGCTTCGGTGTTTCTGGGCTTTACGGGTGCTCCGATGCCCGTCGCCATCGGGACGAAATTGCAGCAGCTGCAATATGTGCAAGCTGTGGCACCGGTACTCACGCAACTGAATTCCGTCAACAGCCTTGAGATGGTCTGGGGGATCGATCCTGCAAGCTTTCGCGCAGTTTCGGGGGGCTTTGTCTATTACTCAGGGAACACCCTGCAAAATGCCGACGATATTCTTGTGGACGACGTTTACGCACGGGCGCACAAAGCGCGAGTGGGCGAGATGCTGCACGTGCTGGGGCACGATTTCCATATCGCAGGAATAGTGGAACACGGCAAAGGCGCGCGGCTTTTTGTACTGCTTTCGACGCTGCAACAGATGTCCGGGGCGACAGATAAAGCTACGGTGTTCTTCGTTAAATGCGACCGAAGCGATCACACACTGGCAGCAATGGACAAGGTGAATCAACTCCTGCCGAACTACACGGTCCGGCCGATGAAGGACTACATCCAGATGTTCACGGCGTCCAACGTGCCGGGACTGCAGGCGCTGCGAACGGTGATGATCGCCATCGCCGTCTCGATCGGGTTTCTGGTGATCTTCCTCTCGATGTACACGACGGTGAACGAGCGGACGCGCGAGATTGGAGTGCTCAAGTCGCTCGGCGCATCGAAGCTTTACGTCGCCCGAATCATTCTCAGCGAAACAGCTCTGCTCTGCGTGGGCGGTTTTGTTGTCGGAATCGGACTCAGCTTCTTGGTGCGGGTGCTTATACGAGTACTCTTCCCCTCTCTCCCTCAAGCCTTGATCACGCTTGAATGGTGCGTTTACGCTTGCCTGATTGCCGTGGCCGGTGGCTTGCTTGGCGCGTTGTATCCCACATGGATGGCCAGCCGCAAGGATCCGGTTGAAGCGCTCGCATACGAGTAATCCCTCTCCGCAACTAGGCAGAAGCAGCAAAGACGCATAGAATACTCAGGCTTCGGAGTGGCGCGGAGGCGTAGGGGATCGCTGTTGGAGCTTATACTTAAGACAGAAAACCTGTGGAAGAACTACGGCAGCGGCAAGATGGAAGTGCCGGCGCTTCAGGGCGTGAACGTGGAAGTGGCGTCCGGCGAGTTCGTATCCATCATGGGGCCTTCGGGATGCGGCAAATCCACACTGCTGCATGTGATTGGCGGCCTTGCCAGAGCGAGCCGTGGACGCGTGCTTCTGGATGGCAACGATCTCGCGACGATGAGCGATGCCGAGCGGACTTCGTTGCGAAGGCACAAGGTCGGCTTTGTATTTCAAAAATTCAATCTGCTGCCGACGCTGGATGCGCGCCACAACATTACGCTGGCGCAGCATATACATGGGAACGGTTATGACCCGCATCGCTTTGAGTTGGTGACCAACCTGCTGGGTCTTGGAGCGCGACTGAATCACCGGCCTTCGGAGCTTTCCGGGGGCGAGCAGCAGCGTGTGGCGCTGGCGAGGGCAATTATCAGCGAACCGAAGATCGTGCTGGCGGATGAGCCAACAGGAAATCTCGACACGAAGAGCTCGGATGCGGTTCTTTCGCTGCTGCGCCATCTAAATCGAGAATTGGGGCAAACCATCGTGATGATCACGCATAATCCGGAAGCCGCGACGTATGGCAACCGGGTATTACACATGCGGGATGGAATGGTCGTCGACTCCGTGATTCATTAACAACATGCGGAAACTCTGGCGAGGAATCGTCAATACGGTTTTCTGGGCGTATGAGCGGGGAAGCTGGCCATACGACCTGCTAGTGGCGCTGATCCTAATTTTTCTTCTCGCGACCCCGCGCAGCTGGTTCCAGGACGGTCCGCGGCCAACGGTGCCGGCGAGCTCGCAAGTGCAGCTGATCTCGGAGAACCTCGGAAGCAACGAAACCGTCTATCGCGTGGATGCACGGTTGCTTCCGCTCGACAAACGCACGTCAAAGAACACTCCAGAGCTTGAGCGTGGCACGCATGACATTCTGGCCCGCACCGTTCCGGCGCTCCAGGACCGGACGTTCCAGGTCGAGAAAATCGACTTCGTCCGGGGGAACGACGGCACGGTTCTCGATTACGACGTCACACTGCGCATGAAGCACCAATAGGAGGCGCCTTCCGAAGCGCCCCAAAACGCTGTGCTATTATGAAAGTGGCGTTTACTCGGTCTTTTGTGCGCAAGGTGGAGGCACGTTTACAGGTGAGGGGATTCCTGAAATATACAGTAGGCTGTGCTCTCGTCGCTTTGGTATTGGCTGCAGGGCAACTCGTTTCCGCACAGGGCCGTGAAATTACTCTGGATGGCATTCTGAAGCAGCTCGATCGCTCCGCGAAGAACTTTCGCAGCCTTTCCGCAGATGTCGAACGCACGAAAGTGACCGTTGTGGTAAATGACCGCTCGACCGAAGCGGGCACGCTGCTTGTGCGGGACGATAAGATGCTGCTTCAAATGAATGCGCCCGATTCGCGCACGATATTGCGGAACGGCGACAACATCTACGTCTACACGCCCGGATTGAACCAGGTGGAGGAATACAATCTGGGCAAAAACCGCGATCTAGCGGACGAATTTCTGCTTCTCGGGTTCGGGACGTCCGGCAGCCAGTTGGAAAAGGGGTTTCAGGTTAAATACACGGGCGAAGATACGATTGAGGGCAAGAAAGACGCGCTGCTCGATTTGACGCCACGATCAGCATCTGTGCTCAAGCAGTTCTCGAAGATTCAGATTTGGCTGGATGAGACGACGTGGCTGCCCGATGAACAGAAGTTCACGGAAAACGGCGGCGACTATCTCACCATTCGGTATACGAAGATGGTTCGCAATCCGAATGTACCCGATTCAAAGTTCAAGCCGCACTGGCCTAAGGGCACCGAGAAAGTGAAGCCTCAAGGTTAATCCCGCTGACGTTTAGGTCGCCATCCTTGCTGGAATCGCGGACAAAAGGAACGCATTTTGAGCTTTCGCTTTTGTTCGGGCGTCGCTGGTGTGGCAAACTGTCCCACCGGGGCGCAGATCGAGAATGCCGGAAGAAAAAGGGCTGCTGATCGTCTACACGGGACCAGGTAAAGGCAAGACCACTTGCGCGCTCGGCACGGGTTTCCGCGCAGTGGGACAGGGGCTGCGGGTGCTGATGGTGCAATTCATTAAGGGTTCATGGCACTATGGCGAACTGGACGCGGCGGAAATGCTGGGTGCCGATAAATTCGAGATACGGCCGATGGGCCGAGGCTTCGTGAAGATTGGCGGCGCGGAGGCCGATCCCGAGGACATTCGCCTTTGCGAAGAAGCCTGGCGCTTTGGACTCGAGCAGATTTACAGCGAGAAATACGATCTCGTAGTGCTGGATGAGATCAACTACGTGATCAGCTACAAGATGTTGGACGCTGAACAGGTGACGGCTTCGCTGGTTGGGCGCCCGGAGCGAATACACGTGATCTGTACAGGGCGCAACGCTCATCCGAAGTTGGTGGAGGCGGCGGACCTGGTGACGGAAATGCGCGAAGTGAAGCATCCCTATACGAAAGGCATTCTGGCGCAAAGAGGAATCGATTATTAGCCTGAGGCTGATCGGAGCCGAGGGAGTCGATCATTCGGAACATGTCTTGGTTCAAACGCGATAAGAAATCGATTGAGAATCCCACTCCGGTGGACGAACGGCGTGTCCGCACGGAAGGGCTGTGGGAAAAGTGTCCGTCGTGCCGGGCGGCAATTTGGAAAAAAGATATCGAACAGAACCTGAACGTCTGCCCTAAGTGCGAATATCACTTCCGCATCGGCGCGCGCGACCGGCTGGCGCTTCTTCTTGACGAAAATACGCCCTGGACTGAGCACGATGCCGAGTTGGCATCGAGCGATCCATTGCATTTCGCAGATACGAAGGCGTATGCGCAGCGGCTCAAGGACGCGAAGAACAAGCTGGGAATGAACGACGCGATTCTTACGGCCGAAGGGCGACTCGACGGGCGCCCCGTGATGTGCTGCTCGATGGAATTTGGATTTATCGGCGGATCGATGGGCTCTGTTGTGGGCGAAAAAGTCGCACGAGCGATTGAACGTTCGCTCGAAAAAAAGATTCCACTTATCATCGTCTCGTGTTCAGGCGGAGCGCGGATGATGGAGGGCGCAGTCAGCCTAATGCAACTTGCGAAGGTGTCCGCCGCGCTGGCCCGGCTCGATGAGGCCCGCGTGCCTTTCGTCTCCCTTTTGACAGATCCGACGACCGGCGGTGTGACGGCGAGTTATGCGATGCTCGGTGACCTCAATATCGCTGAACCCGGGGCGCTCATCGGGTTCGCCGGTCCGCGCGTGATTGAGCAGACGATTCGGCAGAAACTTCCCGAAGGCTTTCAGCGCTCCGAGTTCCTGCTGGAAC
The DNA here is from genome assembly GCA_035279845.1 of Candidatus Acidiferrales bacterium. GTDB lineage: Bacteria > Acidobacteriota > Terriglobia > Acidiferrales > UBA7541 > Palsa-295. The sequence goes on along the minus strand of DATEGW010000134.1, from coordinate 13,797 downwards.
ACGGCTTCCTTGATGCCGTGGTGCCACGCAAGGATCTCAAAAGCTACCTTTCACAGGCTTTCGGCTTCTTTCTCGACTAAACATGAATTACGAAGAGTCCGTTCGCGGTCTGCTCGCCCTGGGCAGAGAACTGGCTGCGCCAAGGCAGCCGGCGCAGAGTTCGGCTGCCGGAGCGCAAATCCACAAATTCGGGCTGAAGAATATCGAAACGCTCTCCGCGTCTCTGGGCGATCCGCATCGCGCCGTTCCTTGCGCCCATATCGCCGGTACAAATGGCAAGGGCTCGACGGCTGCGATGCTCGAATCGATCCTGCGGACAGCGGGCTTGCGCACGGGCCTTTACACGTCACCGCATCTTGAACGCGTGAATGAACGCATTCGGCTGAATGGCGAGGACGTCTCCGATGGCGATTTCGCAGCGGCATGGACCCTGGTGCATTCCAAGATCGAGTCGTTGATGGCTTCGGGCGCACTGGCGGCGCATCCGACATACTTCGAGTGCGTGACGGCGATGGCTTTTCTGATTTTTGCCCAGAAGAAGCTGGATCTCGCGGTCTACGAGGTTGGCCTCGGTGGGCGTCTCGATTCGACAAATATCGTCATGCCGGAAGTCGCAGTCATAACGTCGATCGATTTTGACCATGAGGGCTTACTCGGACATTCGATCGCGGAGATCGCCAGCGAGAAGGCGGGAATTATCAAGCCGGGAATCACAGTGGTAAGTTCCGCGGAACGACCGGAAGCCCGCACGGTGATCGCGGAGCGCTGCCGCCAACTTGACGCTCGCCTCATCGAAATTGATTCGACGTATCGCGTGAGATTTACTCATTTCATCGATGGGCGCTACCCGGCAATAGCGATGCCAAGACGCGGCAGCGGAGGCATATTGAGGCTGGAACCACCTCTGCCGGGGCGCTTTCAAGTTCGCAACGCGCTCGCGGCGGCTACGGCTGCGCGCGTGCTAGCCGAACGGGGCTTCCCACTGAGCGACGAGAATATTGAGTTGGGGATTCGCTCCGCATACTGGCCAGGGCGCCTCGAAAAGCTCTCTGACCATCCGACGGTGTATCTGGATGGCACGCACAATCCCGCCGGCGCTCGTGAACTCGTAGGATTTTGGGAAGAAAACTTCTCGGGTGGCCGAATTTTTCTGGTTTACGGGACGGTTCGCGATAAAGCCGTGGACGAGATAGCCGGCCTGCTCTTTCCGCACGCAGAGCACGTGATTCTTACAGCTCCGCGCCAACCGCGAGCCATTTCCGCGGAGGTACTGGCAGAAATGGCCGGCCATCTTGCACCTTCATTCGTGGTCGAAGCTGATCCGCAAAAAGCCCTCGAGCGGGCGCTTGAGATGGCTTTCGCCGATGATGCCGTATTTGCCACCGGATCGTTGTATTTGGTGGGCGAATGGCGGGCCTATTGGCGAAACCGCAAAACGGCATCTCGTGGGCCAGCCGAAATACTGGATTCCGAATAGTACACCTCCGAATCCTCATAGCTTCTAATACTCCAAAGAGAACAAGCCGGTACCTTAAAGGCGTAGCCAGTGGTACCAGCCAATTTGGTTCGAAAAGATGCTGTAGCGCAATTGAAGCAGCCAAATTGGGACTACCGCGTCTAACGTCACCAAGGTAGGAATGTCCTATGAGCATCGGCAGTGAACGACGCAAAACTTTGGAATCCTTCGGGCGCTCCCCGGCGCTGCTGTGCGCCGCGCTACGCGAATTCCCCAAGAAGATGTGGCTACACAAGCCGTCCGCGCAACGGTGGAGCATTCACGAGATCATTTTGCACCTGGCAGATAGCGAGGCCAGCGCTTACATCTTCTGCCGACACTTCATCGCGGAACCGGGGATCGCTCCGGTTGAGTTCGATGCCGCGCGGTGGGCCGATTCGCTGGGCTACTTCCACCAAAGCACACGCGAAGCTCTGGAGATTATCCGGCGTCTGCGCAGGATGACTTATCAGCTCCTCGTCACGGTTCCCGAGCCGGTGTGGTCGCACTCGATCGTACATTCCAAATCGGGCGAAATAGAACTAGGAAGATGGGTCGAGCTTCAAGAGCAGCACATTCCGCATCATATGGCGCAAATGCGCGAGAACTATTTATCATGGTTGGAGCGACATCCGCCGCGAAAGTCGGTTGCTCCACCGCATTCGAACCACACACCGCGCTCGTTTTTCGCGACAGCTTGTTAGGGGCTGCGGCTGCGAACCATATCTAGCGATTGCCATCGCTGCTGCCCTGAAGGGGCATCGACGTCATTGGCAATAACTGGATTGAGCCATCGGGCTCTCGCTCCAGCGATGGGGCATATTGGCCGAGCAATTCCCGGCGCCACCAGAGCCCCGTTTCACGTTTCGCCTTCATCGATGTAAACCAATACTGATAGATGACGGATCGAACGCGAACCGGCGGACTACTAGGGAATGGATTGCCCGCGAACAGCGCGAGCACGTCGGGATCGTTCTCCAAGAGACGCTCCTCTGTGAATACGACGAAGCGGTATTCGGGCCATGATCCGAGCGACGCAAACCAAAGATTCCAATCGAAACGGGGCTGGTAAGGCGCGTAGATTCCCGGCGCTTTATCCAGATCCTGCGGCTTGTAGCGGAACTTGTAGGTAGTCCAGGTCTTGCCATCGCGCGTGCCTTGAAATTCGATCTCTTTACGCGTGGGCGTCATTGAGCCGAAGAGGTGATAGTCATTGGCAATGCGGAACTGCTCGATCCATGCCGCAGGATAGGCAGGCATATGAAAGCTGCGTGGCGCGACTTCCTCCAGCAATTTGCCGCTCGTGACGTAACAAACGAGCCCGAGGCACAGGCCCGCAACTGCCATGCGCACCGGTATTAACCGTTCGCGCCATTCAGCGCGCCAGCCGCCCCGAATGGTAGCTTGGTCGACCGCCGCGTCCTGTGTTCCATAGACAAACCCGCGCAGCCGGGCCGGAGCAATGCGTTCTATAAATCCATCGTCAAGGAGCAGGACTCCCAGCGCGAGCACGATGTAGTTCAAGAATGTGTAGTTCGCTGTGAGAATGATGCCGATCTGAAACGGCGTCACGATCCAGAAGCAAATGATGCGAAAGCGCCGCGGCAGAAACATCATCCAGACGATGAAGAGTTCAACGGCGAGCGTCAGGCCGGTGCTGAACGCCTGGAACCAGTGCGGAAGGTGCTGTGCGTACCATCCGATCCACGTTGGCAGCGGTCCGTTCTGATAATACTGATCCATTGCTGTGAAATTGCGCCAGGAAGGATCGCCGCCCATCCATTTGGCTACGCCGGATTCGAAATAGATGCGGAACCACTCCCATTGCAGCAGAAATAGACTGAATCGCGATGCCGGATGCGCTCGGCCCAGACCGGGCCGAAAGCCCGGTGGCGCAAAAAAGAGCGAAATGAAACCCGCCGCGAGCAGCATTCCATCCGATTGATATCCGGAAAAATCCTGCGCCGTGCCGACGAACGAAACAAAACAAACGAAGCAGATTAAAAGCGACGCGCGCGGCCATAAATTGACCAGCACCAGCAGCGAAGCGACGAGTCCTACCCACATCACAGCCATCAGGGCACGGTCGCTTGAAGCGAGCCAGAAGAGAGTCGGCGCGAAATCGTATTTCGATGGCGGGAAGGCGTGCGCAACGGCTTGGAGGTAGTCACCAGCCGGAAGCAGGCCGTTTGGGCCGATCAGCCCTTTGATTTGAAAGAGGAGAGCATAGAACGCGGAGAAGTATATGAAGGCCAGCCAGCGGAGGACAATCCAGCGCGCCCAGAAGTGTCCGCTGTGCCCTTCGCGGGGCTTCTCCGGTCCGAGGAGCCAATTCGCCGCGTCACTGAGCAGCGGAAGCATCGCTCGCGATTATACCGGGCGGAGTCTCTTTAGACGCCCCCAACGCGGAAGCGGTCCGCACCGGGCGGGGCAAGCCATGATGATAGAAGTGATCTGAAGTGCAAGAGTTTCGGGAAGGAAAAGGAGAGTGGCTAGCAGCTAGTGGCGAGTAAGAGAGATACTCCAAGCCACTTTCGCGCGGCTAAAGGACAACGAGAGCTTTAGATCAGCGCGCGAGGCGAACAGCAAGGACGGAAATTATCTTGAGTAGTCGGCCGGCAGCGAACGCAAATACGCAATTATGGCGAGCGCATCCGACTGGCTCATGTGGTAGATGTGCATCGGGGGCTGAATGGGGAGGCCATTTGGACCGATGCCGCGTTCGAAAATATCCTCGCCCTGCGCATCCGTGAATCCCACAAAACCGGCGATTCCTGGCGCACGATTCGCCCAGTCCGTGATCGGATGTACGGGCTGGATCCAAATCTGCGCGCCCTGCAACTGCCGCGATTCGTCCAGATTGCCATTGGCGTCGCGCGGCGTGTGGCATTCCTCGCACATTGCGATGTCCTCGACAATATAGCGGCCGCGCTCGACGTCGCCCTGCGACGCGGTAGCCTTTGGGGCCGACGCATGCATTTGCGCAGCCCGCGTTGGTGTAGGCCGCGAAGCAAACACGGCAACGGCCACGACGGCGGCTAGTATCGTCAAGCTAAAGACCAAACGGCGATTTGCATTCATCGATATGTTCCCTAATTTAATGTGGCGCGAAATGCGCAGCGCCTGCGACTGAAACACAAAAGTATCCCAAAAACGGCGCGGCCATGTCTATGACCTTCTCTGCTTTTCGCACGTTCGCTTACCAGTCGCGGCCATATTGCAAACTCGGCCGATCAAGTGCGAAACTTCGTTCGCGGCGAAATGCCGCTTAACGAGCCCTTTTCATGCCCATTCTGACAAGCTCTCTCGATCCGAAATCCGAAAAATTCAAAGCGAATGCAGCGGCGTTAAAGGGTCTTACCAAAGAACTGCACGCAAAGCTCGAAGCCGCAAGAGTGGGCGGCAGCGAGGCGGCACGCAAGAAACATCTCGACCGGGGCAAACTCCTGCCGCGCGACCGAGTGCAAAACCTCATCGATCCTGAGTCGCAATTTCTTGAGCTTTCGCCGCTGGCCGCTCTCGGCATGTACGGCGACAACATTGCGTCGGCAGGGATCATTACGGGCATTGGCCGCGTTTCCGGACGCGAATGTGTGATCGTCGCCAATGACGCCACAATCAAAGGCGGCACGTACTATCCGATCACAGTGAAGAAGCATCTGCGTGCGCAGGAGATCGCGATAGAGAATCGGTTGCCGTGCATCTACCTGGTCGATAGCGGCGGTGCAAACCTTCCCAATCAGGATGAAATCTTTCCCGACCGCGATCATTTCGGGCGCATTTTTTACAATCAGGCGCGCATGTCGGCGGCGGGAATTCCGCAAATCGCAGTGGTGATGGGATCATGCACGGCGGGCGGCGCTTATATTCCCGCCATGTCCGACCAGTCCGTGATCGTGAAAAATCAGGGAACGATTTTTCTGGGCGGACCGCAGCTTGTGAAGGCAGCGACGGGCGAAGTTTCTACTGCGGAGGATCTCGGTGGCGCTGAAGTTCACTCCCGAATTTCGGGCGTGATCGACTATCTGGCAGATAACGACACGCACGCACTCTCCATCGCGCGCGAAATCACCGCGAATCTGAATTACATCAAGAAAACCAGCCTGAAGCTGCAAAAGATACGCGAACCGCGCTTCGCACTGGAAGAAATCTACGGCATTGTTCCATACGACTTGCGACGCGCTTATGACGTGCGCGAATTGATTGCGCGGCTCGTTGACGACAGCGAGTTCGAGGAATTCAAACAGCTCTACGGGCCGACGCTCGTCACCGGGTTCGCGCACATTCATGGATATCCTGTCGGTATTGTGGCGAATAACGGCATTCTGTTTTCCGAAAGCGCGCTGAAAGGCACGCACTTCATCATGCTGTGCTCGCAACAGCGAATTCCGCTGGTTTTCCTGCAGAACATTTCCGGCTTCATGGTCGGGCGTAAATATGAAGCAGGCGGCATCGCCAAAGATGGCGCGAAAATGGTGACAGCCGTCGCATCGACATCGGTACCGAAGTTCACGGTGATCGTGGGAGGCAGCTTTGGCGCGGGGAATTATGCAATGTGCGGGCGCGCATATCAGCCACGCTTTCTATGGATGTGGCCCAACGCACGCATTTCTGTAATGGGTGGTGAGCAGGCTGCGTCTGTGCTGGCGACGGTGAAACGCGACAATTTCGAGGCACAGGGCACGCAGTGGAGCAAAGAGGAGGAGGAGCAATTCAAAGCGCCGCTGCGCAAGCAATATGAAGAGCAGGGCGACTCCTATTACGCGACTGCCCGACTATGGGACGATGGCATCATTGATCCTGCGAACACGCGGGACACTCTAGGCTTAGGGCTGTCGGCGGCAATCAACGCTCCTATTCCTGAAAGCAAGTTCGGCGTTTTTCGTATGTAAAAAAGCGAGGGCGACGTTAACCTGACGATTTTGGCTCGACCGGCGCTGCAGCGGCCGGACCTCCCTTTTCGACGCTTTCTTCCTCAAGCAGCCAACGCCGCAATTGCAGGATATCGTTGGCGCGCACGATTCCGATGGGCTTCGGACTGACATGCGATTCAAGCACGATGACAGTGTCCACGTTTTTGAGCAGCATGTCGCGATTCACACGATCCACCAACTCGCCTGGATAGGCACGTACGTAATCCTGGCGGGCAAGCTCGCGCATCGTGAAATGATGATCTTTTGTATCGGTGTGCAGCAGGTCCTGCGCTTCGATGATTCCCACGAGCGCGCCATTGGTATCTACAACGGGCAACAATTGGACATGTTCCGGCGTGAACTCGCGCAAAATTGTCTGAAGCTCTGTATCGGCTTTTACAACCGTGAATTGCTTACGCATCACCTGGTCGATCCTTGCTCGCATCAACACCGGGACCGAATAGTCCTGCGAAATGATCAAACCTCGCTTTACCAGCTTCCCGGTCATCATCGAATCCGGGCTGAAGAGGCGAACGAGTCCATCTGTAATCATCACACACACGATCAGCGGCAGCAGCGAATTAGGGTTGTGACTAAGTTCGAAAAGAAAAACTATGCTAGTGAGGGGAGCGCGGGCAATGCCGCCGAATACAGCTGCCATCGCCACGAGCGCGTAAAAAGCAGGGTCGCTTACGAGATGCGGAAAAAAGTGCTGCCACGCGACAGCATAAGCACCTCCGATTCCGCCGCCAACGATCAGCGAGGGAGCGAATACGCCTCCGGTGGTTCCCGAACCAAGCGAAATTATGAGCGCCCAGAATTTCGCCACAGAAATGCCCAGAAGATGTGCGGGCGTGAGATGGTCGTTCAGCATAGCGCGTATCGTGTCGTAACCGGTGCCGAAGACCTGCGGAATAAAATAGCCGATGACACCCAGAATTGCCGCACCGATGGCCGGAGACCATATCGCCAGACGTTTGATTGGCAAACGATCGAAAAGGTCTTCGGTCCAAAACAGTGCGCGAATCATCGCAATCGCAACGACACCCAATACGAGCCCCATTAGGGCAAACAACCAAAGCTCATTCATACTGGTGAGCTTGTACTCAGGGGTGGGAAAAAGAGGCGTCCATCCTACGAAATGAATTCGCACTCCTGTAGCCACCGCCGCCGCGAGCGATACGGGAATGAACGACCGCGCGCGAAATTCAAAGAGCAGCAACTCGACTGCAACCAGCACACCGGCAAGCGGCGCGGTGAACGTCGCAGCCATCCCTGCGGCGGCTCCTGACGCAAGCAGGACTCTTCGGTAGTAGGGAGTAAGACCAATTCTGCGTCCAAAGAGCGAACCCACGGCGGCACCGGTTTGAATGATTGGACCCTCGGCACCAAATGGCCCTCCCGTTCCAATGGCGATCGCGGTTGCCAAAGGTTTCAGAAAGGCAACCCGCAATCGCATGCGGCTGTGGTTGAAAAGCACAGCCTCCATGGCCTCGGGGATGCCGTGGCCTCTGAGCGTCGGCTCCCAGAGATAAATCATTACTCCGACCAGCAACCCACCGATTGTCGGAATGAGAATTACCCACGGTCCGAGGTGATTATTTGCGGGGCTGACATCCGCGAAAGAAATGCGTCCGTAGAAACAAAGATTCGTGAAGAAGTAGATGAGCTCGAGCAGACCTTCAGCCACCAACCCGCTGACAGCGCCGATTAAAACTGCATAGAGGGAAATTCTGACAACTTCGGGCTCCAGCGCGACACCGAAGCTTTTCCTTTCGTGTGGTTTCGCTTGTGGAGTGCTTTCAATTTCAGGGAGGGGGGAATCGGCCATTGAACATTCTCCTGCGGGTCTCCCTACTCGATCCTAATCCCGTGTGGGCGAGAGTGAAATGGAAGACAGACGATCCGGTAGCTCGTTATTACTTGCGCATCACATTGGAGTTGCGGTGTCCGCCGCTTCTTCCAACTCCGGTTCGGCTTCTTCACCACGAACTTTGAGCGCTTCGAGCAAGTCCGACTTGGTCACGATTCCTTCCAATTTTCCTTTGCGATTCGTTACGAGCAACATCGGCTGGGCGTCTTCAGCCAGCAGCAAGCGCAACGCCTCCATTGCATCGCAGTTCCGCGTTATTTTCCTAGTTTCACGGTTCACAGCATCGCCCACCGTCATGTCCGGATACCTCTCGGCGCCGTCATGTATGAGCGAGCGCTCCGAAATTGTGCCCACCACGCGGGGACCGTCCATAACGGGAAATGTGCTGTGCGGACTCTGTTTCAAAATAGTTTCTTCAAATTCGCGCAGATTCAGGGATGCAGAGACCGAAATAATGTCCCGCTGCATGATTTGTCCTACTTCCGCCTCCCTTAAATCATGCACTCTTACGCCTTCATGCAAGCGCTGATCTCCCGATACAGACGCGTCGCCGGAAACCGCGTACGCCACAGCAGATCCGATAACAGCAGGGATAATGAACGCATGTCCGCCGGTGGCCTCGGCAATAAACGTCACGGCAGCAAGAGGAGTCTTGTAGCCGGCAGCGATAAATGCAGCCATGCCGACTGCCGCGTAAAGCTCCACGGAACCACTGTGTAACACCTGTCCGAAAGCGGTGCCAAGCGCTCCCCCGCTCAAAAACAACGGCACGAACATCGCGCTCACTCCACCGGACGCTAGCGAGAAGAGTGTGGCCGCAAGTTTGAACACGGCGAACAGCACAAGCTCTACGCCGCTGTGTTGCGCTCCTAAGATCAAGCCGACCGCTTCATAGTTCGGGCCCATCGGTATCAGACCGTCTCTAAAGATCAGGACGAAGATCACGCCGCACAAACCCGTCAAAAACCCGCCGACGGTCAGCTTTATCCAGTGCGGCATTGCCCATTTGACGAAGAAACTGCGCGCGTGCCGGAACGTGATGGAAAACACCATGCCAATCAACCCGATGATCGCCCCTAACAAGGCGCACCAGATCAAATCCTTGCCGGAAAACTGCTGAGCGCTTCCAAAATCGAAGATGGGTTGCGCGCCCATGAATGATGCAAGCGTAACGAACGCGACAACGGAAGAGATAAGGGACGGCAACAATGCTTCGTGCGCTAAGTCGTCTTTGTAAGGCATCTCGAGGGCAAAGACCAAGCCCGTGAGAGGCGCACGAAATACTGCCGCCATGCCCGCAGCCGCACCGCTGATCAGCATTATTCGCCGGTCTCGTGGAGTGAGGCGAAGGCGGCCCATTTTCGTCCACAGCCATGAGCCGATCCCACCGCCGCCATAAATACTTGGGCCTTCCAATGCCGCGCTGCCGCCAAAGCCAACGGTTGTTACCGCGGCAAAGAGCTTCGCGAAAAACGGGCGCATATCGATATCGCCCTGATGTTCGTGATAGGACGTGATGATTTCCTCGGTCGAATGTTCATTCGGATCCGGAGTAAGGAACTGCATGATGAGCCCAGTCACCGCAAAAGCCAGCGTAACAATCGGGATGATGGCCCATACGTGATGCAGGAAATAGTCCACGGTAACCGGCCACACGATTCTGAGGACCAACACGGCAATGCCAGTGATTCCCAATCCAGTGATGACTCCGATGATTGGTGCGACGATTAACCACTTATGGAGATTTCGCGAATATGTCGCGCTCAGATCCTGATGTACAACCGGCAAATATTTGCGCAGCAATGGATAGCGGCTTTTTGCGCTCTTCGTCATACGATTTTGTTTACGCCCACCTTTGTAGCTTGTTTTTAATGCTTCCGCCGGCGAACAATCCGGCCCTTAACCGCACAATTTCGTCTCGATGAAGTTCCGCAAGCTTAGCCAGGGTGACCTCTCCTCGCGACGTCAGAGATACATAGACATAACGGCGATCGTTCGGGTCGTGATCCTTTCGTACGAGACCCTTTCTCACAGCACGTCCCACGAGTTCAACTACCGAGTTATGCCGCTCTTGGAGAAATTCGGCCAGATCGGAAATCGTGGCGCGCCTAACGCCGTTGTAGCCCGCGATGCCCAGGAGCAATTGGTGTTGCTGCGGCGTGAGTCCCTGGCCTATCGCAGCCCTCTCGCTGAATCGAAGGAACTTGCGCAGTTGATACCGAAATGACGCGAGGTCTTGGATAAGACGATGAGGAAGTCTCTTCGCCTCCGCTTGCGCGTTTCGTTTTGCAGCCTCTTTCTTCACGCTCCTATTATATCGTACTACGATCTTTTTCGTGCACGGCGGTCGGTTCCTAAGTACTATTTTTCGTTTGAGCAAAGCCCTTTCTCTGCCGGTAAGTGGTCCGCGGATTCTTCTTGTACGATGAAACTGGTAACCCTAAATGCCACGGATCGTCATCCATCACGCAGACCGCCATTCCCAAGTGCTCGAGTTGACCGGGGACCGGCCGCTTTCCATTGGCCGCGGGAAATCGAGCGATTTGGTGCTTGACGATCCAGACGTTTCGCGTCTGCACGCCGTTGTCCGCGTCAATCCGGACTCTCGATGGGAAATCATCGACCGCAGCAACACGAACGGAATAAAGATCAATGGCAAGCCTACGAAAGAGGCTTTGCTCGCCTCGAATGACGAAATTTCGATTGGAATGTTTCGCCTTCGCTTCGAGGATTCGGCCGAACGCAAAATCATGAGCTACGGCACGTCAAGCTTGCCAGGCGGCGTTGCGAAGCTCGTTGGAGAAAGCTCCTATTCAAGCTCGTTTATGTCCGTAGAACCCGTGGGAGTTCTGGTGGCTATGGATGCGAAAGCGCCTGACCACTCACGTCTTCAATCGCTTGAAGAGGAAAACCGGCTGCTGAAGGTTTTGTACCGTGTGAATCAGGCGCTTAGTCAGATCGAGCGCGTGGACGAATTGACGCACCGGATTCTCGACCTCGTCCTCGAGATTGCAGGAGCCGAGCGTGCTTATGGCATGCTTCTCGACGAGAATTCGTCGATAAAGATCGATTGGGCGAAAGGAGACTATAGTTTCAAGCCGGCAGTGATTCGCTATAAAGCTGATGCAGCACGTGAATCGACGGCTCCGCAACTGATCATTTCGCGGACGATCATTCGGCAGGTGATGCAGTCGGGAATGCCTTTGCTGGTGACGGACGGTCAGGCCGACTCGCGGTTCGCCGCAAACAGCAGCGTTGTGAATGCCGGGATTCAATCGGCTATGTGCGCGCCGTTGGGAATGGCGAATCGCATTCGCGGGCTGCTCTATGTGGACAATCTTTCGAAGCGAGGCATGTTCACGGTGGAACATCTCAACGTGTTCGCCGTAGTCGCCGTGCAGGCCGGCTTGGCTGTGGACCGTCTTCAAGGCTATACGCAACCGGCAGAGATCACGCAGTAGCTAGGGCGAACGCCTGCTCGAACGCTTAGTTTTTGATGACGCGATGAATCAGTTTTTGCGGCGCTGGCATGAACTGGGCGACCGTAAAGCTCTGCTGCAGAAGCTGTTTCGCAGCAACCATCCGACGCTCGTCATTGTAGTGGATCGTGCAGAGCGCATCGCCGGCCGATACCTGATCGGAGACCTTCTTCTGGAGAACGATTCCCACTGCCGGATCGATCGTGTCGTTCTTTTTCTCGCGGCCGCCGCCTAAAAGGACGCAGGCAGTTCCTACGGCTTCGCATTGGATCGTGCTGACGTATCCAGTCCCCGGACTTCTGACCTCAATTGAGTGCTTTGCACGCGGCAAGTTTGCTGGATCTTCTACGACATCCGGGTCCCCGCCTTGTAACTGAACCATCTGGCTGAACCTAGCACGCGCGGCGCCGGATTGAATCAATTCGTTATACAAGCTCCGTCCAGTGGACAGATCAGCGCAGCGGCCGCCCAATATGAACATCCACGCAGCCAGCTCTTTGCAAAGTTCGCGCAGATCCTCGGGCCCTTGTCCACGCAGAACCGTCAATACTTCTTCTACTTCCAGCGAATTTCCTATGTTGAAGCCGAGCGGCTGGTCCATGTCAGTAAGCAGCGCGACGACTTTCTTGCCCATGCGGTGGCCGGTTTCGACCATCAGCTCGGCGAGAAATGCGGCATCCTCGTCCCTCTTCATGAAGGCACCGGAACCGGTTTTCACATCCAGAACGAGCGCGTCGATTCCTTCGGCGAGCTTTTTGCTCATGATGGAAGCGGAGATAAGAGAGGGGCTCTCGACGGTGCCGGTCACATCGCGCAAGGCGTAAAGCTTCTTGTCAGCAGGAGCTATTTCGGCGGTTTGGCCGATCATGCAGCAACCACATGCGCGCAAGATTTCGCGAAAACGGTCGACGGAGAGGCCGACTTGGAAACCGGGAATGGACTCCAGCTTGTCCAGAGTACCGCCTGTGTGGCCGAGGCCACGACCGCTAATCATGGGGACGATCAGGCCGGCGGCAGCTGCGACGGGCGCGAGGATGAGCGACGTCTTGTCACCAACGCCGCCGGTTGAATGCTTATCGACTTTGGCCTGCCGAAAATCCGAGAGATCAAGAACTTCACCCGAGTGCAACATTGCTTCGGTAAGCGCCGCAGTTTCAGTGCGGTTCAAGCCACGAATCAGGGCGGCCATAAGCCAGGCGGACACCTGGTAATCGGGGATTTCGCCATGCGTGTAGGCGCGAACGAGGAATTCGATTTCGGCGCGGGAAAGCTCGTTGCCGTCGCGTTTCTTACGAATCACGTCAACGGCGCGGAGAGGCGAGGCGTCAGGCATATTCGGTCATTTGAGGCGAAAACCCTCTGGAAGCAAGTCGGTGATAAGCATGGAATTCCAGCCTTTTGCGCCCCGAAAATAGACAACTGCGTCCGGGCCGAATTCGTAGATGACCTGGCGGCAGGCACCGCACGGCGCACAAGGCACATTCTGTTCGCAAGCTACTGCAATTTCAGCAATTTCCATGGCCGGGCCCAGTTGGGCGACGGCCGAAAAAATGGCCGTGCGTTCGGCACAATTGGTCATTCCGTAAGAGGCGTTTTCGACGTTGCAGCCGGCGAATAGCTGTCCACCTGTCGTTCTCAACGCGGATCCAACCCTGAAGTTCGAATAGGGGGCGTGCGCATTTTTCATCGCGGCTCGCGCCGCATCAATCAGAGGCTGCCAATGTGAATGGTCTTCGTCAGTCACGGGCTGCAATCCTATGATAGGCGGACGCTTAAGCGTAGTAAGATCGGTGTCCAATGTCGAGAATTAACTCCCAGAAATGGCGCGAAGTGGCGCACATTATCGAGCACACGTTGCTCAAGCCGGAAGCTACGCCGCAGCAAATCCGTCAGCTGTGCGCGGAGGCGCGCGAGCATGGATTCGGAGTGGCAATGGTCAACGCGTGCTATGTCGATCTCGTGCGGGAGAACCTACAAGGAAGCGAAACGCGAGTGGGCACCGTGATCGGCTTTCCACTGGGCGCGACGCTCACGAAC
>DATEGW010000133.1:0-5328 GCA_035279845.1 Candidatus Acidiferrales bacterium | reverse complement strand
GGCGTGACGCCGCTCGATATGCTTTTGCAAGCCGTCGGCTCCCAGGAAGATCAAGCCTCCGGCGGCCGCCAGATGCCTTCGCACTGGGGCAACCGCTCGCTGAATATTGTTACGTCCGCGTCGGCGACGGGAACGCAATGGTTGCGTGCCGTGGGCGCCGCCGAAACATCGCTCTATTACGAAAGATTTCCAAAAGCTCTCGATCAAGCGCGTAAAGCTCCGATGGGCGCCATCTGGAATTCGCAGCGCGACGAAATCGTGCTCGTATCCGGCGGGGAGGGATCGACGAGCGAGGGCGAATTCTACGAGGCGCTCAACGCTTCTAGTCTCCGCCATGCGCCTGTCCTCTTTCTAGTGCAAGACAACGGTTGGGCGATTTCAGTTCCCGTCGAGGCGCAAACGCCGGGCGGCAGCATATCGAAGCTCGTCGCCAATGTTCCATCTCTGTACATCAATGAGTGCGACGGCACCGATCCGATCCAAAGCTACGCAGTTCTCAAACGTGCCGCGGATTATTGCCGTGCCCGCAAAGGCCCAGCGCTGGTCCACGCGCACGTTACAAGGCCATACTCGCATTCGCTTTCCGACGACGAAAAGCTCTACAAGACGCCTGAAGAGCGCGAAGCCGAAGCCCATCGTGACGCGGTTCCTCGCTTCGGGCTTTTCCTCGTCCGCGAAGGCATACTCGAGTCGCACGAGCTTGAGGAGCTGGAAAGCGAGGTCGATCGCGAACTTCTTGAAGCCACGGATCGGGCGCTCGCATCCGAACCGCCGCCATCCAATTCCATCTATGTCGGCGTTTATTCGCCAGATATCGATCCCACGAGTCCTCAATTTGAAAGTCGGCCCAAGCCCGCCGTCGAATCGAACGGGCATCCCGGCGCCCATCCGAAGACGATGGTCGAAATGGTCTCCGCCACCCTCATGGATGAAATGTCGCACGACGAGCGCATCGTCGTCTTCGGCGAGGACATTGCTGATTGCACGCGCGAAGATCATCTCAATAGCGTGAAAGGGAAGGGCGGTGTCTTCAAAGCTACCTCCGGCCTTCAGCGCCGGTACGGCGGAGCGCGCGTATTCAATACGCCCATAGCCGAAGCCGCAATCGTTGGCCGTGCCATTGGCATGGCCACGCGTGGACTCAAGCCCGTCGCCGAAATTCAATTCTTTGACTACATCTGGCCCGCAATGATGCAGTTCCGTACCGAAATGGCAAGCCAGCGCTGGCGTTCCGGCGGACATTTCAAGTGCCCGGCGGTCGTGCGCGTCGCCATCGGCGGCTATCTCAGCGGCGGCTCGATCTATCACAGCCAGTGCGGCGAAGTTGTCTTCACGCACATCCCCGGCCTGCGCGTCGTCATGCCATCGACGGCGCAGGATCTCTGTGGCCTGCTGCGCACCGCCATTCGCTGCGACGATCCAGTGCTTTTCCTCGAGCACAAGCACCTCTATCGCCAGCCGTACAACCGCGCCGTGTACCCGGGAGCAGATTACACAATTCCATTCGGCAAAGCCCGCGTGGCCCGCGAAGGCACGGACGTGACGATTATCACCTACGGCGCCGTCGTACATCTTGCGGAATTGGCGGCGACGGAATTGGCGCGCTCCAATGTTTCTATTGAGATTCTCGACCTCCGCACTCTTTCGCCTTATGACTGGAACGCGATTGCCGCAAGTGTCCGCAAAACGAACCGCGTGATCGTTGCCTACGAAGATATGCGCTCGTGGGGTTACGGCGCGGAAATTGCGGCGCGCATCGCAGACGAATTATTCGATGAGCTTGACGCTCCCGTTCGCCGTGTGGCAGCCACGGACACGTTCTGCGCGTACCATCCGAGCCTCGAATTCGAAATTCTGCCGCAAAAGGACGATTTGATCCGCGCGGCCCGCGAACTGGCTGAATACTAGATGCACAGCCCATTGGCGTGGCGTATCCACGCTGTGCTTATGAATTCGGATTCATTTCGATAAATTGCAGGTCGCGGCATGCAACTTTTTGGCCAGGATATTCGTAGTAAAGGGTAGAGCGGCTGGAACCGCGAGGAGGAAGCATGATTTGCACCCATTGTCAGCGCGAAATCGCCGACTATTCGAATTTCTGCTATTTCTGTGGAGCGCGCCAGGTCCGCGCGGCTGATGGCCCGCCACGCGCCCAGAAGCGCCTGATGCGTTCAGCAGTCGATCGCAAAATCGGCGGCGTGTGCGGAGGCTTCGCGGAATACCTTGAAGTGGATTCGACTTTGGTCAGGCTCGTGTGGCTGGTTGCGATTTTTGTGCCGGTGCCATTGGGCCTGATCGCGTACCTTGTCGCCTGGATCGTAATGCCGCAGGCGCCGTATCCTTCGCCCGCCGCAGCCCAGGCGCCGCCCGCTCCGCAAACGCCCCAGGCCGTGTAGCGAATCGCGTTTCGGCGCATCGACGGTCGTGACGATGGAGGCAGCTCTCAGGCTGCCTTCGCCTTGCGCGTGGCGCGTCCACCACGACCGCCATAAATCGCCCTATCGAGCGAAAAAGCCCCCGCGCCGATGCACGCAATCGCAAACCCGCTTGCTGCCATCATCATCGGTAACTCATAATTGTGCACGGCCATTGGGTTCGTAAACATTCCATGCACGCGCCACAGCGCCACCACCATTTCCCCGGCGAGCAGTAATCCCGCAATGCGCGCAAAGAGTCCGGTGATCAACAGGCATCCGCCGAAAAACTCCAACACGCCCGCAATCACTGCGAAATACGATGGGAACCCCATGTGCTCGAACCCTGTCATCGTGCCGCGTATATTCCCAAAGAGCTTTGGGTAACCGTGGTAAATGAAGACCACCCCCATGGCCATGCGCAGCAGCAGCAACGCCAGCGGTTTCAGTTTCTCTAGGCCTTCCATCGAATCCTCCCCTTCAAGATGCTCGGGATTGTAACAGACAAGACCGTCCGCCACTTATCGGGCACACGCATTGCTTTTTCCGCTGCCGCGACGTTTAACCGGGCAACGCCGGGTGTAAAATCGCCTTTCATACATTTGGGGCGGGGAAGAGGTTCAGCTTGATCCGCAAAATGACCTTGGGGTTTGTGATTTTCCTGGTGATCTGCGTCGCAGTGTATCTGCGCTTTCACCATCCCAAGTCGCCTCTGGGCACCGCTTACGCGGGAGGACGCGGACTCACCCTCTATAATTCTTCGGCGCAAATCCGCTCGCCCGTCGGGACAGTCGATTACGGCGAGCCCTTGCAGGTCGAGGCGCGTTTCGGCGATCAGGTGCAGGTTCGCACTTCCGGCGGTCTCGTCGGCTGGGCCGATGACGACGATTTGATCTCCGGCGACCTCTGGCAGCAGGAAAAAGATCTCAACGCGAAGACAGCCGTTGATACGCCTGAAGCTTCCGGCCGCACGGGCGTCATCAGCAATTTGCATATCGAGCCGGGCCGCGACGCGCCCCGCGTCCGCCAGTTGAAAAAGAATGTGCCCGTTGAGCTTTTCCGGCGCGAGCCTGTGGCGCTCCCTGTCACCGATTTGGCGCCTTCGGGGCCGCAGTCTGATACCGGCGACGGGCCCGTCTCCGCCAATGGACCCAAGAAAGAGGATTGGTGGCTCATCCGCGCCGAACTCAGCGACAAAAGTACCGTTTCCGGTTGGGTGCTCGGACGCTTTATCGATCTTGACGTTCCCGCGCCACTTCCCGATTACGCAGCTGCGTCAAATATGCGAATCGTCGCGTGGTTTCCGCTAAACGCGGCGCGCGACGCAAACGGTCGCGATGTCCCGCAGTACTTGCTCGTCGGCACAAACGGTCCCGAAGGCCAGGCATGCGACTTCACCATCATGCGCGTCTTCACCTGGTCGAAGAAAAAATCACAATACGAAACGGCCTTCATCGACGGCAACGTCTGCGGCAAGCTTCCTATTAATATTGTTCGCATGCCTGTGGCTCAGGTCGTTACGATGACGTTCAAGGACCCCAGCGACGGCTCCCTCCAAACCTATCGCATGCAGGAAACCATCGTGCGCCACCTCAAGTCCGACGATGGCGGAAAGAAAATTGCCGATCGGGGAGACCGCTGATGAGTTCGAAACGCATCTTGGCGGTTCCGATGGCTGCTCTTGCGGCCCTCATCATTTTCTCCGGCTGCTCCTTTAGTCCCACAAATGCGTCTGTAGAATCGGCTGCTCCGCCCCCGCTTCAGTTCGTCGGCGAATGGGGCTCGAAAGGCAATGGCCCCGGCCAACTCGATCAACCTGCGAGCATTGCCACCGATATGCGCAGCAATGTTTACATCGCCGACGCGGGCAGCGGCTTCATCGAAAAATTCCAGCCGGGCGGCACGCCTTTGCTCGCATTCCAGGACCCTGCTTTGAAGCATCCGCAGGAGATCGCTATCGACCGCGGCGGCGCGATTTACGTGAGCGATCCCGTGCGTCAGAGCGTTTTCGTTTTTCTGCCGGAGGGCCCGCGTTATCGCGTGCTCCGTATGGCGGGTCGCGGCAATGCCGAAAACACGCTCGATGTGGCGGTTGACGATGCCGGCTCGGTGAGCGTTCTCGACGTGAATGCGGCCAAACTCTACGATTTCAACTCGCGCTTCCGGCTCGCGCACGTCTGGAAGCCGGGCATGGACATAGCCGCCGGGCCGGGCCGGCCGACTTCCGTTACATCCGGACCATTGAACGCCATTTTCGTCGGCGGCCTCGGCGCGAATTCATTGCTGCGGTTTGTCAATGGCAGCTTCACGTCGCAAGTCACGCTTGCTGCTGAACGTCAACCTGACGCGCACGCGAGCGGCTCATCCGATCCACGCAGCGCAGCGCCCGACGCCACGCCCCATCCGCCAATTGATGCGCTGTCAAATCGCATCGGCAGCCAGTTCGCGATCTCGTCCAATTACATTTTTCTCGTCGATCCGGACGGTAAGACGCTCCACGTCTGGACCATCGATGGCAAGCCGAAGGGCGACTTCGATCTCTCCGGCCAACTCGGCGAAGATCGCCGCGCCGCCCCTCCCATCGCTGTCACGCCTGCAAACGACCTCCTCGTCCTCGACGCGCAAAAGGCCCGCGTCTACCGCTACCGCATCAATTTTTAGCTTCCCCCGGAACGCCAATCTCTGATTGGCGCTTTGCCTTTGGCCTTTTGTGGCAACCGACTCGTCGTATAGCCGGCGCTCTTGCATCGACGTTGCCTTTGAACTTTTTTGCTTTGATTTCGTAGCGGCGACCGTTGCTTGCGCCGTTCGCAAGCGTTTCTCGGTCGGCGTTTTTGACCTTGCCTTTTGTAGCCACCAACATTGCTCGCGCCGTGTGCACACGCTTTTCGTTCGCGGTTTCATAGCGCCATAG
>DATEGW010000132.1:0-6767 GCA_035279845.1 Candidatus Acidiferrales bacterium | reverse complement strand
GCGTGGGCTCGAGCAATATTGTGCGAAGGGCGCCGTCTTCACCTATAACGGCAAAGATAAGCAGGGCAAGCCGACGATGGGCGGCTATTCCGAACGAATCGTCTGTGACGAGAATTACGTCCTGCGTATGCCCGATAATCTGTCGCTTGACGCTTGCGCGCCGTTACTTTGCGCCGGAATTACGCTTTATTCGCCGCTAAAACACTGGCAGGCGGGCCGCGGCAAGAAAGTTGCGATCATAGGCCTTGGCGGCCTCGGACACATGGGCGTCAAACTGGCGCACGCGATGGGTGCGGAAGTGACTGTTCTCAGCCAAACGCTCAAAAAGCAAGCCGACGGCAAACGCCTCGGCGCCGACAACTACTTCGCTACGTCCGATGAGTCCACGTTCACCAAACTCCAGAACTATTTCGACCTGATCCTGAACACGGTCTCGTCCGATCTCGATTGGAACAAATACCTGAATCTAGTCAACGTGGACGGCACGATGGTGCTTCTCGGCGTCCCCGAAAAGCCCGTACCGATGGGCGCATTTCCGCTGATCGGGGGCCGGCGCAGTCTTTCCGGTTCGATGATTGGAGGAATCGCGGAAACCCAGGAGATGCTCGATTTCTGCGGCAAACACAATACTCCTGCGGACATCGAGACGATCCCGATCCAAAAAGTGAATGAAGCATACGGCCGAATATTGAAAAGCGATGTCCGCTATCGCTTCGTGATCGACATGGCCTCGCTCAAAACGAGCTAGCCGCATCGCGCATCACCGGAGCTAAAATCGCCTGTGAAGCGTCACGTGTTTGGTAGACCGCAGGGGGCATGCTTGTTTACCCCAGTTTGCGAAGGGCTGCGCCCCTTTTCGTCAAGGCGCCAAACCTGATCCTGCCGTGATAACGGAATTGCGAACAGAACGCCTGCTGCTGCGCCGCTGGCGCGACGCCGATCGTGAGCCCTTCTCTCTCATCAACTCCGATCCTCGCGTTATGGAATTTTTTCCAAGCATCTTGTCGCGGGAAGAAAGCGACTTGATGATCGAGCGTTGCGACCGACATTTTGCGGAAAATGGTTTCGGTCCGTTTGCGGTCGAGCGTCTCGACGATAGTTCGTTCGTGGGATACACCGCCCTAAATCGAGTCACGTTCACGGCGTCTTTCGCTCCGTGTGTTGAAATTGGATGGAGATTGGGAGCGGATTATTGGGGCAAGGGGCTTGCTACGGAAGGGGCACGTGAGGTCGTCCGGTATGCCTTTGAGGATCTGGGACTGGAGTCGCTCGTTGCGTTCACGACGGCCAAGAACCTGCGTTCGCGCCGTGTGATGGAAAAGCTTCATATGACTTATGACCCAGCGGAGGATTTTGACCATCCGCGATTGCCAGAAGGCCATCCACTTCGCCGACACGTCCTATATCGCTTGCGCCGAAAGCGGCATTGAAATGGCAGCAGCTCTCCAGGCGCCAATACAAAAGCATTCGCTTTCTTGCGTGTCTTGAAGCAAAATTTGAAGTTACTCACCAAAGCTAAAAGCAAAACGTCTCCTTCTCGAAAGGCGCCATGACACTCAATAAGTTCAGCTCGCGCATTACAAGGCCCAAATCGCAGGGTGCATCGCAGGCGATGCTCTACGGCACGGGCCTCACCGAAAAAGATATGGAGAAACCCGAAGTCGGCATCGCGAGCATGTGGTTCGAGGGCAATACCTGTAACATGCACCTGCTCTCGCTCGCGGAGAAAGTGAAAGAAGGCGTCAAGGCAGCCGGCCTGGTCGGCATGCGCTTCAACACCATCGGCGTGAGCGATGGCATTTCAATGGGCACCGAAGGCATGTCGTTTTCTCTCCAGTCGCGCGATTTGATTGCTGATTCGATCGAAACGGTAATGTCCGCGCAGTGGTACGACGCAAATATTTCCATCCCGGGCTGCGACAAGAACATGCCCGGCTGCCTTATCGCTATGGCGCGACTGAATCGCCCATCGATCATGGTTTACGGCGGCACGATTCGCGCCGGCCACGTCGACGGCAAAAAGCTCGACATTGTTTCCGCGTTCCAGAGCTACGGCGAATTTATCGGAGGCAATATTCCCGAAGCCGAACGCGAGGCCATCGTTCGCCACGCATGCCCCGGCGCTGGCGCATGCGGCGGCATGTATACCGCAAACACGATGGCATCCGCGATCGAAGCGCTTGGCATGTCGCTTCCATACAGTTCATCCACGCCAGCTACCGATCCGTTGAAGCTCGATGAATGTTTCCGCTCCGGCGCGGCGATCAAAATTCTCCTTGAGCGCGACATCAAGCCCCGCGATATCATGACGCGCGAAGCGTTTGAAAACGCGATGGTGATCGTCTCCGTCCTCGGCGGATCGACGAACGCCGTGCTCCATCTCATCGCGATGGCCCGCGCCGCAGGCGTGAAGCTCACGATCGACGATTTTCAATCCGTCACTAATCGCGCGCCGCTCCTCGCCGACTTCAAACCCAGCGGCCAATACGTCATGGAAGACTTGCACGCCGTCGGCGGCATTCCGGGCGTGATCAAAATGCTGCTCGAAGAGAAGCTAATCAACGGCGATTGCCTCACAGTCACCGGAAAAACAATCCGTGACAACGTGAAGGACCTGCCCAGCCTGAAATCCGGCCAGCCGATCGTTCATTCTGTCTCGAATCCGATCAAAAAGACCGGCCACATCCAAATCCTGAAAGGTAATCTCGCTCCGGAAGGCGCCGTCGCAAAAATCACGGGCAAAGAGGGAACTCGCTTCGCCGGCCCTGCTAATGTTTTCGATTCCGAAGAAGCGATGCTCGAAGCGCTTGAGAAAAAACAAATTCAAAAGGGCGACGTGATTGTAATCCGTTACGAAGGCCCCAAGGGCGGACCCGGCATGCCTGAAATGCTCACTCCAACGTCCGCCATTATGGGCGCAGGCCTCGGCAAAGACGTGGCGCTCATCACTGACGGCCGCTTCTCCGGCGGTTCGCACGGCTTTATCGTTTGCCACGTCACGCCCGAGGCCCAGGAAGGCGGTCCCATCGGCCTGATCCGCGCAGGCGACCAGATCACCATCGACGCCGAAAAAAATCTCTTGCAGGTCGCCCTGACCGATCAGGAGATGACGATGCGAAAAGCCACGTGGCACATGCCGCCCTACAAAGCCACGCGAGGCACGCTCGCGAAATACATCCGCCTGGTGAAAAATGCCAGCGCCGGCTGCGTTACAGACGAGTAGCTCCGCTGCACGCAAAGCGATAAGTTACAGGCGCCTCGTTATTTTCTCAGGGTACCCTACATCCTTCGCCGTATCGACCTCCACGCGATGCGCGCCGTAGCATCGGAAACACCCGCCGCTGGAGGACATGTGCCACGCAAAAGGCATTCAAACGAAATACAAATCACGCGAAATCGCTCGCGCAAGCAATCGAAAATCAGATATGCCGTCGTAGGTCTGGGCTACATTTCTCAGATTGCCGTGCTGCCGGCGTTTGCCCACGCAAAAGAAAACTCGGAATTGACGGCGCTCGTTTCGAGCGATCCCGAGAAGCTCAAAAAGCTCGCGCGCAAATACTGCGTCGCGGCCACATATTCCTACGAACAATTCGATCAATGCCTGAAAAGCGGTGAGATTGACGCGGTTTACATCGCGCTTCCGAACAACATGCATCGCGCCTATACCGAAGCCGCGGCCGACGCCGGCATCCACGTGCTGTGCGAAAAGCCGATGGCGTTCAATGAAGACGACTGCGAAGCCATGATCTCAGCTTGCGACACCGCGCAAGTGAAGCTGATGATCGCGTACCGGCTGCATTTCGAATGCGGTAATCTTGAGGCCGTAAAGACAGTCAACTCAGGCAAAATCGGCGCGCCGCGCATCTTCTCCTCGGTGTTCTCGCAACAGGTGAAGCCGGGAAACACTCGCCTGAAAAAGGAAATTGGCGGCGGGGCAATCTACGATATGGGAATTTACTGCATCAACGCCGCTCGATATCTTTTTAAAGCTGAGCCTTACGAAGTCTTTGCCTACAACCAGACGGGCAAGGACAAAGACGACCGCTTTCGCGAGGTTCCCGAGATGACGAGCGTCCTGATGCGCTTTCCCGAAGAACGCATCGCCCAATTCACCACGAGTTTCGGCGCCGCCGATCGCTCCGCTTACGAGATCGTCGGCACAAACGGCGTACTTCAAATGGATCCAGCATATGAGCTGGCTGAGGCGCTTAAGGCTAAAGTAACTGTCGAGGGAAATGCTGGCACTAAAACTTTCGACAAGCGTGATCAATTTGCTCCCGAACTTGTCTACTTTTCCGATTGCATCACCAACAACAAGACGCCCGAACCTTCCGGTCAGGAGGGTCTCGCGGACGTTCGCATCATCCGTGCGATTCTCGACTCGGCCGCAAGCGCCCGACCCGTACGCGTACAGCAGACGCACATCAATAGCCGACCGACGACAAAATTGGAAATCTCGAAGCCGCCAATTGTGTCACCGCCCCAATTGATCAACGCCGCGCCTCCGGGCGCGGATTAACGAAGAGACAGAAGAAAAGTGGCAGTCCGCGAGTCGTGTGCCTCTATACATGAGCGCTTCACAATCTCGGGCCTCTCAAGAAACCGCATAAGCGGGCGCTAGAACGCAAAATGGGCGGCCTTAGCCGCCCATTTTGGTTTGAAACGTACACACCGAGATGAAGCCGTGAACCGTAATAATCGAGCTATTTAGTAGCTGCCGCCACCCGCTCCGCCGGTGGTGCTGCTTGGATTCGAGCTGCCTGACGTCGAGTCGCTGGAGCCCTTCGAGCCTTTCTTGCTCTTCTTGGATTTTTTGCTCTTAGATGATTTCGTCGATCCGGTTCCGGTCGATGTCCCAGTCGATGATCCGCTGGTTCCGGTGGACGTGCCCATATCGGTCGAGTTTGAGCCGCCGGTGGAAGAAGATCCCTGGCTGCCACTT
Source organism: Candidatus Acidiferrales bacterium (assembly GCA_035279845.1). Taxonomy (GTDB): domain Bacteria; phylum Acidobacteriota; class Terriglobia; order Acidiferrales; family UBA7541; genus Palsa-295. Next base: position 1,825 of record DATEGW010000132.1, on the reverse strand, counting down.
TGCGTACTGCTGCCATTATTATTACTGCTTCCCGTGCTTGCCCCGCCGTTAGATTGGCCGCTCTGTCCGCCTGGCGTTTGCGAAGCTTGCGCAGCAGGCGGTGTTGCCGCGAAGGTGAATGGCACTGGTGCGGCAAACAATCCGGCGGCCGTGAAAACTACTGACCATCCAATTTTACGTAGAGTCATGATTAACTCCCTCCTTCGCGAAGGCTATAGAACCGCACCGTTCAACCCAATCCGAATGTCGCGGTAACTTTGCGAACGCAAACCTGTAAGCATCTCCATTGAGCGCGCCTGAGGACCCCATATCTCGGATTTCAGAGCAGGATCCGCGAACGTTGTGCACGCGCCGGGAGCGTGGCCCATATGACTGCGATAAAAGAAGCTATCGATAACGACTATGCAGGGACGCGTGCGCTGACGACGGGCACCATCCATACTGCGTACCCGTGCGGATCGCGGATATTCGCAATCATCTGATTGAAGTAAGCGACGGCACTCTCGGGCGAAATCGGCGTATTCTCGCCGATTATGCCGGCATATCCATCTCGCCAAGCATCGATAATCGCTGCAAACGTCTCGCGCGGCACGCGAAGGGTATCAACCACGATATAGTCCATCGTGATTTGCCGAAAGTTCATCGTCGAAAGGATTCGAAAAATGTTGCGCCCGATAAATAGATCCGTTCCTGTTGCGGCAGACATACTTGCTGGCACGAGATGCCAAAATTGGCCGGGATCCGGCGCGCCGCTCTCAAAATGCAGCATGCCGTAGTCCTCCGGAATCAAATGGAGATATCCCCTGGGCTTCGTCACTCGCGCCAGTTCGGCGATTACTCGGTCAGGGTAGGGAATTGCATGGATCACGTGCCGGCATACCGTCAGGTCAAACGCCCGGTCCGGCAGTCCCAATTCGAAAATACTCCGATGCTCAAATCGCAGCCGTGGCGCAAGCTGGACGTAGCGCGATCTCGCAAGGTCTAGATGCCCATCAATAATATCCACGCCAAGCACGCTCGCTTTAGGGAAAAGCTCGGCAAGTCGCGAAGCTCCTTCGCCCGTGCCGCATCCGGCGTCGAGTATGCGAGCCTCTTCCGGCAGTTCGTACCGGCGCAGCAGGGCAATTTCCTGCGGCCAGATGGCCCGCGCTTGTGCCTCGAGGTTGCGCACCATCGATTCATCCGCCATCTGCTTTGCTTGCGGATTCAAATCAGTCAACGCTTTTCACCCGATGCGTATCTGCACGTAGCAAATGCAGGCAAGTCCGTCTACACGAATTGCAGGAAGTCACTCACGGATTGTAACAGCAGGTGTGTAGGTATTGTGCGATGGTAGCTGCAAGCGAGGTTTTACAGCTGCGAAGACTGCCCGTTTTTCGTGGGAGGCGCACTCTCGTTCAAAATCAGCCAATAAAGCCCCAAATGCCTCACAGCCTCAATAAAACTTCCAAACTCCACTGGCTTACGAACGTAACTATTCGCTCCCAAACCATAGCCCTCGATCCGGTCTCTTTCCTCGTTCGACGAAGTAAGAATCACGACCGGCAGCAGTTTCGTTCGCGCGTCTGAACGCAGCGCTTTCAGCACTTCGAAGCCAGAGACTTTCGGGAGCTTCAAATCGAGCAGAATCACGTGCGGCATCAAGCGCGTATCACGCCCCGCGTGTGTGCCGGTCCCGAAGAGATAATCCAGCGCTTCAGCGCCGTCCCGCGCGATCACCACCTCATTCTTGATATTGTTCTTTTGCAACGCACGCAACGTCAGCGCTTCGTCGTCCGGATTGTCCTCGATCAACAAAATAGGCCGTGTTTCCATTCGTCTCTCC
>DATEGW010000131.1:0-10365 GCA_035279845.1 Candidatus Acidiferrales bacterium | reverse complement strand
ACCATAGAATTCCACGGGAACCTGCAAGGGCGGCGGAGGCGGAGGCGGCTGTGGGCCGACAAACGGCGGCGGAGCTTCTGTATGGGTCATAGCTTCGCGTGGTGCAGGAGGAGGGGCAGCGATAAAAATATTGCGCTGCGTGCCCGTGTATTGATCGTTCTGCGCTTGCCTCAAGCGATTCAACTGAAGGGCGGGCTCCTGCACGTTGAGCGGCGAAAATCCCGTATCCGCCTGGACGCCGCCTGGAAGAGACGGACTGGAAGTCCGCTCGTAGAAATACAAGCCGCCCGCAACTATCAGCAGGGCGATCAGGAGCTGAATTTTCTTTCGTTCAGACATTCCTCAGGTCCTGACGTACGTATGCAGCACAAGCTGCAAGCGGATGCCGTTGGCTCCGGCCTCGGCTAGCTCAAGCTGATTCAAAAAATAGAAGTTCTTTGACCGCTCGATCCCATTTACAAACTTTAGCAGCGAAGCATAATCGCCGTTCACGGACGTGCTGATGTCTAGCTCCGTCACATTGCGGTCTGGAACGGCTTTCGACTTGAAATTGAAGCCGTTCGTCTTGACGCCGGCCTTCGACGCAAGCTCTCCGATGTCGGAATCAACCGTTGAATACACGGTTCGCGGGTCGAGGAATGCGCTCTTGTAAAAATCGTCGCAGTCCTTCCCGACTTGCGGAATCGAAGCTTTGATTTTTTGACCGCGCGCCACGTCCGCCTGCAATTCTTGCGCAGTGCGGGTCAACTGCGCCCGCCTGAGCGCCATCTCCGCAGGCCCCTCGCGCCCCGCCTGCCAAAGGGCGACACCAAAGAAAACATCGCCGAGCACAATGAGGCCGACGACAGCCACCGTGGCGATCTTCCAGCGCGCCCATTTTTTATTCATCTTCATGTAGTTGTCGCGTAGGAAAACGTGAGTGTAACGACGATCCGATCCGAATCGCCCGCTTGCTGCTGCTGTTGCACGGGCTTTTCGTCCTGGACTGTTACGTCTGCGAAATTCTTTGAGTTTTCAATCGCCTCAATGAAGCGGAGCTTGCTCTCGTCGCTCGATGCCCCGATCGTCATCGATACCTCTGCATGTCCGTTGACGAGCTTGGGCAAAATGCTCACGACCCGGACACCGGGCGGCAGAGTGCGCTCCAGATCCATGAAAACCTTCGTCCATGGAAAGCTGCGCTCGGCGATCAACGAATTCAGAAAATCGGCGCGATCGCGTATCCGCTCTACGTCCTTTCTCGCAAAGTACACCTTAAGATCCTGCTGTTGCACCTGAAGCGTCTGTATCTGGCGCTCGAGCCGCGTCGTATCCGTGCGAAGCTCGACATTCGAGTGCCAGGCGACGAAAGTCGCGTGCGACAAAAACACGAGTGCGACTAAGGCCACCAATCCCAATAGCGCCATTCCCGCTATAAACGGGCGATTATTCTGTTGCGGCGCTGTCGCGATGTTGAGTCGAAGTTTCATTTCCTTTTCTCGTAATTTCTCAAGCGCCGGTGTTTGCCATCCAGCCGACGAGCGGATCGAGCCCGTGCTGCACCATTAAATCCTGCGCGCTGCGATCGAGCGACGTCGGCACTTCGCTCACCGAGAGCGAACGCGCGGACATTTTCAATTCGTTTTCGATGGCCGCGGCGAAAAGATCCTGGCGCTCCTGAAACCCAGCCAACAGCACGCGATCAATCGATTCTGCCCACGTATCCTGGTAGTACGCGCCGGCTGGAAACACCTCTTCCAGCACCCATTTCGGGTCCAGTTGCGCGGCAGGCACCGGCATTTCCGTCGATCGATATAAACAGAGGGTCGCGCCGCGCACGATAGCCGTGGTCAGCGTGCGCCCACTCATGCGCAGAAGCAGGGTCGACCCATTTTCAGATATCAGAGGCAGCGTGGCCAGAGTCGAACTCAAAACGACGACGGGTTGCGCTTGAAATGATTCTACGAGGCTCTCGTATTCGCGCACGATCCCCTGCCGTGCCACCGCCGCCACCACTTCCAGCGCACCATGCCGCGCCCTTTGCCGTGACCAGGAGACCGCTGTTTCTTCGACATCAAAGGGCACGCTCTTTTTCAGCCTCCATCGCAAAAGGGGCAAAGCGTCATCCGCGCGTCGGGGCAAATCCTCAAACGGCAGAATGAAGACGCGAATTACAGGATCGGGCAAGAGTAACGCCACCGGTCCTGAGACATCTCCCACGCGCGACAAAACGCGTCGCAATGCCTCGCGTACGCCGTCCGGCTGAGCGATATTTACTTCCACCGGAGATGGCATCAACGCGCCCGTCGCAAGCGGCTCAACCGCGTACGATTGCAGCCGCGAGCCATCCCAGCGTGCCGCCGCCACGTGACCTGCCGCGAATTCGATCACAGGCTCGGGATGCGGCATCACGTGCAGCCAGCGCGAGACTCGGCTGCCTTGGCTGCTTTTTTTAACAGGCCGTGCCGCAGTCATGATGCTACTCAAGGAATGTCACCTTGTTGATTTCGCGCAGCGTGGTTACGCCCCCGCGGATTTTCTTCAGGCCGGAATCTCTCAGGAACGTCATACCTTCTTCGCGCGCTGCGCGCTTGATCTCAGACGTCGGGCGGCGGTCGATAATCATTTCGCGAATGTGATCGGATAGATCGAGGAGTTCGGTGATCGCGGACCGCCCGTGGAAGCCGCTTCCGGAGCACTCCAGGCAACCGGCCCCTTCATAAAACGGCACGTCGCTCCAGACCGCCGGATCAAGACCAGATTCCCGCAGCGTTTCAGGCGAATACGTCACCCGCTTTTTGCAGTTTTCGCAAATCACACGAACAAGACGCTGCGCCAGGATGCAATTCAGCGCCGAAACGAAATTGTAGGGTTCTACACCCATGTTGATGAAGCGCCCAATCACATCCGTCACGTTGTTGGCGTGAACGGTCGTGAAAACCAGGTGCCCTGTAAGCGCCGAATTGATCGCGATCTGCGCCGTCTCCTGGTCGCGAATTTCGCCGACCATGATCTTGTCCGGATCGTGCCGCAGGATGGACCGCAGTCCGCGCGCAAACGTCAGGCCCTTTTTCTCGTTCACCGGAATCTGCGTGATTCCGCGTACTTGGTATTCGACGGGGTCTTCAATGGTGATGATTTTATCTTCGTCGTTTTTAATTTCGTTGATCGCCGCGTAAAGAGTGGTCGTTTTGCCTGAGCCGGTCGGTCCAGTTACGAGCACCATTCCATAAGGCTCGCGAATGTAACGGCGGAAACGCAAAATGTCGTCCGAATCGAAGCCGACCACATCGAGCGTCAAGTTTCGGAATTTTTCGCTCAGCGTCTCTTTGTCGAGGACGCGCAGCACCGCGTCTTCGCCGTAAACAGACGGCATGATCGAAACGCGAAAATCGATGAAGCGGCCTTTGTAACGCACGCGGAATCGGCCGTCCTGCGGAACGCGGCGCTCGGCGATGTCGAGTTCCGCCATCACTTTGATGCGGGAAAGAATCGTCGCGTGCCAATCCTTATCGAGCGGCTTCATCGCATATTGCAGCACGCCGTCAATGCGATATTTCACGGCGACTTCCGAATTGCGCGTTTCCACGTGAATATCGCTTGCGCGGCGCTCAAGAGCCGTGAAGATGACGGTGTCCACGAGGCGCACGACAGGGCTGACGCCCGTCTCGGCCGTCAACTTCTCCATCGAGATGTTTTCGTCGCTCTCTTCCTCCTCGCCTACCACTTGCAGCGTGAAACCTTCGGTCGCCTGATCCAGCACACGCTGCGATTGTTCAGTCCGCTTCAGCAGGTCGCCGATCTGCGAAGGTGTCGCTACGCGAATCTGTAGCCGCTTCCCGAGAAGGTTCGCGAGCTCGTCGCGCAATTGCAGCTTGCTCGGATCGGCCAATGCCACTGTAAGGGTGGAATCGTGTGCTTCCAGCGGCACGAAGTTGTAGCGGAACATCATCTCCGCCGGAATGCTGCGGAAAAGCTCCGGATCGATGCGCTGATCGTGCAGGTCGATGAACGGGCAGCGATAGCGCTCGGCCAGTTTGCGAGCCTGTTCGCGTTCGGCCGCGTCTTCCTGAATAGGAAGAGACGGATTGTTTGTTGCCGACGTCGCCAACTAAACGCCTCCGCTCCCGATCTGTAGCGAAAACATCGGAAGATAAATCGAAATCACTATGAAGCCTACCACGACGGCCATGACCACCAAAATTACGATGGGAATGTAGGAAAGCGCTCGTTGCAGGCGATTGCCCACTTCCTCTTCGTAGAACTCCGCCAAACTGGAAAGCATCGGCGTTAGAGCGCCGGAAGCCTCGCCAACTTCAATCATTTCAAGCGCCAATCCCGGCATAAGGCGCGTGTCCGCAAGGCTCGCGTGCAGCGAACGGCCTTCCTTCACACGATCAGCCGATTGAATGATAGAGGTCGAAAAGAGCCGGTTGCTGATCGCTTCCGCAGCGGTGTGCAACGCCGGAACCAGCGGAGCGCCGCCGCCGAGCAGCGTCGAGAGCGTGCGAACGAATTGAGCAATCTGCGCCTTCAGCCAGATATCGCCCGCGAGCGGAATTCTGGGCTTCAGCCGGTCAATGGAGAGCGCGCCACGTTCGGAGCGTGTCCAGACGAACAGCGCCACGCCTGCAATTGCGGCCACGGCCAGAAATACGAGGAAATAGCTCCGCAACGGATTTGCAATTGCGAGCAGCATCAATGTGGCCCACGGCAATTTTATGTCCAATTGCTTGTAAAGGTCCGCAAACTGGGGCAGCGCATAAACAATGAAATACGTCACGACTGCGCAGGCAAAGCAGATCAGCACAACTGGGTAAATCATCGTCGTAATCAGCTTGCTGCGAAAACTGGTGCTGGTGCGCAGATACGCGATATAGCGTTCGAGCACGCCCGAAAGATCTCCGCTTCGTTCGCCGGCGGAAATCACAGTAATGTAAACGGGTGGAAATGATCCTTGCGCCGCGAGCGCTTCGGAGAGCAGCGCGCCATTCCGCACGCGGTCGCGCACATCCACTAAAATTGGCCTTAGCTTGGGAGCGGCCGCGCGTTCGGCCAGCAGATCGAGCGCCTTCAGGATCGGCAGGCCGGCTCGCACGAGCGTATTGAATTGCTGATTGAAAACCAGAAAATCTTCGGCCCGAATGGCGCCGCGCGCGCGAGTAAGCTGCTTCAGCAGGTCGACATTGCTGCTGACCGAGAAGACGTATAGGCCCTGATCGGCAAGCTTCTGCCGCGCCTCGTCCTTCGATTGAGCCGTTTCGGTATGTTTGAAGACGCGCCCCGAGGCATCGCCCACTCTGCAAACAAACTCAGCCATCGCCCCTTGCGTTCACCTTTCTCTCAATGGATTCCCACGGAGCCCGTAACTTCAGCATACCCCCGGCCATCCTAACCTGAGGGCAAAAAACGGGATATTAATTGGATGTGACAACACCGAAAAGGCTGTATGGCCCCCGAGAGAAGTTCGCAGGACTAAAGAACAGAATGTGAGAACCTGCCGCGTGGATGGCGGGCGTTAGTCCGCGGACCGCCGCATCGGCGCCGCTTTACAGATGTTTGGATGCGGCAAGTGCGCGCGCCATTCCCTGCCATCGCGCCGCAAAAGCTCAAATGCCTGCGCCGGTCCCCACGACCCTGAAGCGTAGTTCGGAAAATCGCGCGGAGGAAGCGCCGACCACACGTCGAGCACAGGTTGCACGACGGCCCATGCCGCCTCGACCATATCCGCGCGCTGGAACAACGTCGGATCGCCCGTCATGCAATCGTAAAGCAGCGTTTCATAGCCGGTGGAAGGTTGAGTCCCGAAATAGTCCGAATACTGAAAGTCCATATCCACATTCCCAAGTTTCACGACGGGCCCCGGAACCTTCGCCTCAAAACTCAACGAAATTCCCTCATCTGGCTGAATGTTGATCACCAGTTCGTTCGGATTGATGTTCTCAATCGAAGTCTTACGAAACAGCACGAGCGGTGGCCGCCGGAATCGCACGACAATCTGCGACATCCGCTTCGCCAGCCGTTTCCCCGTGCGCAGGTAAAAAGGAACGCCCGCCCAGCGCCAATTATCGATTTGCAGCGACATCGCAACGAACGTCGGCGTGTTGGACTCCGGGCTGACGTGCGGCTCCGCGCGATACGCGGGAACCGTGGTGCCATCGATTGCGCCGTCGTCATACTGGCCGCGCACGGCGTGATCGAGCACCTTTTCCGGCGTGAGCGGCTGAAACGCCCGAAGAATCTTCGTCTGCTCATCGTGAACCGCTTCGGCGTCGAACGAAATTGGCGGTTCCATCGCACACAGCGTAATGAGCTGAAAAATGTGATTCGGCACCATGTCCCGAAGTGCGCCCGCCTTTTCGTAATAACCGCCGCGCATCTCCACGCCAAGCTGCTCCGCAACCGTCACCTGAACGTGATCCACGTACCGCCGATTCCAAACAGGCTCGAAAATTCCGTTCGCAAAGCGGAAAGCCAGAATGTTCTGTACGGTTTCCTTGCCGAGATAGTGATCGATCCGAAAAATCTGTCGTTCGTCCAGCACTTCGCAAAGCGCCCGGTTCAGCTCAATCGCCGAAGCCAAGTCATGGCCGAACGGCTTTTCGATCACCACGCGACGCCAGTTCCGGTTCCCTTCCTTCGTCAACCCGGCGCCACCAAGTTGCTTCGCAACCACCGCAAAAAACTCAGGGCTTGTGGCAAGATAAAAAAGAGCGTTGCCCTGCGTTCCTTGGTCTTTATCTACTTGGGCAAGCAAGTCCTTTAGCTGTTGATAGAGCTGCGGGTCTTTGAAATCGCCGGAGGTGTAGTAAATCCGCTTCGTGAACCAATCCCACGCACTCTGGTCAATGTCACCGGACGCGTATTCCCTCACCTCATCCGAAAGGCGCTTGCGAAAATCGTCGGTCGAATATTTTTCAAGCGATACTCCGACGATCGCGAAATGGTCCGGCAGTAGCTTCTCTTTCGCAAGATTGTAGACGGCAGGAATCAGCTTTCGCTTCGTAAGGTCGCCGCCCGCGCCAAAGATGACCATCGCGCATGGCCCCGCCGGTTCGCCGAGTGCCGCGCGCGGTACGCCAGTTTGATAAGGAAAGACTTCCGCATCAGTCGCCAAGTGTTCCCCCATTTCGCAACTACGTCTCGCAACTTCATCGCGCCACTTCCCTGCGGCGATGTTCTCTACGACAAAGCCTGGTCGATTGCTTTTTGAAGCTGATTGAGACCGGCCGCGAGGTCCGTGCCAAGATGCACGCGCAATGCGCGACGGCCGCGCTCCGCCAGTACCTGAAAATCGCCGCGTGCCTGAGAGGCCTTCACCACGCCGAACGTATACTTTTGCTGCGGCACAGGAACGTCCGCCGCATCGTCGCACGTGACTTGCAAAAAGACGCCGGAGTTTGGCCCGCCTTTGTACGCTTGTCCCGTCGAATGCAAGAAACGAGGTCCGAACCCGAGGCAAGTTGCAACGCGCTTTTTATCGCGAATGGCGTGTCGGATTGTTTGCAACTGATTTTCGTGAGCCTCGTTCATCTGAATGTACGCAAGCAGCGCGAAGTAATCTCCAGCTTTCAGTTGACTCAAATGCGCGCGCAAATAAGCCGCCAGCGTCGTATCTTTACCGACAGCCTGCTTCAGCGCTGCGGCATTTCTCGGATCGGTGTAGAGCAAAATGCCTCCGTCCGCCGCAATCGGAGACTCGGGGGGCAACGAGCCTTTCTGCTCGTATTCAGACGTGAGCTTTCGGGTCTCAAGTTTGCTCGCTTCCACGTCCGGCTGATTGAACGCATTGATTCCAATCACCGAACCCGCAACCGCTGTCGCAATCTCCCAACGGAAAAATTCGCCCGCAACATCGTAGACATCGGGAACCGAAATGCGAACGACGGGCTGCCCGGCCTTTTCAAGAGCGGTTACGGCGGACTCCTGCTTCGCATCCGGCTTTGCTTCGTGGCGCAAATACACGAAAACGCGATCGTTTCCGTAGACGCCCGGAGCGCCGATGGACTCGCGATCCACCGGGATCAATCCCTTGCCCTGTTTCCCGGTCGATTCCGCCAGCAATTGCTCAAGCCACGCGCCCAAATCACTGATCCCCGGCGACGCAAAAATCGTCACCTTATCCCGGCCTGACTTTTGCAGCGTGCCGAGAATCGCTCCAAGCACAACTCCCGGATTTTGATCGGCAGGCACGCTTGAAGCGCACGCGTGCGCCATTCCTTCCGCACGATCAAGCAGCTTTCCGACGTCCAAACCCTGAATCGCGCCTGGAATCAGTCCGAAATTCGAAAGCGCCGAATAACGGCCGCCGATGGTGGGAACGCCATAGAAAATGTGACGGAAACCATCCGTCTTTGCGACCTGTTCCATCTTTGAGCCCGGATCGGTGATCGCGATGAAATGCTTGCCCGCTTCCGCTGCGCCCACGGTCTGCTTCACGCGCTCGAAAAAATATTGCTTAAAAATATTCGGCTCGAGCGTGCTGCCGGACTTGCTCGAAACAATGAAAATCGTCTTTGCCAGATCGATTGACTTCTCAATCGCGCGCACCTGGGCCGGGTCCGTCGAATCAAGCACATGGAATTGCGGATGGCCGCCAATTCTCCCGAACGTCAGATCGAGCACCTCAACGCACAAGCTCGACCCGCCCATTCCCAGCAGCACTGCATGTGTAAATCCGCCCGAGCGAATATCTTCTGCAACCTTCGTAAAACGAGCGCGGTGCGACACTTGTTCGTCGGCAATGCCCAGCCAGCCGAGCCATCGGCTTTCGTCCGTGCCTGTCCAGAGAGAAGCGTCGCGCGCCCAAAGCCGCTGCACCTTGTTGCCGCTCTTCCAGTCCGCGAGCGTGGCTTTCACGGCAGCATCCAAATCGCCGGGAAGTGAGTAAGAGAGATTCTTGAGTCCGGTTGTCGGTGGCTGCTTCAGACTTTTTTCGACCGCTGCGAGAAGCTTCGTAAACGCTTCGTCGAAAAGTTTCACGCCTTCGTCGGTGAGCTGATCGGTCACCTGCTTCATCGAAATTCCAGCGCGCTCCAGATTGTCCATAGTGCGCCGCGCATCGTCCACATTCTCTTCCAGACTTGCGCGCAATTTGCCATGATCGCGGAATGCATCGAATGTCGCCGGCGGAATCGTGTCCACCGTGTCCGGCCCGATCAGTTCTTCCACGTAGAGCACATCGCGGTACGCCGGATTCTTTGTGCTGGTGCTCGCCCAAAGCACACGCTGCGCCTGTGCACCGCGTGCCGCCAGTGCCCCCCAACGCGGCCCGCTGAAAATCTTCTTATACGATTGATAGGCTAGCTTCGCGTTTGCGATGGCCACCTTTCCCTGCAAGCTGTGCAAAAGCGCTTGCTGGTCCGAAGGCAGTTTCGGATCCTTCAGTTTGTCGGCAATCATGCTGTCCACTAGCGTATCGATGCGGCTCACGAAGAAACTCGCAACGCTCGCGATGCCGCTGATGTCTCCGCCACTCTTTACGCGCGCTTCGAGTCCCTCGATATACGCCCACGCTACCTTCTCGTACACATCCTGCGCAAAGAGCAGCGTCACGTTAATGTTGATTCCTTCGCTGATCAGCTGACGAAAAGCGGGAATGCCTTCCGCGGTCCCGGGCACTTTGATCATCGTGTTCGCCCGGCCAACCGCATTCCACAGGCGACGCGCTTCATCGAGCGTCTCCTGCGTCTTGTGCGCCAGGGTCGGGGAAACCTCAAGGCTCACATAGCCATCGTGCTTCTTCGATTCGTCGTAGACTCCGCGCAAAATATCCGTGGCGCTTTGAATGTCCTTGATCGCAAGAATTTCGAATGCATCTTTGGCCTTCAAATCCTTGAGCTGAGAGAGGCCTTGCAGTTCCTGCGCGTAATCCGTGCTGCCGCCGATCGCCTTCTCGAAAATCGTCGGATTGGATGTCATACCGCGCAACCCGTCTTCCTTCACAAGACGCACCAATTCACCCGTCGTAAATAGGTTCCGCCGAATGTAATCGAGCCACACAGATTGCCCGTAAGACAGCAGTTCCTTGAGCGGATTCTGTGTTTTTTGTTCCGGTAAAGTTGTGGCGCTATTTACGGATGGCATGATCCTTCCTCCCGAGCAGATATGTATGGCGCACAGTTGCGCAGCGTAAAGATTGATTCTAACGCAACGAACCGAATGCGGCGCAGCGTTTCACGCAAATACTCGTTCACGGAGGCGCTAAAGCCTCAGTGATTCTCACCAATCCTGTATCGGCGGCGTCCCCATTTGGTTGATGCACGTGCCGCTCGCTTTGATCCATCATTTCCTCACAATTGCAAAAGATCGCTTTACAAGGAAACTTGCCGGTGGGAAGCTTGCCCCGAATATGTCCGAATCGAAGCTATTTACGCCGCGAGAAGC
>DATEGW010000130.1:0-9792 GCA_035279845.1 Candidatus Acidiferrales bacterium | reverse complement strand
TCTCTCTCGATCATGTAATGCGAAATCGCTGCGTTATCGCCCGCAAACAACTCCGTTGCCGTGTTGCAGAAAACGCGCCCCTCAGCGCCGGGCGACGCGGGAAGGGAAATGTAGTCTTCTATGAGAGTGGCTTGGCTCTCTTCCTCGGCGACGATCAAATTCCGTGGATGCGTCATTGTCGGGCCGCTCTCGCTCGTTGAAACAAAGAGCAGGTGAATTGGCGCTTCCAGCACGACGCCCTTCTCAATATGCACAAATGCGCCGTCCGCCAGAAACGCCGTATTCAGCGCAGAAAATGGATCGCGCTTCGTATCGAGATAACGGCCTAGCCAGGATTCCAACGCAGAGGGTTGCGACTCAATTTCTGTTGCTAGGTTCGAAATCTCGACGCCGTCGGGAAGTTTACCGGGATTCGACAGCTCCGGGGCATAGTGGCCATTCACGAAGACAAGCCGGCAGGCCGTGCCGGGAATCTTGAATTGATCGAGCGATTTCGCCGCAATCGAGCCACGTCCGTTGCTCGCCAGCCGAAAGGGTGTCTGCGCCAACGACGAAAGGTTCGTGAACCGCCAATCCTCCATGCGCGTCGTGGGAATGCCGATTTCGGCGAATCGCGCAAATGCGTCGCGTCGCATGTTACGAAGCCAGGCGAGCCTGTTGCCTGCGGCGAACTTTTCAAAGCCGCCGAAGCCCTGCTGATACGTTGTCAACTCCTGCGTCGCCATAGTCAGTTCCTCAAGACCGTCCTGCCGCCGCTTCCATCGTCCCGTATCCCTTCGCTTCCAGTTCAAGTGCGAGTTCCGGGCCGCCGGACCGCACAATTTTTCCATTGACGAGCACATGGACGCGATCGGGAATGATGTAATTGAGCAGGCGCTGATAGTGCGTCACGACTAAAATCGCGCGCTCCGGACTACGCATCGCGTTCACGCCTTGCGCCACAATTCGCAGCGCGTCGATATCAAGCCCGGAATCCGTCTCATCCAAAATCGCGAGCTTAGGTTCGAGCACAGCCATCTGCAAAATTTCGTTGCGCTTCTTTTCGCCGCCCGAAAACGCTTCATTGACCGAGCGATTTAAAAGCTTGTCGTCCATTTCGAGCAATTTCATTTTCTCGCGCAGCTTCGGAAGAAAATCCATCGCGTCCATCTCTTCCTCACCGCGATATTTCCGGATCGCGTTGAGGGCCGAGCGCAAGAAGTAGGCGTTGCTGACCCCCGGTATCTCAACGGGGTACTGAAAAGCAAGGAAGACGCCTTCGCACGCGGCCTCCTCGGGCTTCATTGCGACGAGGTCTTTACCCTTGTAAAGGATTTCGCCCTGCGTCACTTCGTAGCTCTCGCGTCGTGCGAGCACCTGCGCCAACGTGCTTTTGCCGGAGCCGTTGGGGCCCATGATCGAATGTACTTCGCCCGCATCAATCGTCAGGTTGATCCCTTTCAGGATCTCAACTCCACCGACCGTCGCGTGGAGGTTCTTAATTTCCAGCAAGCTCATCTTGTGTCTTTCCCTTCGCCTGTTTCGCTTTACCCCTCTGGCGATTGCGATTAGAGCAGGTGCCAATCCTTTGTTTTCAGCGAGTTACGAACATTTTTAATTCTTGGCAGTTGCGATTAGAACGTATTGTCCAGCGCCCGCCTTCTCAGTCGGCTCAGTTCCTCAAGCGAAAAAACCGCCAGTGTAGATCATAGCTTCTGTTCAATGCGACCGCGTATCCGCGACGCATTTTCTTCGTATACGAAGCACGGTCGCCAGAGCGCCCGACTGAAGGTGAGTCGACCGCTACAGAGGCCAAACCAACAATCGTTTAACCGACACTGCCTTCGAGGCTGACGCTCAGCAGCTTCTGCGCCTCAACCGCAAATTCCATCGGCAATTCCTTGAAAACGCGCTTGCAGAAGCCGTTAACGACCATTGAGACGGCGTCTTCGGTCTTGAGCCCGCGCTGACGCAGGTAAAAGAGCTGATCTTCGCCAATTTTCGACGTAGACGCCTCATGCTCCATACGCGCCGTCGCGTTTTTCACCTCGATGTAAGGGAACGTGTGGGCACCGCAAAGATCGCCGATCAGCAGGGAATCACACTGGGTATAATTCCGCGCGCCGGCCGCATCCTTCATGATTTTCACTTGCCCACGATATGTGTTCTGCCCGTGACCGGCGGAAATACCCTTCGAAACGATCGTGCTCCGAGTGTTCTTGCCCATGTGGATCATTTTCGTGCCGGTATCCGCCTGCTGGTAGTTGTTCGTCAGGGCGACGGAATAGAATTCCCCGACAGAGTTGTCACCCTGCAGGATGCAGCTCGGATATTTCCATGTGATCGCCGAACCGGTTTCGACCTGCGTCCACGAAATCTTCGAATTCTTGCCGCGGCAGGCGCCGCGCTTAGTGACGAAATTGTAGATTCCGCCCTTGCCGTTCTTATCGCCAGGATACCAGTTCTGCACCGTCGAGTATTTGATCTGGGCGTTGTCTAGGGCAATCAGCTCAACTACAGCCGCATGCAACTGGTTCTCATCGCGAATCGGCGCCGTGCAGCCCTCGAGATAACTCACCGATGCGCTTTCATCGGCGACGATCAACGTGCGCTCGAACTGGCCCGTCTCCGCCGCATTAATGCGGAAGTAAGTGGAAAGCTCCATCGGACAGCGCACACCCTTTGGGACATAGCAGAACGAACCATCGCTAAAGACGGCCGCGTTGAGCGCCGCATAAAAATTGTCCGTGTAGGGAACCACCGTGCCCAGATACTTCTGCACCAAATCGGGATGATTCTGTACCGCTTCGGAAAATGAGCAGAAGATCACGCCCGCTTCGGCGAGTTTTTCCTTGAACGTAGTCGCGACGGAAACGCTGTCAAACACCGCATCGACCGCAACCCCCGCCATCATTTTCTGTTCCTGAAGCGGAATACCGAGCTTTTCGTATGTCCGCAGAATTTCCGGATCGAGCTCGCTTAAATCCTTGAGCTGCTTTTTTTGCTTCGGCGCCGAGTAATAGACGATGTTTTGATAGTCAATCGGTGGAAACTTCACGTTCGCCCACTTCGGCTCCGCATTTTTCTTTTCCAGCAAGTCCCAGTGACGAAACGCCTTCAGCCGCCACTGCAGCATGAACTCCGGCTCGTTCTTTTTGGCCGAAATTACGCGAATAACGTCTTCATTCAGGCCCTTCGGAATACGCTCCTCGTCGATTTCCGTTACAAAGCCCCACTTGTATTCCTGCTCGGCTAGCTCGCGAATCGTATCGTTGGTGGCGCTCACTGTATGCTCCCGGACGGAACCAGCGGCACTGGATTGCCGCGCGCGTCCTTAATAGCGGTTAGTTGCAATGGCGAAATCAGGTCGTACAGAGAGATCGTGCCCAGCACCTGGCGCACGGCCTGATTGATAATCCTTTGGTTGGTTTTGATCGGGCAGCAGGACTCAATATTGCATAGTCCGATCACGTCCGTGCTGCATTCGGTGAGCGCAACGGGTCCCTCGAACGCGGCGATGACCTCGATAACTGGAATTTCCCGCGGTGCTCGCGCTAGGACGTACCCACCCTTGGTTCCACGGTGGGACACGAGCAGCCCGCTCGTGAGGAGCTGCTTCAGAAGCTTGCTGACGGTCGGTAGAGGCAGCTGCGTCTCGGCAGCCAGGTCCCGAGCCGTGCGCAAAGAAGCAGGCGACTGATCCTTCGCCATGCAGGTCATCACGACGAGCCCGTAATCCGCTAATTTTCCTAGCTTTACCATGCGTGAGAGCCCCCGAAGTCCATAGTCGCAAGGGTCAGTCTAAATAGCACTGTTTTAGTACAAATTCATATTAACAGCCGGAAGTCGGAGTTTCAAGCGGCTATTCGTCTTATCGGGCCTTAGGTTGCAGAGGGTTCGTCGATGTGGTCGATAGTGATTGTGTCAGTGAGTGCCTTCGTCGATTCGAGTCGCAGGCCAAGCTGCTCTTGGATCGCAGAAAAGGGTGTGGCCTCATGGCCAAAGCACCATGCTAAAGCGACCGACCAAAGAAGACATCAATACTTATGGCCCTCGTGCATGAGGGCTTTGATCTTCAGGCCATCTACCGTCCGGCGGATTGGCGTAGCGGTGAGCGCAAGGATACAACTACGGCTCCTCCGGCGCAGACACTGCGCCGCCAAGCTTTGCGGCCAAAGAATCCGGTGCTGAGGTGGAGACGTTCGTATTTGCGGCGCCTCCGCCCGACCCGGCTGCACCTCCCGCGTCCAGATAATGCACAATGAGCGAAATACGCCGGTTCGAGGGATCGAGAGGGTCCTTCGGATTGCGCAACTGCATCGCCGCGTAGCCGCGAACTTGCGTAACTTGTTCTGCGCCGACGCCATTCGCCTGAATCAGCCGACGCGCCGCGTTCGCGCGGTCGGCAGAGAGTTCCCAATTGCTGTAATTGCCTTTTTTGGAGTAAGGCTTCGCGTCTGTGTGACCTTCGACGGAAATCTTATTGGGCAACTTGCCCAATTCGCCCGCGAGCGCCTTCAGCAAGTCCTGCCCATCGGTATTCAGGTTCGGGCTGCCGCTGTCGTAAAAGGTGCCGGACGGTCCTTCGATCAATTCAATTCGCAGGCCCTCGGGAGTGATCGTCATCTCGATGTGATTCTTCAGCTTGTCAAAATTGGGCACACGCGCGATGGCTTTCTCCAGTTGTGCCTTCAGGCGCTCCATATTTTGAGCAGGAACAATCGAGGCGGCCGTGTTCCCGATAATATCCTTGCCCGCTTTCTGGGCCGTGCCTTGCGGATCGCGAAAATAGCCGCCGACGGCATTCTGAATCTTTTTGCTCTGATTCAGCAGCCAGAGCACGATAAAGAGAGCCATCATCGCGGTGACGAAATCCGCATAGGCCACTTTCCATGCGCCACCATGATGGCCGCCGTGTCCGCCTTTTTTCTTAACAATTATGATCGGAGGTTTCGTCGTCATCTGGTCCAAATCGAACTAATCCGCAGCAGCGGCCGCTGGTGCAGCCGCGCCAGTCTTGCCCTTGATGTAGTCCTCGGTTTCTTGAAAATTTGGCCGCAAATGTCCCGGAATGGCGCGGCGTCCAAATTCAATCGCGAGGCTGGGTGCCGACCCTTTCATAAACGAGACGATCAGCACGCGAAGCACCTGATAATACGCATGCTCGTCGTCGGCAATCTTCGCCATGTTGGATGAGATCGGCCCCACCATGCCGTAGCACATCAAAATTCCCAAGAATGTCCCGACCAGCGCAGCCGCCACGTGCTTGCCGATCTCCTCCGGCGGTCCGCCTAACGCGCCCATCGTAATCACTACGCCCAAGACCGCCGCCACAATGCCGAGGCCGGGCAGGGAATCGGCCATCGTCGAGAGGGCCGCGATCGGTTGCGTCGCCTCATGACGATGGACATCCATATCCGTTTCGATCATCTGGTCCGCATCAAACGGCTCGATGCTGCCGCTCGACGCCATGCGGATCGAATCGCATACAAAATCACGGATGTGATGGTCCTTCAGGAAGTCCGGATATTTGGAAAATATAGGACTCTGTTCGGGATTGTCGCTGTCGGATTCGAGCGCCATCATCCCGTCGCGCCGCGCGCGCGAAAAAAGTTCGTACATCATCTTGAGCGAATCGAGATAGCGCTGCTTCGTGAAGGGCGAGCCTTTGAGAATGCCGGTAATCCCGACCCCGATTTTCTTCAAAATGTGAATCGGATTGGCGATAAGCACCGTGCCGATCGCCGCGCCGCCGATGATAATCAACTCGGCCGGCTGAATCAGGACGGTCAAGTTTCCTTTTTCGATGAGGTACCCGCCGACGACAGCGCCCAACACCACCAACAGCCCAACGATCGCAAACATCTAACGTCCTCTCCAAGAGCGATTAAGCCTGCTATTGCTGGAGCGCCATTAATGACACCGAAACGCGATTTCCGCCCGTCTGCAGGCTTTCGCCGATTGCGGCTTCGGCACGCTCAATCATCGAGCTAACGCTGTCCCCAGCGCGCACGGTCGTGCCGCCGAAGGAAGCTGTGATTGCCCATTCATCGCCCCACCACTCGACTTCGGAAGTCGAAATCGCTTTCTTCATGCGCTCGCCCACGGGCTCAATCTCTGACTCACCGCATTCGCTGAGAATTGCGAGGAACCTGTATTCGCCGAATCGGCCCAGAAAGTCTGTGGGCCGCAGGCTGTTTTCGATGGTTTGCGCTGCCACGCGGAGCACCGTTGGGATCACGCCAGCGCCGTACGCCGCACGCAGGTGGTCTAGCCGATCAATTTCTGCCAGCATCACGCTGAATGGAACTTCGTATTCCGAGTAGGTCGCGACGGCCTCGCGCAGATGCGAGAGCAAAAATCCCTGCTTCAGGACGCCCGTCGCAGGATCAAGGCATCCATAATCGGCTAGCTTGCCCTGGCGACGATTCCAATCGGACGCGGCGAGATCTTCCTCGATGCTTTCTGCAGCGCCGACGATTGAACCGTGCTCGTTCCGGATCGGCACAGCCCGCAAGCGCACAAAAATCCTGTGGCCCAGCTTGTGCCGCAATGAAACATCCATCACGCTCGGCTTGCCTTGCCGCAACACTTCGGTGAGCCCTGCTGCCGCGTCAGTTAGCACATTTTTCGTGTGGTCGTCGTTCGCGATCAATTGGTTGCGGCAAAACGCGCCCACAACCTCGTGCCGCAAGTAACCGGTGATTTTTTCCGCACCGTCATTCCAAAAGAGAATTCTCTGGTCGCGGTCAACCAAGTACACACCGGTTTGCAGGTTTTCCAGTACGGTGCGAAACATCTCGAGATTCGAAAATTCAGGCATGCGTCTCCCTAATAGCAACAATCGGTAAAAGGGATGCGAGGTTTACTGGCTAACGAAAATTTGATTCTTAGGGTTGCCGTGGAACTTACCGCTGAAGCGCTCGATTAGTGAGGAGATGTAAACTTTACCGTCACAGTGACATCGCTCGCTACGGCACGTCCGTCGAGCATCTCGGGCTTATATTTCCACTCTCGAACGGCATTCACGGCAGCAGAAATCAGCAGAGGAGGTCCGCTTAGCGCGCTGACGTTGCTCACGCTGCCGTCTGCCTCGATTCGCGCGTGAATGCTCACGAGACCTTCGACGTGTTGGCTCAAGGCGGCAGTAGGATAAAGCGGTTGGACGGTCCGAACCAGCTTCGGTTCAACTAGGCTCGAATGCACCGCAGGATTGGGCGTGGCATTAGACGGTTCAGGAGGCGGAGTGAGTCTGAAGGCTTCTCCTGCCTCCACGATCGCCGCAGGGAGGGAGCCGCCTTGCGGCGTGGTCACGATGGGCGCTGCGCTCCCGCCTGCCGCTTTTGATCGCGAAGAGAGCAGCGGCGCTACAAGGTTCGAAGTTCGAAACGTGCTGACCGGGCTTGGAGGCGGCTCATTCAACTTTGCAACCGTTTTGGCTGGCAGCGCGGGTAGCACCGCACCAGCCGGCGCCGAGGTCGGCCCGCTAAACGGCACAAGCCACGCCTGATTGTTAGAGTCGATCACTTCAAAATTCGTAGCGAGTCCGTTGGCAATGGCGGAGATCGCCGGCCGCGTCGTCTTAGATGCACTCGCCGCCGCCGACGGCAAAAACAGCGCACGTACAGTTTGAAACACATTTCCGCGCGCCGCCTCCCATCCAGCGGCCAACGAAACAACGGCTAAAACTATGACGAGAGAAACGTAACCGGCGCTTTTTGGTCGCGGCCTTTCCAGATGCTCCTCGGAAACCTCCGGAGCGGGCTCTTTAGAAATCGGCGCAATTGCAGGCACTGCACGTGCGTGTTCCGCAGGCATTTTAATCGAGCGGGCCACGGTCACGCTGGCCATTTCTCGCGACTTCAGGAGGTCTGCCACGTCAAAGTCGGCCGGGTTACCAGTGCGCAGGCGTGCCTGCGAAGGCGCCCGACTGCCGCGGAGCGGAATTTCCTCTATGGCTGCAGCGTGATTTTCGGTTTCAGGGGGGAAGCCTTCGGCTGCAGCCGCTGCGGTCGAGCCACCTGTGCCTAGCCATTCGCGCAAATGCTTACGAAAATCGTCCGTGGAATTCAGGAACTCTATGCCCACCGTTCGGCGCGAATCGCCTGTCCAGACTACGCGCGCGCCGGTTTCCAGCCAGGTCTTGGAACGCGGCATTTGCAGCCGTAGCCGAGGAATATCGTCTTCCATCACAGCCACTGCCGCCTGCACGGCTAAACCACTCTCGCTCAGGTTGATGAGGATGCCGCCATTATTCTCGTCGAGATGGACATATGCGAGCGAATCGGGCACATGCCGGGCGGACTGGCGGCGTTCGCCCTCGAAGGAATCACTCCTCGTCGATATCACGTCGCCGAAAGGCATTTAATTCCCCAAAGAAAGCCCAATTTGACACGGAGCAATTACAGGTCCAAGGATGGAAGAACTTTACGCCTTCCTTTCGCCCGTGTAAGGCGCAGAACCTCTCAGGCATTGACGCGACGTTGCCGGTAGCACCGCAGCCCCAGGCTAATTCTGGATGACTGTGGCTGTGTCCGCGACGGCTGGCCAAGAGCCCGGCAACTCAATTTGGTAATGAGCGGCCGGGTCAAAGATCACGAAGCCCCCAAGGTCTGCGATCGAGTGATTCACCATGTTGCGGAACTGTGCCTCGGCGGCTGCATCCATCTGGCCGGGCCAATGGAACGGCTGCGTCGTTTGGAGCATCACGCGAGTGCGATTCCCCGCGGGCAAAAATACTGAAGATGCAAGATGATACTGGCTCTCCGCACTCAGGCTGCCGGTTGACTTTAGTCTTCCCATCACGATCAGCTTGGAATCGGGCGTCACAGTGTAGTCGGTGCCCGATTTATTATCGAGGTCGTAGAGGAAGGAAACGGCGGCGACGCTGCCCGAAGCGGACTCTTGAACCTTGATGCCGGCAAACGATCCGGCAATGGCTTGCCCGTTCCACACCCCCGCCGGACTCTTGGACTCCTGCGACTTCATAATCCATCCGCTCGCCAGCCCTACGCAGGCCAGTAGAACGACAAACACGATTCCAATGGCGATTTTTTTTCCCATTTTTGCCCTGACTTTACCATCGAAGGTGCTTTCATAGCCGTCCGGCCGCAGCTTTCGGACGACTGCATGGCCCGGACGGGCAGCCCCTAAAAGGTCAGTGCAAGACTCATGCCAGGACCCACCACAGCCCAAGTCTTGAATGACCGCCTCGGAAAGGAACCCGCGCGGGAGATCCTCTCGCTCGTAATCTGACGAAAACAAACGCCTGTGCAATCGCGATCACGGGCAAAGTCGCGAACCCGTTGATTTGTCTCCCACAAGCTAATTTACATACAATGTTGTCTCGAAATCTCTGGAAAGGAACTTCATGAGCAAGACCAAGGCTTACGCCGCAACTTCCGCCACCACCCCGCTGGGACCATTCGCGTTTGACCGCCGCGAGCCGGGCGAGCACGACGTCTCAATCGACATCAAATTTTGCGGCATCTGCCACACGGACATTCACCAGGTCCGCAACGAATGGGGCAATTCCGAATATCCGATGGTCCCCGGCCACGAAATCGGCGGCATCGTCACTGCGGTCGGATCGAAAGTGACGAAATTCAAGGCGGGCGACAAAGTCGGCATCGGATGCTTCGTCGATTCCTGCCGCGTATGCGCTCAGTGTAAGCGTGGGCTCGAGCAATATTGTGCGAAGGGCGCCGTCTTCACCTATAACGGCAAAGATAAGCAGGGCAAGCCGACGATGGGCGGCTATTCCGAACGAATCGTCTGTGACGAGAATTACGTCCTGCGTATGCCCGATAATCT
>DATEGW010000129.1:0-15661 GCA_035279845.1 Candidatus Acidiferrales bacterium | reverse complement strand
GGTATTTACAAACGGCGGCAGGTCTTGCGCCACGCGCGCCGGGTCCACGTGACCCGGATATGGGCGCACCGTGATATCGAGCCCGTCGAAGCCCATGTCGACGACGGCTTGAGCGACCTCGTTCGGGTCTCTCAGCCATTGGAGATGGCGCGAGTACGCATCGATCTTCATGGGATTGGCAACGGGAGTCCTCGGCGGCTCAGCGGCAGACGGTTCAGCGCCGGGAAACTGCGCTCCTCCCACGGATTGTGCGGCCAAAGCCACACCCATACTCATTTGAATGAATTCGCGTCTACGCATGTGTGTGATTTATGCCAAATGGAGCCGCGAAGCAAGTGGTTCGGGCCCCGACTTAACCGTGTCACCCGGTTACATCGTCGGATACGGTTAAAAGGTTGTGAGCGGTAACCGCCGGTGCTACCCTTCCGCCGCTGAACGTGTCCTTATGCCTTACGCATCCACCACAAATAGCTCCTCGCCGGAGTTGACGGGAAAGAAGGTCCCGCCGCTGCGTCTGGCGTGGCTAATCTGGGGAATTGGTGCGCTTTTCTATCTGTCCGGGTACTATCTGCGCGTCTCTCCGGCCGTGATGACGACGGAGCTGATGAGGTCGTTCCAGACCAACGCGGCTGGCCTGGGAACACTCTCGGGAATCTTTTTCTACCTTTACGTAATCATGCAAGTTCCCACAGGCGTTCTTGTGGACTCCTGGGGACCGAGGAAACTGCTCATTTGGGGTGGAGTAGCAGCTGCCGCCGGGACTTTCCTCTTCGGGGCGACCAGCAATTTCGATCTCGCTTGCCTTGGCAGAGCAATCGTCGGCGGGGCAACGGCTGTCGAATGGCTCGTGCTCCTGAAAATCGGAGCGCACTGGTTCCCGAGGCGGCGATTTTCGGCCCTCGCCGGACTCGGGCTCTTCTTCGGCAATATTGGCGCGCTTACGGCCCAGGTCCCTCTGCGCCTCATGATAGTTCACTTCGGCTGGAGGGGAGTCATCCTTGTCTCCGGCGTGGTCGTCTTGGTCTTTGCCGGACTTGCCTGGGGTTTCGTAAAGGACGACCCTTCCGACGCCGGCTATCAAACATATGCGACCACTGTCTCCGAGGAGGGTCGCAAAGCAAAGACAGCAGACTTGTGGAAGGGTTTCCTGAAAATCTTTGGCTACCGAAACACTTGGCTGGTCTTCTTCGCGCAGGGCGGCTTCGTCGGGCCCATGATTGCGTTTACCGGTTTGTGGGCCGTACCTTTTCTTACTGCGCGTTTCGGTTTGAAACCGACGACCGCCGCCGCCGTTTCGTCCGTGATGATCATTTGCTGGGCCGTGGCGAGTCCCATTTGCGGCGATCTATCGGACAGAATCGGTCGCCGCAAACCGATCTACCTCGCGGGCGGATTGATCTCCACCGTCGGCTGGATCGTGATGTTCTTTGCCAAAGGTCTGCCACTGACGGCTTTCATCGTTATCGCCGCAATTACGAGTTTCTCTTGCGGCGCTGTTATTCTCGGTTTCGCCTATTGCCGCGAATCGGTGCCGCCACAATTTTCGGGCGCGTCAAACGCCACCGTGAATATCGGCAACATGGTCGGGCCGGCACTGCTGCAGCCCGCGATCGGCTGGGTGCTGGATAAAGAATGGTCAGGCACCATAGCTAACGGAGTCCACACCTACGGAATGCACGCCTACCAGATGGGATTGCTGCTGATTGTGGCGTGGGCAGCGATTGCGCTTGTGCTGCTCGTGTTCACGAAGGAAACGTACTGCAAGCAGCAGGTGTTGTAGTTCGTGGCATTCCACAACGTTAGAGACTCGGCAGAAGCTGAACGGCTGCGTCAATTAGAAGGGCGCCTCGTCGCACCGTCAATAACGAAATAACCGACCGGCCCTTTTGACGATTTCAAATTGAGTCCCATCTCATCGAGCGCTGCCAAGAAGGAGCTTGTATTGTCGCCTGCCTTGCTCTTCGCGCCGGATTGCATCCCGGACGAGCGAAAATAAAAAGCGCCACTCAAGCCTGTGACGTCGATCACGCGCCCATGCACAATGAAATCGCTCGTGAATTCTGCAAGCTGCGGCAACGTCGCGTCCTCAAGAACCCAATACCCGCCAAAGCGGCTGATTCTCTGCTGCGCCGATCGGGTTGTCTTCGCGGGCCGGAGCTGAAGTGCTCTGGGACTTCTGCGCAGTAGATAAACTGTGCCAGTTTTTGTTCCCTCGTGAAATTGCAGGTGAAATCGCTCGGTCAGAAGATTCCACAACATCGGCTCGATCTGCGTGGTTCCCGGAAGCTTGATTTCGATGTCAAAGGCCGTTTCTCTTGTCCAGTCTTCACCACCGGATATCTGCCACGGACGCACGTTGTACGCGGAGGCAATGAGGTCTTTCAGAGTTTTATTACGAATAACAACTCTCCCTCCAGCGGAAACATTCATACTAGGTTTGCCTGAGGGCCGAGATGCCGTTTGCTTTATCGTTGCAGCCTTTACTGCCGCGGCAGGGGATTGAAGCGGGCTCGCGATAAACGCAGGACAGCCTGGAGGACACGATGCCCCGATTTTCAGCGCGATCTCTATGCTACGACGCGTGCCGCTCCCTAATTCCACGCGTTCACGAGCTGTCATAAACCCAGGTTCCGTAACATTCAACTCATAATCGCCGGCAGGAATGATCAGTTGTAGTTTGCCATTCGTGTCCGTGAAAATGCTGTCGATGTTTTGGGGCATAGGATTGAGTCGAACTTCAGCATTAGGAACCGGTGTTCCGGCTTGGTCCGTGACCGTGAGCGCTACATCCGAAAAATCATTGGCTTGCCGAGCGTAGAGAGTAGAACGGTACGACGCTGCCGTAATGCAAAGAAGCCCAAGCGCAACCACGAACTTCATGCCATGAACCTAACATGAATTTGAGGAAGCGAAGCTGAAATTCCTGCTCGAACTGCCGCCTAGTCCCATAACCGTACAGATACGTGGAGTACTCAGTGTTGAGGCAACAAGATTGTGAAGATCTGCATTTCATTGTAGATTCCTCCCACATATGAAAACGGCTAAGACACAGACACGCAAGCCAACGATTCGCTTCAGCGCGAAGCTACTTCGATGCGCGGCAAACGGCAAAACTGAATCGTGGGCAGTAACTCTGCCCAAAGGAGCGAGTGCCAAGCTTCCGTCACGAGGCACAACGATGGTGGAGGGAGCGATCAATGCGTTCCCTTTTCGAGCCGCTCTTGAACCGGACGGCAAAGGTAGTCACTTGCTTAGCGTTAACAAAACCATGCGCGATGGCGCGGGCGGAGACGATGTAGACATTGTGACTGTGGAGATTGCGCGCGTCGGGGACGAACCGGAGATGAGGGTGCCACTGGATTTGCGCAAAGCCCTTGCAGCCGCTCCGGTGGCGCAGGCGGGCTGGGAGGACATCACTCCCATGGCGCGTCGCGACTGGATTTTCTCGATCATCACAGCCAAGCTGCCGGAAACGCGCACCCGGCGCATCGAGAAAGCGTGCGATATGCTTGCCTGCGGCAAGCGCCGCCTGTGTTGCTTTCCCGGCGTGAAGTGGACTATGAGAGAAAACGAAAAATCGTGCGGGATGTGGCTTCCACTGCCCAAGTCATAAAATCGCATCTCGCCAAAACCGATACAGTAGCAAGGAAGGCTTGAAAACAACGCCTTATGCCTTTTATTTATTAGAACACATCATTGAAACAGCTCGCTCACTGATGCGGAATCTTCGTCCCGTTCTTCGTCCGGTATGTCAACGACCATGAAAGGAGAAAAAAGACGATGCCCCAATAGAACAAGACATTACCTAAAAAGAAAACAAGAAGGCTGACAACATCGTGGTCATCGAAACCGGTCAGCCCACATACGATCCTGCCCGGCCACATGAGTTCTTCGGCCGCGTTTTCACCTCCGACTCGGGCGACAAGCTCCGAGAGGCCAAACATGAGAGCCAATGCGAGCAGCAACGAGAGCGTCAAGTATTTAGCCGTGAGATAACTTCGAAACTTCATTTCGGACTGACTCCAATCAACCTAAACGAGCGGACTTACAGCCACGTCTACTGCGAAGCGCCTTCGCCATTTGGAACAGGCGTAGCTGGCACGGTCGGTTCCGGTGCAGGTCCGCGTCCTTCTCCACGGCCTCGGCCTCGGCCGAACTGCGGCGCTGCTGGTTGAGTTAACGGCGGCGGGGGTGGAGCGGCCGCAGGGGGAACAGTGCCGCCGAGTTTGAAGGCCCAGAGATCGTCGCCGCGGCCGGAAAGCTGGAAATTGTTGCCGCCTGCGAGGATCGCGACGTATTGCTGGCCATTCACTTCATAGGTGATTACGGGCGCATCGGCGCCAGCGCCGGTTTGAAACGACCACAGCTCTTTTCCGTCTTTCACGTCGTAGGCAACGATGCGGCCATCGGATTCACCATGAAAGATCAAGCCTGATGCCGTGGTGAGCAAGCCGCTGCCGGTGCCAATGGGAAACGTGGTGCGCTTCTGCCAGACAATTTTGTTCGTAGCAGGGTCCATTGCCGTTAGCGTGCCGGAGCGCGGCTCGCCCGCGGGCCGCGCGAATCCGAGTCCTCTTCCCTGCCCGACCGACTGAAAGCGATTCGTCTGCGAATCCCACTCTTCGCGACGAAGCGAAAACGAGGAATTGATGACGCAGCCGCCGACGTAAACGAGTCCCGTCTTCGGATCGAAGGTGATGGGCGCCCAGGTGACGCCGCCTTGCGTGCCGGGAGCCATCACGACGGGCTCATCCCAATACGCGCCAAAGATGCAGCTCGTCTTTGAACCCGCTGCGACGCTGCCCGGCTCGGGACACGTGGGCACGAACGGATCGCCAATTGGGAAAGGCTGGGTGGCAGCCGTCTTCATGCGCGGCTCCTGCGGGACGGGCTTTTCCTCGATGCCGACGAGCGGCTTGCCGTTCGTGCGGTCGTAGATATAAAGGAAGCCCGTCTTTCCGGCATGGATCAGGATTTTGCGCGGCTGGCCATGATATTTGATGTCCGCGAGAACGGGCGCGGCTTCGTCGTCGTAGTCCCAGAGATCGTGATGGACTTCCTGGAAGTGCCATTTGTACGCGCCGGTTTTCAGGTCAAGCGCGACAATCGACGACGTGAAAAGATTATTGCCGCCACGCTCGGTGCCGTCGTTGTCCGGCGAAGCATTTCCCACGGAAATATAGACCATGCCAAGATCGGGATCGATGGCAGGCTGCATCCAGACCGGCCCGCCCCCATATTTCCAGGAATCGCCTTCCCATGTGTCCGAGCCGCGTTCGCCGGGAGCGGGGGTGGTCCAGAAGCCCCATTTTTCCTTGCCGGTTTTCGCGTCAAACGCAGCAAAATATCCGCGGACGCCGCCTTCGCCTCCGGACACGCCCATGTAAACGAGGCCGTCATAGTAAACGGCAGGCGCAACCGTGGTGCCGCGGTCACCGACTTTCGCCGTCCAGGCCAGTTCGCCGGTTTCCTGATCCAGCGCGACGAGCGTATTGGCGCCGCCCGCACTAAACACTTTGCCGTCGCCCACGGAGACGCCCCGATTCGTGCCGCCGCCAGTCGGCGATTGATATTTCCATTTCACCGCGCCCGTAGCGGCATCGAGCGCAACAACGCCGCCAGCGCCGGTGGGAATGTACATGACCCCCTTGACGACGACCGGCGTCGCCTCCATGCTGCCGGCCGCTTGCGCGTTGACGTGGACCATCCAGGCGCCGCCGAGCCGGGAAAGATTCGCAGGAGTGATCTGCGCGAGCGAGGAGTAGCGTTGATTGGCAAGATTCCCGCCGACCAGCGGGAAATCTTTGCCGGAAGGTGCCATCCAACCTCGGTCCTGCGCTAACGCAGGGAGCAAAAGCCCGGCGGAAAGTGCGACGACGGCGAGTCTACGAATCGCGTTCGACATAGGCTACCCTCAGATCAGGTCGCGCTGCACATCGTACGGCGCATAGCCTACCCTCGTGTCTATGCAATTGCAAAATATTCAACATTACGAGATATATTCCAACGATACAGGCCAATTTGAAGGTGCCGGTATCGACTCGCCGCAATTGTGGCGAGTCGCAATTTAGCTTACTCTGCGAAGCAAGTTCGGATCCTGCGTGCCCTAACGCAGTTCGGGTGTACTCTCTGAAGCCCATTTCCTGAATGGAGCACTGATTGTCCGATGCTGGATGAAAAAACAGCGTCCGTAAAACCAGCCGTGGCCGGCTTGCAAATCGCCGACTTGCGTGTGCATTCCATCGCGATCGCCGATCCGCCACTACGCAGCTCTTATGGCCTGCACGCTCCCTACGCGCTACGCACGATCATCGAACTCGATGGTGGCGATGGCATCGTCGGCCTCGGCGAAACGCACGGCGGCGAAGCCATTGCGCGTGTGCTGGAGTCGCTCAAGCCAAAATTGGCCGGTTCCGCCCCATTTACGTTGCTGAGCGAAATCGCTACTCAGTTGGGAACCAAGCGTACAGGCACCAGCCAGGATCGTTCGCAAACGTATCTTGTCCCCGGCGAAAATCCGCTCGACCTCGAAGCGCGTATCAACTCCGTGCTCGAGATTGCATGTCTCGACCTGATCGGCAAATCCATCGGCAAGCCCGTGTGCGATCTGCTTGGCGCCCGGGCGCGGGACGAAGTCGCATTTTCCGCGTACGCTTTCTACAAACACGCAGGCGGGGGCGGAGAGGGCGACGACCAACGCGACGATCTCTACGGCGAGTCGCTCACGCCGGAGGCACTCGTAAAGCAAGTCCAGCAGATGACCCGCGACTACGGCTTCGATGAAATAAAGCTCAAAGCTGGTGTACTGGAGCCGGAAATTGAAATTGAAACAATCCGCCAGCTTCGCGCCGCCTTCGGCCCCAAAGTGCCGCTTCGGCTTGATCCAAATTGCGCGTGGTCGGCAGACACTTCGCTCGAAATCGGCAAAGCGCTGCATTCCGAATTGGACAATGGCGGCTATCTCGAGGACCCTACGGCCACTCTCGCAGGTATGGCCGAAGTCCGTCGCACGCTGCTGCAATCCGGAGTGCCCACGCCTCTTGCGAGCAACGTGGCAGTCACTTCGTTCGCCGACCTGCCCGAAAGCGTGCGAACGGATGCGGTTCAGATTGTGCTTTGCGATCCGCATTATTGGGGCGGCATCCGGCAAGTGCAGCATGTTGGAAAAGTTTGCGAGACGTTTGGCTTGGGCCTCTCGATGCACTCGAACAGCCACCTCGGCATCTCGCTAATGGCGATGGCGCACGCCGCCGCGTCCACTCCTCATCTCACGTATGCCTGCGATACGCACTATCCCTGGCAAACCGCGCAAGACGAAGTCGTCGAGGGCGGCCGCATCAAATTCAATCGCGGACGCGTCCGCATCCCGGACAAACCGGGGCTAGGCGTCGATCTCGATCATGACCAGCTCGCGCGCGGCCGTGAACGCTTCACAAAGTGTTCTTTCCGAAAACGTGACGACGAAGCCGAAATGCGGAAGCACGTCGACCCAAATTGGAAAAGGATTCTCGCGCGATGGTGACGCGCGCAAAAAACAGCCCCTCCTTCGAGGCGTTCATTCTCGCCGGAGGCGTAAGCTCGCGGATGCGGCGCGCGAAGCATTTGCTTGATTTCGGCGGCGTCCCGCTCATTCTGCAAACGACGCGGCTCGTGGCGCCACTCGTCCGCAAAATCACCGTCATTGGCGCGAGGCGGAACACGGTGCCCGTGGGCATTCGCACGATTCCCGACGACGATTTCGGAATCCGCTCGGAAGTGAACCGCCGCAACGGTCCGCTGGCAGGAATTGTGACGGCTCTTTCACATTCGCGTGCGGCCTGGACTCTGATACTCGCGTGTGACATGCCTTATCTGAACATCCGCTGGCTGGCGTGGCTGCTCAATCGGGCTGCTAATTCCAGCGCCGAAGTAGTGATCCCAAGAACCCCGCGCGGCATGGAGCCCCTTGCAGCGGTGTATCACCGCGATTCCTGTAATACCTTTGCGCACTCCCTCATGCAGCGTGTTCCTAAAATCACAGACACATTGAAGCTTCTGCGGCTTGAGATCCTCAAAGAAAACGAATGGCGCGAGTTCGATCCGGGCGGGCTCGTCTTGAACAATTTGAATACGCCGGCGGATTACCAGCAGGCCCAAGCATGGTTTCGCGACCAAGGCTACATCACTATCGGCGGCAAACCGGAGCGCATGCCGCAGCCTCCCGCTGGGATTCAGCATCCTCCGATAAGCCGTCCGCCGCTGCTCTTGCTTCCGCCCGCGGAACACGAAGCCAAGCCGCCGTTGATCACGTTTTGCGCGCCGCTCGCCAAGCGCCGTAACGGAACCAAATAGGCGTTTCAGGGATCGCCCAAATTCGCGTGCCGTAACTCTTCCCTATGAAGTAAGCTTGTGGCCCTTTGAGCGAGTCCTTCAACGCCGAAGCCGCCAAGAACAAGACCGCCGCGCACCCTGTCAATCGGCCGGCGCAGGTCCTTTTTGCCAGCCTGATCGGCACGACAATTGAATATTTCGATTTCTATATTTACGGAACGGCCGCCGTTCTCATTTTTCCGAAACTGTTTTTCCCCGCCTCCGATCCGGTGTCGGCCACCCTTGCGTCGCTCGCCACATTTGCAATCGCCTTCATCGCGCGCCCGATCGGCTCGGTCCTCTTTGGGCATTTCGGCGACCGCATCGGACGCAAGGCTACTCTTGTCGCCGCGCTTCTCACGATGGGCATTTCGACGGTCGCCATCGGCGCGTTGCCGAGCTACGCAGCGATCGGTATCCTCGCGCCTGTGCTGCTCGCATTGTTTCGATTCGGTCAGGGCCTCGGCCTCGGTGGCGAGTGGGGTGGCGCCGTTTTGCTTGCCATCGAAAATGCCCCGCCTGGAAAGCGCGCCTGGTACGGCATGTTTCCGCAGATGGGTCCGCCCGTCGGCTTCATTCTGTCCGGCGGAATTTTCCTGGCCATATCGAAGTGGCTGACGAACGATCAATTCTTCGCATTCGGATGGCGCATTCCGTTTCTCGCCAGCGCCATCCTTGTGCTCATCGGGCTTTACGTGCGGCTTACGATCACCGAGACGCCCGTGTTTCGCGAAGCGATCAGCCGACGAGCAACCGTGAAGGTACCGTTTGCCACGGTCTTTCGAAAATATCCCATGCTGCTTCTAATCGGAACGCTCTCTTCGCTCGGCATATTCACGCTCTTCTATCTCATGAGCGTCTTCGCGCTTTCATGGGGCAGCACTCAACTCGGCTATGGACGCAACAAATTCCTCGTCATGCAGCTGATCGCAATTCTCTTTTTCGCAGTGGCCGTGCCTGTCAGCGGAATCCTGGCCGAACGAGGCCGCCGCGCCGTTTCACTGTGGGCGAACGGCGCCATGGCCGCCTTCGGGCTGGTGATGGGACCGCTATTTCTTGCTGGAACCGCCGGAGTGATGGTGGCGCTATCGATTGGAATGGCGTTGGCGGGCTTGGCGTACGGCCCGCTCGGCACTTTGCTTGCCGAGCTTTTCCCCACGCAGGTGCGTTACACAGCCAGCTCGATCACCTTCAGCATGGCTGGAATTTTTGGAGCGTCTCTCGCGCCATACATTGCGATCTGGCTCGCCAGCACGCATGGGCTTAATTGGGTGGGCTACTATCTCACAACCGCGGCGCTGCTTACCGTTGCCGGCCTGCTCGCCGCGCGCGAAACGAAAGATGTCGCGCTCTGAATCGCTTAAAAGCGCTGAATCAGCCGCCCGCGATCGCACCTACGATGTAAAGCGGCTCTTTCCCGGAAACAATATCCTCCGGTAGCGGCGTGTCGGGCGCCTCGTGCGACCAATCCTCGGAGCACACAAAAAATCGCAAAAATGGCCGGCGCGCCTGCGTCACGTGATCGCGAATCGTGCCGCGAAGCATGGGATACGTGTTCTCAAGCGCGTCGAGCACCGAACGTTGCGTAACCGGACTCGGCACCTCAATGCTGATTTCGCTACCTGCGTGCGCGAGCGCCCGGAGATGCGCCGGCAATACCACGCGAATCATCACAACGTCTGCACCTCAACCGAAAGCACCGGCGGCAGGCTCTGCACAATCGGCGTCCAGTTGTCGCCTGCATCCGGCGATACGAAAACCTGTCCGCCGGTTGTCCCAAAATAAATTCCGCACGAATCGAGCGAATCGACCGCCATCGCATCGCGAAGAATGTTCACGTAGCAATCTTTTTGCGACAAGCCTTTCGTCAACGCTTCCCATTCGTTGCCGCCGCTTCGGCTGCGATAGACGCGCAGCTTGCCATCCATCGGAAAATGCTCCGAGTCGCTCTTGATCGGGACCACGTAGATCGTTTCCGGCTCGTGCGCGTGCACGTCGATGACAAATCCGAAATCAGTCGGCAAATTGCCGCTCACTTCAGTCCACTGATCGCCCGCATTGTCGCTGCGCATCACGTCCCAATGCTTCTGCATGAAGAGCGTGTTAGGCCGCGATTTGTGCATCGTCACGTGATGAACACAATGCCCCACTTCGGCATTGGGGTCGGGAATGTATTGCGAATGGAGTCCCCGATTGATCGGCTTCCAGGTTTTTCCACCGTCATCCGTGCGAAACGCTCCCGCTGCCGAAATCGCAATGTAAATTCGCTTCGGATCTTTTGGGTCGAGAATAATCGTGTGCAGGCACATTCCGCCCGCGCCCGGCTGCCAACGTGGTCCCGTTCCATGTCCGCGTAACCCTGCAAGCTCATGCCAGCTTTTTGCGCCGTCCGTCGACAGAAAGAGCGCGGCATCTTCGACCCCTGCGTAAACAGCGTCAGCATCGGTCAACGATGGCTCCAGGTGCCAGACACGCTTGAATTCCCACGGATGCTGCGTCCCGTCGTACCACTGATGGGTATGCAGTTCGGCGCCATTCGGCGAAGAAGTGTCGTAGACGAACTTGTTGCTGTCGCCCTTGGGCATTTGTCCCGGCTCCGCCTTGATTCCGCCGCCTGGCGTGTCCCATGTTTTGCCGCCGTCGTTCGAACGCTGAATCACCTGCCCGAACCAGCCGCTCGATTGTGATGCGTAAACGCGGTCCGGATTAACCGGCGACCCCTTCAGGTGATAAATTTCCCAGCCCCCAAAAAATGGGCCGCTCACGTCCCACTTTTCGCGTTTTCCATCGGCACTCAAAATGAACGCGCCTTTCTTCGTTCCCACCAGCACTCGCACCTTGCTCATGCCCGCTCCTTTTTGCGTTTGCTTTCGAATTTCGGAAGTAGCGGCGTACGATCGTCTTCAGACCATCGCCGTTTTGTCTCCGCCAGAATTGTGCTGCGATTCTTCTCCATATGATCGATCACGGCGCACGGTGCAGCCGTCGCTTCATGACGCGCGCCCCAGATCAGCAGTTCAAGCATCAGGGGCGCGAGATCGATCCCTTTTTCCGTCAATCGGTAATTCACTCTGCGCCGGTCAGTTTCTTCCGCTGCTGCCACGACGATTCCGGCCTCTTCCAGCTTTTGCAAACGGTCGGCAAGAATGTTCGTCGCGATTCCTTCGCCGGACTCCCGAAAATCCTTGAAGGTTCGCAGCCCGCGCACCATCATGTCACGGACGATCAGCAGCGACCACCGGTCGCCGAACGTTTCGAGCGAAATACTCACGGGACAGCCCGATCGCCGCTTTACTCTCGGTCCTTCCGACACCCGAGCAAGCTACCATCATCGCTTGCATTGTGCAAGTGAAGCGCTATCGCCCTCTCGCGTAGCGCCTCGCTTGATCGGTTTTATCGCTGATCCTGCTTTCGCCGATGTGGTAGTCTCTCGCCCGACAGACGGAGTTTCGCGCCAAAGCCCCTGTCGAGGAGGCTTCACACCCGGTATGAGAACTCTACTCGCCTGCATCCTCGGTCTTTTGCCCTTTGCGTTCTTTGCTGGAAGCCGCGCCGCCGATTCAGCCGCGCTCCAATATCACATCTACGCGGGCAATACCCATTCGCACACGGCGTTCACATGGTCCCATGGCGCGCAGTATTCGAACAATGGATGCGCCGGGATTCGCGTCTATGGAAAAACTCCGCGGACGGCTGATCTTTATGAGTGGAACGACGGGTACGTGAAAACCAACGGAAAATGCCCAGCCATCTATGTGATTAATTTCTGGCAATACCCCAGTTCAGACATCACACTCAAATCCGATTGGCAGAATTTTCAGGGGCCTCCCTCCAAACACTTTGAGCTGGCCAAAGCCGCGGGCTTCGATTTCGATACGGTGACCGACCATTCTCAGGAGGCCGTTTTTTCGCCGCCGGGACCGGATAATGCGGCGTGGAAGGAAGTGAAGCAACAAGCGGCCCAAGCCACGGACGCGAATTTTGTCGCACTGGCTGGCTTCGAATTTTCAGAGAATGACAGTTCCGGCGGCACCGGCCATCTCAACGTGATCAACAGCGACAGCATCCTCAACGCATACGAACCAGCGAACGACCTTGCGCACTTTTACAAATGGCTCGAGACTGCAAAGCCAAATGGCTCAGGCCCCGTCGTCGCGAGCTTCAATCACCCTGCAAAGGATCAATACAACGACTGGGCGTATCGCGATCCGCAAGTGACAGACATCCTCACAATGCTCGAAGTGATCAACTCGAACAATAAGATCCATTACGATGCGTTCATCGCCGCCCTGGACAAAGGCTGGAAGGTTTCCCCCGTATCAGGTTTGGACAATCACGGTACGCAGGGAATCGCCAAAGGCGTATCGCGCACGTTCGTCCTAGCTCAAAGCAAAACAAAAGCCGCCATTCTCGACGCGATGAAGAACAGGCGCACCTACGCCGCGCTCGATAAGAACATCCAGTGCAAATACACAGTGAACGGCGCAATCATGGGTTCGACGCTGAATCGCCCGGACGCTTTCAATTTCGACATTGTCATCAGCGATCCGGACACGTCAAATCCGAACGAGAAGATCACAAAGATCGATATCGTGGGAGACGGCGGCACCGTCGTGCAGTCTTATAGCGTTCCGAATCCTGCGTATTCAGTCGAATGGAAACCCGCGATTCACGACTCCACAAACAAGTATTTCTTCGTTCGCGTGTGGAACGCGGGTGGCGGCGACGCCCCCGGCGCCGATCCAGCAAAGCCTGCCGCCTGGCTCGCCCCAGTCTGGACCGGCCGACTGTAAGGCGTCGCTACGACAGTATTAGAAATAATTTTGGGGACGACGATCTATCGACGACCGCTGCCCACAGTGCTTTTTTACTGCCTCGTGGCCAACCCGATGGACGGTCCAAAAATTAAGAAATCACCCGTTTGCGCGGAAATCCCATTGACCGCCGGTACCAGCGAGACCAGCGGCGGATTCAGATAATAGGCAAAATAGATCACAAATCCTAGGTTCGGAATGTTTCCGGACAGGGTTAAAGAACCGCCAACAATCACGCCACTCAGGCTGAACGAAGAACTCTCATAAGTACCAGTCGCTGTAACGCTATGCGCCGAATCCTCTGTAATCGCCAGTGTGGGACCCGGACCTGTGTCAAATAACGTGTTATACGATCCGCTGACCAACGGAACAAGAGTCCCGCTGAGTGTCCCGGCATCGGCGGCGGCTCCACAGGCTGCTGGTGCATTGTAAGTCCCTGAAATCGTGTCACCGTCGGAAGCGATGGTCGCGGTCCCGGTTACCGTATAGGTTCCGACGGCACCGTTCTCAACAAGAGTAAAGGTAAGACTTCGTCCGATAATCGTGGCGTTGAACGAGCCAGTAGGTAACCCGCCGCAATAGTTCAACGGAGCAATCGGCTGGTCGATTCCTTGGGGGCCGAACGGAATTATATAAGTCGCTTGATCTCCGGCAGATACAGTCGTGCCGCTCTGTGTCAGATTTGTTTCGACCGCCGTATATGGAAAATTTCTCGCAGGGTTTTGCGTGGAAGAAAAGACAACTGCCCATTTCCCAGCGATCGCGGCAGGCGCCGGGTTACGGGAGGCATCGCCGCCGTTATTCGAGCTTCTGCAACCGGTGCAGCCAAGACACACGACTAGCGCAAAGATAAGAAGCGCCTTGCTCACTATGACGGCACCTCCAAGGTCAACCTGGACGGCTCACGAATCGCGAATTCAACGTCATGCCTTTTCGGAAGGCCGCTGCAGCTCTTCCATCGCAATATGGAAACCGGTATTCGCTGCGGGAACTCCCGCGTAAATCGAAAGCTGCAACAGAAGCTCTTTCACGTCGCAAGGCTCAAGCTCGTGGGCGAAGCCCGTCCGCAAATGCATGCGAAATTCATCCCAAGCCGCACGCGTGACAAGCGTCGTTAAAGCCATCAGACGCCGCATACGCTGATCGAAATGCGGCCGCATCCAGATCGTTCCCCAGGCAACACGCGTCAGCATCTCCTGAAACTCGCGATTGAAATCCGTGGTATTCGCCACGGCTCGGTCCACGTGGACATCGCCAAGAACTTCCCGCCGCTTCTTGAATCCTTCTTCCAGCAGATTGCCCTCGGGCTGCCGCATGAAATCAAAGAGCGCTGCCGAAAATGATCGCGGAGCTTCGATATTCGAAAGATGCGCCGTCGGCAATCCTACAACGTGTACGCCGGGAATCGACGCCCCGAGCACGTCGCCGTTCCCCTTCCAGGGCGTGGAAAGATCCCGATCGCCAAATATCACAAGCGTATGTGCCTGAATTTTCGGCAGGAATCCCGTGTTGTCCATGTCGCGCACCGCAGCGCAGCAACCCGCATATCCCTCTGGATTTGTCGCCAGCAGCGTACGCCGCACCGAAGCCACTTCCGGCGGACTTGCCGCAATCGATTCCGGCGTGAAAAATCGCCCCATGACCATCTGGGCGACGGAAGACATTCCGCTCTTCAGCACTTTCGTCCGCCGCTCTTCCATCGCAACCGGGTTTGCCGACTTCGCCGCCGTATTCGCAAGCACCAAATGCGTGAGCCGGTCGCCTGCATTGGCGCCCAGCCATTGCCCGATCATTCCGCCGAGCGAGAGCCCGCAAAACGCAAATTGCGCCAGCCCCGCCGCATCCGCGATCGCCAGTACATCCTTGCCGAGCAACTCGATCGAATAATCGCCCTTCGAGGCGTCCGAGGCTCCGTGCCCACGCAGGTCGTACCTCAGCACGCGATAATTCGGCAGCAGATCGGCCGCTTGTTTATCCCACTGGCCATGATCGACGCCGAGCGAATGCGAAAAAATAATGGCCGGACGGTCATCACGCCCATCAAGTCTATAGAAGTGTCTTACGCCGTTAGCTTGAACAAAGGGCAAAGGAAAATTCCTCAGTCGCCAGTTGCGAGCAATTGCTTTCGAAAAATCTCTGCCGCGCCCAGATAAGACTCCGGCCGCGTCAAATCGCGCAGTTCGTCCGCTGAAAGAACGCTGGTGACTTGTTGCATCGCCGCAAGAGCATCTGCGAGGTTTGTCCCGCTCTCAACCATCTTTCGCAGCGCGTCTTCCAGCAGCTTTTCCGCGGCTTCGCGGCCCAATGCGGCGCTCAATTTCATCATTGCACGCTCAGCAAAAATGGCTCCGTGCGTGTCCGCAATATCTCGCCGCATTTTCGCTGCGTCCACCTTCAGCCCTTCCGCCACTTCCAGCATCGAGACGAGCGCCAGCCCGGTGTCTTCAATCGTCCGTGCAATCGTAGCCGATTCCGCGTGCCATCCGCCGACGCCGCGC
>DATEGW010000128.1:0-7022 GCA_035279845.1 Candidatus Acidiferrales bacterium | reverse complement strand
TCAGCAATTCGCCCGCGCTGCTCCGCGCCTTGCATCCGAAAGTCGCCATCATGGACAACGGCGCAACAAAGGGCGGCACAGTCGAAGCCTGGACAACGATCCACAATTCGCCCGGTCTTGAGGATCTATGGCAATTGCACTTCTCAGAAGCCGGACGCAAGGATCACAATTCCGCCGCCGACCTGATCGCGAATCCTAGCGCTTCCCCCGATTCAGCCTTTTGGATCAAAGTCACTGCCCACCCCGACGGCCATTTCGAAGTAACGAACCAGCGCAACGGATTTACGAAGGAATATTAGAAGAGGCGCACTGAGTGTTCGCGCAGGCAAACAAAAAAGTAGAGGGCCTCGTAGCTTCCCGAGTGTTGCGAAACGGGCGAAGTTGGTTGAAAACCACCACCTGCGCTTGAAATTCACCAGACTTCCACGCGCTTCGGTTCAGAGTCTACCCACTGCCATAAATAAGCCACTATATATCAACCACTTACCGCCGCAAACGCAACGCCGGTTTGGCACAAGCCCTGCATTATCACAGTCGGATTTACAGCATCCCTGGCCTGTAGCCGGGAGGGCCCATGAAAAGACTCATAACGATCATAGCAGCGCTTGTCATATCCGCGGGATTCAGTCCCGCGGCGTCTTCATTATTGGCTCAGGGCGAATATGGACAATACTCCGAGCCTCAGGCGGGCCCTCCTCCGGCACCAGACCAAAGCGAAGTGCCACCTATGCAGGATCAAGCGGACCAAGCTCCCCCTCCTCCGCAAGATCAGGCGGCACAAGACCAGTCCCAAAACCAGCAATCGGATAGCGCAGCTCCTGGCGTAGCGCGCGCCAGCTACGTTCATGGCGACGTTTCATCCCAGCGCGGCGACAACAGCGAACTCGTTCCACTCACGCCGAACACTCCGCTCGAACCGGGCGATCGCGTCTCCACCGCAAATGGCGGCCGTGCCGAAATCGAACTCGACTATGGCGACCAAATCCGCCTCTCGAGTGACGCCACGGCCAAAATCGCCACGCTCGATCGCCAGAATATTCAAGTCCAACTCGGGCAAGGCTTGGCCACGTATTCCGTCCTGCCCGGCAGCCAGGCGCAGGTCGAAATCGATACGCCAAACGCCGCTGTCCATCCGGACGGCCAAGGCGACTACCGCATCCTCGTCAATTCTGACGCCGAAACGAAAATCATCGTCCGTAGCGGCTCAGCGGATATTTCCACGCCACAGGGCAGCACCCATGTCGATGCCGGCCAGATGATCACTATCGCGGGCACCGACGATCCGCAGTATCGCGTCGACGCAGCGCCAGGCCGCGACGACTGGGACTCGTGGAACGCCGATCGCGACCACCGCGTCGAGACTGCGAAGAGTTTCAACAACACGAATCGCTATTACACCGGCTCCGAAGATCTGGACACTTACGGCGAATGGAGCGAAGTTCCCGACTACGGCAACGTCTGGTTCCCGAATTACGGCTCCGATTGGGCGCCCTATCGCGACGGAACCTGGGTCTACGAGCCCTTTTACGGCTGGACGTGGGTTTCCTATGAGCCGTGGGGCTGGGCACCTTACCACTATGGCCGCTGGTTCGTTTACGGCGGACGCTGGGGCTGGTGGCCCGGAGCTGTATATGCTGGCTATGACCCAATCTGGGCTCCTGCTTACGTCTCCTTCTTCGGATGGGGTGGCGGCGGCTTCGGTGTTGGATTCGGATGGGGCAACGTCGGCTGGCTTCCGATCGGCCCTTGCGATTGGTATCACCCGTGGTACGGACGTTGGGGCGGCAGTTATCGCGCCATCGGCTTCCGTGATTACGACCGTTTCCATGAAGGCTTTGGCCCGCTCCACGGAAATCGCGGACGGCAGTTCTCCAATTTCCACGATGCGCTCGTAAACGACCGCGTCCGCGGCGGCATCAGCTCGATGCACGGCGATGAATTTGGTCATGGCCGCGTCCCGAGAAATCAAGCCCATATCACGCAAGCGGCCTTCCGTTCGTCCAGCGCGATCACCGGCAGAATGCCGATTCGCCCATCGCGTGGAAGCTATAGCTCCACGGGCCGGCCTGCGAACGGCGCAGCCTTCCGAAATGCGCCGCCGAGCTCGCAACGGTTCTACAGCGCGAATCGCGGCTTCGGCAGCAACGCAGCTCGGGGAAATTCATCTCCCGCGGGCCGCAACAACAGCGTGCGCTCCAATAGCATGCGCTCCAATTCGGTCGGCCAGAGCGCTCGTCCGGGCTGGCGCACGTTTAGCCCGCCCTCGGCAAACCGCGGTGGCAGTGCGCAAGCGGCAGGCAATCGCGGTGCCGATAACCGTGGAGCCATGCAGAGCCGCAGTCCAGCGGCAAACGGCAGCGGCGGACAGAATGGCAACTGGCGAACCTTTAACGGCAACCGTGGCTCGGTCGACAACCGTGGCGCCGTGCAGAATAGCCGCCCCGAAGCCAGCCGTGGTGCGAATCCGCAGAGCTTCGGCGGCAATCGCGGTGCCAACAGCCCAGCAATGGACCGCGGCTCGGAAAACCGAGGAGCGAACAATGGCGGCTGGCGCAACTTCACGCCGCCTACGCAAGCTCAGAACAACCGCAATTTCTCTCGGCCCAATACCAATAACGAATCGCCTCGAAATAATCCATCGCAGCAATCCCGAGGCGGCAATTCCTACTCTCGGCCTCCATTGAATATGAGGCAGCCAGTCGTGACGCCTCGCGGTGACTCAAATTACAGAAACAGCGGACCGCGCGGCGGCGGTAACTACTCTGCGCCAACTCGCAACTATTCCGCCCCGAATGGCGGCTATTCCAGCCCGCGCGGCTATCCGGGCGGAGGAGCATATTCCGCCCCCCGTGGCGGGTACGGCGGCGGTGGTTACTCCGCTCCGCGTGGCGGTTATTCAGCACCAAGCCCTCGCGGCAACTACTCAGCACCTCGCGGAGGGGGTGGCGGTTCCTCCTCGCCACGTGGCGGTGGAGGTGGCGGCTATTCGGCTCCTCGCGGAGGAGGCGGCGGTGGCGGCAGCTACCACGGTGGCGGCGGTGGCGGTGGTGGCAGTCGCAGCGGCGGTGGCGGTCACGGCGGACGCCGCTAGATTTCTCCTGACTCATAGCGCGTCATAACCCTCATAACCGCGGCCTCGATCGATGCTCGAGGCCGCGGAGCATCACAGAAAAAGTGATGCCGCGCTCGAAGTGTGAAGGTGCCCAACACAAACAAGGCGCATCGAATAGAGCAGCCACAAGGCTTTATGGGGTTACCGGTTGGCTTCACGGTTCGCGGCTTCGCTATCTTGGCAAGCGATTTCTTAGCAAGATGAACGTATCGGCACCGCAAAGGAGTCACGACCATGAGAAACGCCGTCCGCTCGGCAATGTCTCTGATCTTACTTGTCGGTTTGTTCGCTGCCCTTCCAGCCTTCGCGCAATCGCAGGATGAAGACC
Source organism: Candidatus Acidiferrales bacterium (assembly GCA_035279845.1). GTDB lineage: Bacteria > Acidobacteriota > Terriglobia > Acidiferrales > UBA7541 > Palsa-295. The sequence goes on along the minus strand of DATEGW010000128.1, from coordinate 3,582 downwards.
CCCCAGGCCGCGTCGCGCGCCTCAACTACATGGAAGGTTCAGTCTCCTATCAGGTCCAGGGCGACACAGACTGGGTTGCCGCCGACACCAATCGCCCTCTCACAACCAACGACAATCTCTGGGCCGACAAAGATTCACGCGGTGAAGTCCACATCGATAGCAATGCGATCCGCCTCTCGAGCGAAACCGGTCTCTCGTTCTTAAATCTTGACGATCGCACCGTGCAGCTTCAGCTCCCGCAAGGCAAGGTCGAAATCCATCTTCGTCAGCTCAATCCCGGCGATGCGTGGGAAATCGATACGCCAAACCTTGCGTTCACGCTCGCTCGCGAAGGCGAATACGTCGTCTCCACCGATCCTAATGGCAGCTCCACCACAATTGTCGTCCGCGAGGGCGCGGGCCAGGTCACCGGCGGGGGCGATGCTTGGGATTTGAACGCGGACCAGGAATATACATTCAACGGCACCGACCAGCTTTCCTATGACGCTCAGTCCGCGCCCGATTTCGATGATTTTGAAGCGTGGTGCCAAACGCGCGACCAGCGCGAAAATAATTCCGCCTCCGCGCAATACGTTTCACGCGACGTCGACGGCTATTACGATCTTGACGAATACGGCGAATGGAGCGAACAGCCCGATTACGGTCCAGTCTGGTATCCGCGCGGCGTCGACGCCGACTGGGTTCCCTATCACGTCGGCCATTGGGTCTATATCGCCCCGTGGGGATGGACGTGGGTTGACGAAGAGCCGTGGGGCTTCGCACCCTTCCACTATGGCCGCTGGGTTCTCGTCGGCGCTCGTTGGGGATGGGTTCCCGGTCCGAGAGTAGTTCGTCCAGTGTACGCGCCCGCCCTCGTGGGCTTTGTTGGCGGTCCTGGATTCGGTCTCTCTGTTTCTTTCGGGGGAAGCTTCACCGGAGTCGCATGGTTTCCGCTTGGCCCGCGTGATGTTTTTGTCCCGACGTATCGCTGTAGCCCTCGCTACGTGCAATACGTCAACGTCACGAATACGCGCGTCGTGAATGTCACACAGGTGACGAACGTCTACAACACAGTCATCGTCAATCGCAACTACAGCCATGTGAACTACACATACGCCGACAATCACCGCGCCGTCACAGTCGTCTCGCGCGAAACCTTCGTGGGCGCGCGTCCCGTGAACCGCGAAGTCGTGCACATCAACGAAAATCAGTTCAAAAATGTCCACGTCGTTTCGCGCACGTCAATCGAACCAACGCACACAAGCTACGTCGGGTCAAACGCGAAAATCGTCTCCAAGCGGCCCAATGTTCCCTTCTCTCAGCGGCCGGTCGTTGCTCGGCTAACGCCGCGTGCTCCAAGAGAAGTCCATCAGGCGCCCGCGATCAATAATCGCAGCCCTCAAAACAACGCACCGGGCAACAGCGGCTTCCGCAATTTCGGCGATCGCGGCAACAATGGCGGCAATGCTAACCGCGGCCCGCAAGATAACAATCGTGGCCAAGTCTCAGGCGCAAACAATACGCGAAACAACGGAACGCCGAACGGACACGTGCAGCCGCCACCTACGAATAACGCGATGCCCGTCACAAACAGAGGCCCCCGGACGCTCGATGAGCAAGGCACGCCCAATCGCGGGCCAAATCCCGGCCAAAATACCAATGGGAGCAATGGGCAAGGTGCGCCTAACAATCACGGCGACAACCAGCCGAGTAATCAATCACCTCGCAGCGGAGGCTTCCGCCCCTTCAGCCCGCCGAACAACGGCAATCGTGGCGGCGCACCGAGCAATAGCAATGGCAATGGCGGCGTAAATCCAAATCAACCGGCTGCGCACGACAATCCGATGACGCCACAACACGAAGGTGGCAACAGCGCCCCTCAGACGCAACGAAATAACGATCAGGAGCGCTATCGCTACACGCCACCAGTTCGCGCGAACGACCAAAATTACGACGTGCATCCGCCGCTCAACCAAAACCCTTCTCAATCGCAGCCATCTCGTCCTCAAGCGCAACCGCGCGAACAGCATCCGCAGCAGCAGCACCAGGCCGCGCCCAAAGAAAATAAACAATCGAGCCACGACAACAACAATAATCGCCACCAGTAGCACGATCTCGCATCATGTAGGGCTCGCGTGACGTAGCTGCGCTGCTTCTGCGCCTTTTTGCATGCACCTCCGCGATGATCTGAACGTGCCGCAAAAGCTTTCGTCATTCTGAGCAAAGCGACGCAGCAGTTGCGTCCCGGACGGTCTCGCGGGAAGGAACCCTCCTCGCTTTCCCATGCGGCCGCCGTGCGGAATTCGCGTGCATAACGAAATTCCCGCGCAGTCTTTTTCCTTTACTTCCTCTACCTCATCAACCTCCTTTACTTCCTCCACGTCCGCTTTCTCTTCGCAACCGCTTTTGTTATTCTGGTTCGTACTCGGACACCTCAGAGCTGTTCGGTATCGATAAATCCAAATCGAAGGGAATCATCCGACGTGACTTCATCCACCGCAGCGGGAACCGCCACTAAACGTGCCTTTAATTTCAACGCCGGACCGGCGGCCATGCCCCTTTCCGTGCTCGAAAAGATGCGTGACGAGATGCTCGATTATCGCGGCACCGGCATGTCCGTGATGGAGATGAGTCACCGCTCGCCCGAATTTGAAGCGATCAACGATGGCGCCGAAAAAGCGCTGCGCCGCATCCTCCGCATCCCTGACGAATACGCCGTCCTTTTCGTTCAGGGCGGCGGCAGCATGCAGTTCGCCATGGTCCCTATGAATCTCTATCTTCCGGGCCACGCGGTTGACGTGCTCCACACCGGCGCATGGACTTCCAAAGCCATCGGTGAACTGAAACGCCTTGCGATGCATCGCGTGGCCGCTTCAACCGAAACCGACAAATTCGTCCGCGTGCCCAAGCAGGAAGAAATTTCGCTCAAGCCGGACGCTTCCTATGTCCACATGTGCACCAACAATACGATCGAAGGTACGCAATGGCCCGAGCCACCCGACACCGGCGACGTGCCGCTCGTCGCGGATATGTCTTCGGATATCGCTTCTCGCCCGATTGATGTACGCCAGTTCGGACTCATCTTCGCTGGCGCGCAGAAGAATCTCGGCCCCTCCGGCATCGCGGTTGTGATTGTCCGCAGCGATCTGGCCGAGCGCGCGGATCAGAAGGTCGCGCAGATTCTCCAATACAGGACGTACATTAAGGAGAAGTCGCTCTACAACACGCCCCCGACGCTCGGAATCTATGCTCTCGGTTTGGTGCTCGATTGGATCGAGACGCAGGGTGGTGTCACGGCTGTCGAAAAAACGAATGACGCGAAGGCCAAGCTTCTCTATGACGCGATCGATGCCACCGGCTTCTACAGTTGCCCGGTCGAGAAAGCCTCGCGCTCAAAAATGAACGTTGTGTTCCGCGTCGCCGGCGGCAAGGAAGAAGTCGAAAAGAAATTCGTGAAGGACGCCGGTTCGGCAGGTCTCATAGGCATCAAGGGCCACAGGTCAGTCGGCGGCATGCGCGCTTCGATCTACAACGCCGTTACGCTCGAAGCCGTCCAGGCCCTTACCGGCTTCATGAAAGACTTCGAACGCAAAAACGGCTAAC
>DATEGW010000127.1:0-11070 GCA_035279845.1 Candidatus Acidiferrales bacterium | reverse complement strand
TCCATTGATCGAAAAGCGCCCATCGAGATGCGCCCGCAAACCCTCGCCACGTTGCTCGGGGCAAGAATTCGCGGGCACCCTTCGCGTGCTCAGGGCAGGACGATGGCCGCTACAAAATCAAGGGCAAGTCGCCGCAGATGCCTTCGCTGCCACTTAAATGCACCGTTGCCCGCCCGAAAGCGGCTGCTACAAAATCAAAGCAAAACGGAGGCAATGTGCCGACTCTGATCGCTACGGCCACGCGGATTGAAGCAGCGGGCAATAAGCCGAAAATCATTCAGGAGCACATCGGGCGCGTCAATTCAAAGACGCAGGCGCTCAGCGTAGCGCGGATGTCGAGCCCGTCGGGTTGGGTCGAACCAGGGCAGACACCCGAATTCGATGAATACACGCTCGTGCTCAGTGGAACGCTGCGCGTGGAGCACACAGGCGGCGCGATTGACGTTCAGGCGGGGCAAGCCGTGATTGCGCACGCGGGCGAATGGATTCGCTATTCAACGCCGAATGGCGCGGAATACGTGGCGATTTGTTTGCCGGCGTTTTCGCCGGATACAGTTCATCGAGATTCGGACTGAGAGCGGTCTTAGTTTCTGGAGCAACGCTCGGTCAGGGGCTATCGAGCGCGACTTTCGGCCAATTTTTTACCCAGGAGATAGTGGAAACTTGCAGAGAGGGCTGGCCTGTGTGCGCGTCGTAGGCGTGATACACGATGATGTCGCCAGTTTTTTGCAGCAGCACGGATTCGCCGCCGGGACCAGCCCATTTGCTGTTGCCGGAAAGCAACAGGGTGCCGCCGCCGTCGCTCATGCGCTTCCCCGCGGCATCTACGTAGGGTCCGGTGATTTTACGCGCGCGGCCGACCATCACTTTGTAGGTGCTCCGCGCGCCACGGCAGCAAAAATCCACCGACACAAACAAATAGTAGAAATGTCCCTTGTGCACGATAAATGGCGCCTCAATGGCGTGCGGACCTGCCGTGTTTGCGGGTCTCTGCGCAGCGGCATTCGCACTCGGCACGGGTGGCGCGGCAACAGAAGCAGCGCCCAGCTGCGTTGCCGCTTGCGGATTCGGAGCGCGTTCAGTGAAATGAGTCGCCAGCGAATATTGAGTCGTATCCACGGATGAGAGCTTCCCCGTAGCGCGGTCGATGCGCCGCAGCTTGATCCCGCTCCAGAAGCTGCCAAAGACGAGCCACGTTCCGCCCTTCGCATCGATCGCAAGATTCGGATCAATCGCGTTGAAATCATCGCCAGCCTCGGAGCGCAGCACCAACCCATGATCGTTCCAGCGGTAATCCGGACTATTCGGATCGAGCGTCTTGTTGGTGAGCAGCGCGATGCCGGAGATATTTTTGCCAAAGAGCGAATAGGCGTAATAGAGGTGATACAGCCCGTCGAAGTAGGAAATATCGGGCGCCCAGAGGCCGCGCGTGCCGGGACTATCCTGTTTGATCCAATCAGGAATCGCGGGAAGCACATCGCCGCAGCGCTTCCATAGCGTTAGATCGTTCGAGCAGCGAACAGGCAGTTGGCCGGTCGAGCCGCGGCCAGTCGTGGTGCTGAAGATGTACCACCTGTCCCCCTGCTTAATGATCGAAGGATCGTGCGTGCCTTGCGCATCGCCGGTCAGTTGCAATGCAACGGGAGCTTTCGCTTTTTGCGCCAGCGCCGGTACCGCACACAGAAAAAGCGCCATGCTCGCGAAACATGCGCATCTCGTCATTGCTTTGACGGCCTTGTGCGCACTGGCATCGCATTCAGCAACGCCAGGCTCGGATTTGCCCACACGAACGGCAGCTACTGGCGCTTCGCCGGTGCGGTGGTCTTTGCCTGAACCGCGGCCGGCACCGTGAGCACACCGGAGACTGGCGCTGAGGCGGCTGCAACTTCAGGCTGCATTGCAGCTTTTACCTCGGGCGGCCAATTGCGGCGACGCTGCAAAAAGGCTATTACCTGCCACATCTGGTCTTCGCTGAGCGTCTTTTCGAAACTCGGCATGCCGGTCAAACGAATACCGTTCTTGACGCGCCAGAAGTCTCCGTTCGGACGGGGTCCGCCCCTGCCCGGACCTCCTGGTCGTCCAGGACCTCGTTCCGCTTCCCGTCCCCGACCGGGCTGAAATCCCGGACGAGGCTTCGGGGGCTGCAAGAGCTGCGGTGCGGGCGGGAACATGCCCGCGCCGATAGCCGAGTCCTTGTCGGGCACGCCGTGGCAAACAACGCAATTCTTCTTATATGTGTCCGCGCCGGCAACCAGGTCGGCGGTCGTCATCGTCGAGAGATCGCGTACCGGCGCCTCTTTCTGAATGCGTTTCCGCAGTGCGGTTCCAGCGATCCAGGTTTCAAAAGGCAATGGCTTATCGGTCGCGGCCGTAGGGCCAAATCCACTTGCGAGATAACCGACCACGAGCAGGGGAACAATTACGAGGCCTATGACTACTCCCAATATGAATTTCATGCGCGAAGTGTCTCTCCACGATCGGATTTCGCCCTACAAGACGGTATCACAGGCGGAATTTTCTGCCTGAAACCTTTCGTGCGGCTATCCCTTCGACGCTTCGCGATCTTTGCCGGTTTCGTCCAATAACGGAATGCCCGTTACGCTTCTGCTTGATGTTACCCCTTTTCGCGCCTCCCGCCGCCCTGCTGCTTAATTCACACAGTTCGTGGCCCACGCAACACGCGTGCGGGCAAGAAGAGAATTGCGACGATCAAATCCAGCACGCCTGTGACTGCAATTCCCACGAGGCGAAACGGCAACAATATCAGCCACACGATGGGATAGAGCACCAGCGCAATGATCGCCAGGGGCCAGCACAATACCAGCAAGATGCACCAAAGCAAGAATTTCACCATGCCCTGCCCTCCTCAGCTCCCCACTCCAGAATATACGGCCTTTAACAGGAATTAGTTCCGGGCCAGGAACGCCTTCTGTTCGTTCGCTTCTCGCTTCCTCAAGGTTACAGGGAAGTAAAATCAAGGTACCGAAATTGCAGCGATCGGGTTCAGTATGACGCGGATCGGACGAATCTTCGTATCAATTGCCGCCATTTGCGGAGTTTTAGCTCTCGCGACGGCCGGATGGATCGCGTGGCGCACCTGGCCGCGCAAACTCCCCTACGTGAAGCGGCCCGGACCAGCGGCCATTTACTTCCGCAACGGAGAACCGGCTATCGCGTCGCCGACGAGCATCCTGATGGCAGAGGTCGGCGACTACGACAGCACTCTTCAAGGCTATCTCTATTTCGATTTTCTACGCAGCCAGGCCCAAGTGGATACCAGGCAAGCGTTCTTCTGCTCCGAGCCGACTCCCGCAGATTCGAATCGCCCGGTCATTTTCCTCCGCGTCGATGTGGACATGCTGCACTCCACGTCCTACCTTGGGTCGCTGGTCGCCGCCGGCCTGATACCGAATTATTCCCTGCACAGTTGGCTGGATGCCGACCTCGCAGGCTGCCGCCGCGAAACGGAGACGTTCGTCAAGGAATTTAACGCGCCCCCTCCGCTGCTGTCCGATATTCCCGATAAAGACCTGATCGGTCCGGTTGCGGATTTCATCCTGTTCAAGGCCACGACGGATCGCCGGCTGCTGAGCCACGCCGATCCGGCGCCGATCGTTCCCAGCCCGGAGCAAACCCGGCAGCTCGCCGAAAACATGATCGTGGTTGCGCGCTTCTATTCTCTGCCCCTTGACACGTTCTTAGGCATCGGCGCGATGGAAAACAATTACATGAGCGTTCGCGGCGATCTGGACTACGCCGTGTGGAAGCGGCGCGCGCAACGCGGCGACGTGGTGATTCGCCGACGACGAGGCCGCGTGCTGGTTCGCAATTACTCGCGCGGCATTTGGCAGATCACGCGCGAGACGCTCCGCTATGCCCAGCTTCTGTACTTGCGCGACCGCTCGACACGAGACTATTCCACGCTCCCGGAAACACTTCGCCCGGTGACTTTTCAAGACCCGGATGAAGTCGAGCCGGAGACACTGACTACTTATGCCGGCCTAATCCTGCGCAATCTGCTCGATCGTTTTCACGGGAATATCACGCAGGCTGTGGGCGCTTACAACGGCGGCTCGCAAAACCCGAATCCGGATTATGCGAGATCCGTTCATGCCATCGGCCAGTACGCGCGGAGAATGATCGGCGACGCCGCGAGTGAGGCAGGAGGTGGAGGAGGTGGAGGCACATGAGGCAAAGGAGGTAAAGGAAAAGCTGGCTTCGGCTTGGCACCACGCGGAAACATAGTTGGCGCAACGATGAAATTGGTTTGTAGCAGCGCGACAGAGTGCTTACAAAATGGGACCAAGAAAGAGTGATCCTTCGCTTCGCTCAGGATGACGATTTCTTTTCTCTGGGCGCGGCGTAGAACGGATGTTTGTTACGCGGATTTCAGCGGGCGGCGCTGGCCTGTCTGCCAGGCATTGCTCAGGCGGCGCGTGGTTTCGCGGAGACGAACGGCTAAATCGACGACGGTCTGCAACCGTTGCGTGTCGATGTGCGAGAACCGATCTCGGTGCGAAAGCAGCAGTTCGGCGTTGCCGAGAATCCCCGTAAGTGGATTATTAATTTCGTGACGGAAGATTTCCCCAAGATCTTCGGGAAAGTCGCCCCAGGATTCCGGCGCGAATCCCTTATTGCGAGCGGTCCGCAGACGGCGTTCCATCAGGCCGACGGCAAGGCTGGCATAATCGCCTGTGCGCGCGACGAAATCCACATCTCCGGATGCGACAATGGCTGCGATTTCGGGTTGGCGTTCCACGGGCGCGACCAGAACGACGGGCGCGAGCGAGGCGAGACGCGCGAGTGGCTCCGCGAGCGACACACCCTCTATCAGCGCCTCATCGAGCAGGATGGCGGCCGGTTGAAAGCGGGCGCTGAGCTCCCGTAGCTGTCCGAAATCCCGCGTGGTGACGACCGGCATCATCGATTCGGTGCGTGCGACGCGACCGGCTTCACGAGCGATCCATTGGCCGACTGCATCGTCTGCGACTCCCAACAGCGCGATTTGCTGTGTGCTGACAATGGCCTTGCTTGCAACGACTCCCATTTACGGCTCCTTACATTTCACGACATTCTGTCCGCGTTCTGCTCGATGTGCGTTCGGGCGGCCAGGAATGCAATCATCGGCTCGCAGCGTGCTCGACGGCTTTCGTCTCAAGCAGACGGCGAACGGACATTTTCACTTCTTCGACCAGGAAAGGCTTGGACAAATGCGGCATACCGGTCGAGCGCAGAAACTCCTGGGTGCCGCGGGCGATGGTATCGCCCGTAATGAACAAAATACGATTGCGCAATGCGCTGTTTGTGTTCGCGAGCGCTTCGTAAAACGCACGGCCATCGAGCCGCGGCATGCGCAGATCGCAAATCACCATGTCGTAGTCTTTTCGCGAGATCCGGGAGAGTCCGTCACGGCCGTCCACGGTGGCTTCGGCTTCGTGCCCCTCTTCCGAAAGAACATCGACCAAAAGCTGCGCTACCGTGGGCTCGTCTTCGACGATCAAAATGCGCCCCCGCTGCGGCACGGCGTGTGTAAGCGCGGGCACGAACGCAACAGGTACGGTTTCTCGCTGCGTAATCGCCACCACCGGCAGATCAAGGGTGAATTTCGCACCCTCGCCGGGGAAACTTTCGAAAGTCACCTCGCCGCCATGCTGATGAATGATTCCATAGACGATGGAAAGGCCCAGTCCCGTGCCGATACCGGGCGGCTTCGTGGTGAAAAACGGATCGAAGACTCGCGAAGCAATTCCGGGATCAATCCCTGGTCCGTCATCCGCTATATCTAACCGAAGCCGGCGTTCGTCGCCCGCTCCGGCGCAACTTGTGCGTATCTGAACCTGCCCCTTGCCACGGGCCTCGAGCATGGCGTGTTCGGCGTTCACAAGCAGATTCAGCACCACCTGCTGCAATTGATAAGGATCGGCCATCGTGGGCGGGAGATCGGCGGCCAGTTCGCAGATCACGGCGATGTTTTCCAGCCGCAACTCATAGCTGCGCAGTGCGAGTGCGCGCTCTACCACGTCGTTCAGATCGACGCGCGTACGCTCCGGGTGATTTTCGCGCGCGAAATACAGCAGGTTTTTCACGATGCGGCGCGCGCGTTCGGCTTCGTGATAGACATTGCGAGCTTCGGCGAGCTGGCTATTGGAAAGGCCATGGCCGAGCAATAGTTGCGCGTAACCCATGATCGTCGTGAGCGGATTATTCAACTCGTGCGCGATGCCTGAGACCAGGCGGCCGAGCGCCGCCATTTTTTCGGTCTGCAGTAAGTTCGTTTCGCTCTCGCGCTCGCCGGTCACGTCCTTGAACAATTCAACCCAGCCGATCGCGCGTCCCTGATTGTCACGCAGGGGGCGTGCAGTGCGTTCGAGAACGCGTCGCGCGGGATAAAGCAGTTCCAGCTCGTCGCGACGCTCAGCCAGATCGCCGGATTTGAACGCCTGCCATGCCGCATAAAAAGCGGATGGCGTGCGAAAGCGCTCACTTAGGTCTTTCCAATCGGCCGCGCTCGCAATGATTGCTGCCGAAGGCCGATCCAGGCCGAGAAGTTCGGCAAAGCGCGGGCTCGTATAGCGGACGGCTCCGCTGCTTTCAAAAAATACCACTGCTTCCGAGTCGACTGCGGCGCGAAGTTCGGCTTCGGCGCGCTCGGCGCGTTCGCGCTCCGAATTGCCGTCAATGCACAGCAGCATATCGCCGCTGCCCGGCAACACTGCCCGAAGCGTGACGCGGACAGGCGAGCCGCTCGCGAGCAGCGCGTCAACGCCAGCCGGGGGCAGAGGCGCCTCCTCAATACCCATTCGCGTAAGTTTCTCCGTGGATAAAGTGGCCACAAAATCGTCGAGCGAACTGTGTGCGACGTTGCCTTCGCGCATTCTCAGCACCTCGCGCGCCCGCGGGTTTGCTTTCTGGATTACGCCGGCCGCATCGACCACGAGCAGTGCCTCCGCACTCGAATCGAAGACGGCTTTGAAGCCGGCATCGGCAAACGGAGCGATGCTGTCCCAGTGAAGCGTGGCATTCGCGCCGCGGTCCTGCACGGCGCTGTCGGCAACGAAGGCTCGGGAATCGCGCGTGCTCTTCGTTTTTGACGTCACCATCGCCCCTGTAAAATTACGTAGCTCGCAAGGAAAGCGGCGGCGACGGCAATCGCGTATTCGACGACGCGCCTTAACGACTGCATGACCTGTATCCGTGATGCTGCCGAAGATCCGTGTCGCATGCGTCGGTTACCAAGCACCAGGCGTTCCAAGCAGACGAAAGATTAAGCTGCTTGTTTTTCATAGGTTGCGGGGAGTACAGGCGAAAGTGGCACGTATGCTTTCCCGTTTCGAAACTCTTCAGTTCCGAGTGGGAAACAGACGGGCCGAAACGAACCCGCCGCATAGCAAATAATTTCCATACAGACAGCGGGCTTTATACGTGAAGATATCGGGTCGATGTCAACCAGCCACGCCGCCTCTGCCCTGATTTGGACGATCTCGCTCGCAAGTATTGTGCTGATGCTGGTGCGGCCGCGCCGCATTGCGGAGGCGTATTGGATTTCCGGCGGCGCGATTTTGCTGATTGCCGCCCGGTTGCTTCCCTTTCGCGAAGCCGGACATGCCGTTTATGAAGGCCTTGACGTTTACCTTTTTCTGGCGGGCATGATGATTCTCGCGGAACTGGCTCGCGATGAGGGTGTCTTCGACTGGATCGCCGACGTAGCCGCCAGACAGTCGGGAAATTCGCCTGCGCGGCTGTTCACACTGATCTATGTCACAGGCATTGTCGTCACGGCTGTGCTCTCGAACGATGCGACCGCCGTTGTGCTTACTCCGGCTGTGCTGGCGGCAGTTCGCCGGGTAAAAGTCGAGCCGAAACCATATCTGCTGGCCTGCGCCCTCATCGCGAACGCCGCGGGCTTCATTTTCCCGATCTCGAATCCGGCGAACCTGGTCGTCTTCGGGCGAAATATCCCGCCGCTCGTGCACTGGCTGCATATTTTTATTCTTCCTTCAATGGCGGCGGTGATCGTTACTTACTTTTGCCTGCGCTGGCTTTCGCGCCGCGAACTCGCTGGAAAACTGGCGCCCAAAGTCGAAAGCGTCTCGCTGTCTCTTGAGGGAAAACTCGCTTTGGGTGGCCTCGTATGCGCGGCAATTGCGCTTATTGTCTCGTCGGCAATGGGACTGCCACTCGGCTTGCCCACCTGCTGCTCGGCGGTATTTGCGATGTCCGTCGTGACCTGGCACGACCGTCGCATTCCGCTTCGCATCGCAAAGGGCGTCTCGTGGTCGATTCTGCCGCTGGTCGCTGGACTCTTTGTGATCGTCGAAGCGATGCAAAAGGCGGGCCTGCTGCGCATGGGCCTCAACGGCCTTAAAAGTCTCAGCCAAAACGCCGCATGGATGGCAAAAGGCACGGCTGCCTTCAGCGTAGGGTTGTTATCGAATGGGATGAATAATCTTCCCGTGGCGTTAATGAGCGGCGCCGCAATTCAAAACACACACAGCGCGGGCTTAATCTCGCATGCCATCCTGCTCGGCGTCGATCTGGGGCCAAACCTTTCGGTAACCGGCTCACTCGCTACCATCCTGTGGCTGATCGCCCTTCGCCGCGAAAACGTGGAAATTACCGCGTGGGAATTCTTCAAGGTAGGGATGATCGTGATGCCCCTCGCGCTGATTGCCGCCCTTTTTTTCCTTTGGAATTGATCTTGCCTTCGGCTGGAAGCGCCAAATTTTGTCACAGCGCGCGAGATGCGCTATCGAAAAAAAATGAAAACAGGTGAAATCTGTATTTCATGCCGCCGCTGAAATCAGCATCATAGTGCCGGACGTAGACGCCGGCTCATATTCAAATGACTCGTTCCTTCTGGGTGGCTCTTCCAATTCTGATCGTGCTCGCGCTCGGTTTTTCCGGCAGGAGCAACGCGCAACCACCGCGCACCACAGCCAGCCAGGGTTGCGTCAATCAAGGTAAAGATCGCCGCGCGGTGGCGCCGGTAGTCTGCTGGGCGCAACGTCGGTTTTCCTGGAAGTCGCGCCATAGGCCGCATTTTTTCCGCATTGGCAAATCAACGCATACCAGCCTCGGCTTCGCATGGCCGCCATACGTGGTTTACAACTCCCCCAAGAAACAGGGCCAGTGGCGCATGTTCCGCATCGGCTTCCGCTATGACCGCAACTGGCACGGCTACATCTTCCCGACGGCCGCATGGAAAATCATCGATTCGCCGCTTGAATATTGAACGGCGCGGCGCATGATTAGCCTCAATAAGGCAGACTTAATCAGCCGGCCCTAATCAGCTTTCTGGGCGCGCACCCGCGCCGGATGCGTCAGCTTCAGCACCATCGCCACCAGCACCAGTAATGCCGTCGCAGCGTTTGCCCAGATAATCTCCGGCGCGCGCAACAGCAAGCCATAGAACAGCCACAACAGAATCCCGACCAAATAAATCAGCAGCATCGAATAAGACAGATCTTCTCCGCCTCGCTGACGGATCTTCATGATCTGCGGAATAAACGCCCCGGTTGTACATATCGCGGCAAACGTGCCCACCCAATCCAGCAGTTGCATCTCGATCTCCAAAGTTTCGGTCCTTATCTTCGCACAGGCACCGCAACTCAATTCCCGATCGTTTTCGGGTTTTTCTCCTTTACCTCCCTTGCCTCCTCAACATCCTATGCTGCCTGACCTCATAGTCCGTACGGACAAGCGAAACCGAGCCGTCACTTCGCTGCACCTCAGGCCAGTAGTTTTCAACGCCGCAGTCAATTAGCCTGCTCTGCACGATACGCCGGTACCAAGCCCAGTGGAGGGAAAGCGTGTTCTGCGAACGTTGTGGCCAAAGTTTTCTGCCTAAAGAATCGGTTTGCAGCCGTTGCAAAGTACCAGCGACGCGCCACTTCTTTCAACTGATGAGCCTCGCGACGCTGCTCGTCGCCGTTCTCTGCAACGCGCTCATCGGCGTGCTGGTGCTGCCACGGCTTGCACAGGCGCCGCATTCGCCGTTCGTTTTTCGTGCGTGGCTGTGGTTTGACCACCAAGCTGCGCTCTACGGATGGGTCCCGTTCGTCCTCGGCCTGCTCGCGTGGGATTATCTCGTGTGGAAGGCAGCGCGTCCCAAGGTGAAGGGTTGGTTCACGCGCAAACTGCTCACGTTTTCGCTCGCGGCAGGCGTCGCTCCCATGTTGCCGTCATGGATTCCGGCCGGCCAGCCGCCAAAACAGTTCTTCGCAATGATCGGGAAATATCCGGGCGTTCCGGCAATGCTCGCGTGGGGAGTCGTGATAGTCGTTGTCGTCCTGCTCTGCATCAACCGCGAATCGCGCGATTACCTCTTGGGCCACGGCAAGGCGCTCAGCATCGTCAGCCTGTGCTTCCTGCTGCTCGTTGTAGTGATGACCGTGGTGAGCTGGTCATTTACGTACTGAGAGATGTACTGATCGACGCACACGCTATGCCACCAACTCTGAGCCGAACCACAGTACAGTAGCCAGTGCGCCCGCGATCAATGCCTCTCTCCGGCTCTCGCCCTTTGTCAACCATGACGTCGCCGTCACTCCCATGGAACCTAGCAAATACCAGTCGACCATTCTTGTGGTGATGTAATGAGTGCCGAAACCACCGATTTGGCCTTTGCAAAGGAGAAGCGCGAAATAACAGCAGTTGAGGAGAAGCAAACCTATTGCGACCGATCCCGCAGTGCGACGGGCTCGCGTAACGTCGGCTCGCTCTCGCATGAACCAGACCCAACTCGCGCGAATGCCGAGCGTTAGCGCAAGAATCAAAACGACGACAATGAATGCAACCGGCACGATATTGGAGCCATGAGAATGTGGCGACCGGTATTCTCATTCAGATTGTGACGATTGGGAAGATGAGAGCTGTTCTTGGTAAGGTTACGCCGTAAGCCGTTGGGAATCCTTCGCCGCAATTGCGTGGTCCAAATCCGCACGCGCCGCAAATAGATTCACCAAGCGCTCCTCAAGTATCTGCGCATGCGGCGCGCTCCTGCGCAAAGCACTCCGCGCGCTTGAATAGATCGCGCGATAGGCCAGCCGTAGGTCCTCCGCCACGGCTGCG
>DATEGW010000126.1:0-8289 GCA_035279845.1 Candidatus Acidiferrales bacterium | reverse complement strand
TGGGCGCGCTGGACGCCGCAGCGAATCAGAGCCTCGACGGATTGAAAGATATGATTTTCCGCCTCGAGCTTCGCCGCCAGGCGGGCACGATCTCCGAAGAAGAATATGCGCAGGAGCGGGCCCGCGCGGAAAAAGTCCTGCGGGATCTCGTGCGGGGCTGAGCGGCGCCAGTGCAGAGCGCACCTTCCACAGGACTGCGATTCGAAAATATTGAAAAGCGTTACGGGAGCATCTACGCGCTGCGTCGGCTGACCCTTGAAGTATCGCCCGGCGAATGCATTGCGCTCGCAGGGAGAAACGGCTCGGGAAAAACGACTCTGCTGCGCATCGCCGCGCGGTTAGTGCGGCCCACGAGGGGAACCGTTGGGTTCACCGGCGCAGATCATGACGGCACAGCCAAGATCGGCTTTGTCGCGCACGCGACGATGGCCTATGACGAGCTTACCGCCGAGGAAAATCTGTTGCTGTTTGCGCGGCTGCAGGGTGTGGCAAATCCGGCGCAGCGAGCCGCCGACTTGTTGCAGGCGGTAGGCCTCAGTGAGCGCAAAGATTCTTTAGTGCGAACGTTTTCGCGAGGAATGCGTCAGCGCGTGGCAATCGCTCGCGCCATGCTGCAAGTGCCGACGGTGTTGCTATTCGATGAGCCTTCGACCGGCCTCGATCCTGAAGGCGTGGCCTGGCTGGCCGACATGCTACGGCGCCAACGAGACGCGGGCTGTACGATTCTTATGAGTGTGCACGGCGAATCGGAAATCTCGGCCTTGGCGACACGCGCGGTTCGCCTCGATGCCGGCAGCGTAGCCGCGGACACTCGTACGGGCGCTAATTTCCGGTCCATTCTGACCTTTGCGGATGCCTAGATGAGCCTGATGACCAGCACGTCCGCCCTCCTCGCCAAGGAATTCAAGACTGAATTCCGTTCGCGCGAGCTCCTGACGACGACGGTTGTCTTCATCCTCGTCATCGTCGTTCTGTTCAGCTTTACGTTCGATCCGTCGGCGACCGAGTCGCGGCGATTCGGTCCGGGACTTCTATGGCTGGCGTTTCTCTTTGCCGCTTCGCTGATGTTGCAGCCGTCGTTTCTGCGTGAACAAACGAACGACACGTTGAGTTCGTTACGGCTGGCGTTGCCGGACCCATTCGCGATTTTTTTGGCGAAGCTGGTGGCGAACACTTTGTTTCTGCTGCTGACCGAAGTCCTGATGATTCCGGTTTTTGCGATCCTCTACAACGTTCCGGTTCTTCGCGTCTTTCCGCAAATTGTCTTCGTGTTGTTCCTGGGCAGCTTGGGCCTCGGCGTAACCGGCACCGCACTGTCCGCGATTTCAGCTCATGCCCGCATGCGAGAACTGATGCTGCCGCTGTTGCTGTTGCCGTTGCTCACGCCGCTTCTGATTGCAAGCACCGAGGCCACGGTCGCTCTGCTTGCACCAAATCCGGTGTTGCGTTGGGACTGGCTCGCGTTTCTGATTGCATTCGACGTGATCTTTTTGACGGCGTTGTGGCTTTTCGGTGAGTATTTGTTGGAGGAGTGAGCGGCATGAAAAAGGACGCTTTATTCGCATTTGTTGTGGTCGCGCTGCTCGGTTTTTCCGCGTACGCCGCGTTTTATATCGCTCCCGATGAGCAGACCATGCATCTGGTGCAGCGAATCTTTTATCTTCACGCTCCATGCGGAATGACCGCGCTGGTGGCGTTTTTCGCGGGCTTTGTCGGCAATGTCGCTTATCTTTTGAAGCGCGAGAGAAAATGGGATTCGCTCGGCGTCGCGGGCGCCGAAGTCGGGCTAGCCTTCTGCACCGTGGTGCTGCTCACCGGTCCGATCTGGGCCAAGCCGGCGTGGGGCGTGTGGTGGGCATGGGACGCGCGGCTCACTTCGACGCTGGTGCTTTGGCTGCTCTACGTTTCCTACTTGCTCCTGCGCACCATGATCGAAGATTCCGAGCGGCGCGCCTTGGTGAGCGCGTTTTACGGCGTGTTCAGTTTTCTGGATGTGCCGCTGGTCTACGGTTCGATCTGGTGGTGGCGCACCCAGCATCCCCAGCCAGTCGTATTTACGAGCGGCGGACTCGATCCCACGATGCGCAAAGTGTTTTATCTTTCGTGGCTGAGCCTGACGCTGCTGATGGTTCTGTTGATCCGCAAGAGGTATGAACTTGAAGAGTTGAGGTTCGAAGTGCAAACGCTTGAGCAAGAGGCGGAGGCCTGATGAAAAACATCGGAAGCGTGTTTGCGGCGTATTTGATCGGCTGGGCGGTGTTTTTCTTTTTCTACGTGAGTGTGGCGAAGCGTACATCCTCGTTGCGCGAAGATATCGAACGCCTGAAGAACTTGTTGAACCGCGGAAAGTAGGTCGCTTGGCAGGGAAGAAACGCATCGGAATCGTACTGTTTCAGCTGGGCGGACCGGATTCGCTCGACGCTGTCGAACCGTTTCTGCGCAATCTTTTTCTCGATCCGGACATCATCCCCATGGGCCCGCTGGGATTCTTGCGCGGGCCGCTTGCAAGGTACATCGCGAAAAAGCGATCCGTTCCCGTGCGCGGGCGTTACGCCATGATCGGACGGCGATCGCCAATCGGGATTCTTACCGAGCGGCAAAGAAAAAAGCTCGTGCTGGCCTTGACGCCGTACATCGAACCTGTGGCCGTCACGGCGATGCGCTACTGGCATCCATTGACTTATGAAGCTGCGGATGCGCTGCGAACCGCTGGGCCTGTGGACGAAATCGTGCTGCTGCCGCTCTATCCGCACTATTCCTACGCAACCACACTGAGCAGCTTGAAGGAATGGAAACGCGTTTACGGCCAACCGAGCGCCAGTCCTCCCATCAAGATCGTCGAGGATTTCTACAATCATCCCCTCTACATTCAGGCGCTCGTCGAGAAAATCGGTGTCTGCTTGCGGCAGTTTCCGGACAGCTCGCGCGCGCAACTGCTTTTCAGTGCGCATGGACTGCCGATGAGCCTGGTCGAAAAGGGTGATCCCTATCCCAAGCAGGTGCAAGAAACCGTTCGCTTGACGTGCGAACTTGGCGCCAAGCGATTCGCGAACTGGCCGAAACAACACCTTTTGTGTTTTCAGAGCCGCGTCGGCCCGGCAAAGTGGCTCGAACCTTCGTTCGTGGGCGAATTGGAGCGGCTCGGGCACGCCGGCGTGAAAGAAATGCTGGTTGTGCCGATTTCGTTTGTCACCGAGCACATCGAGACATTGCATGAAATCAACATCGATGGCCGAGCCGATGCGAAAAAGGCCGGCGTTGAACGCTATCGCATGATGCCGGCCGTGGGCGATTCGGCACCATTCATCGGCGCGCTGAAAGATTTGGTGCTGAAATCCGTAGGAATGGATGCAGGCGAAGAAACGCTGCGCGCCGCCGGCTGACAAGCAGGCATGAAGCGCCTGCGGTATAATTTTTTCGGTATCTTTTTCTATGACAACTTACCATTCAGGGGTTCATCGCTTTTCCGTTGTTGTTGCCGTTTGCACCTTTCTATTGCTGATTGCCGGTGCGCTGGTTACGTCGAATGACGCAGCTCTATCGGTCCCCGATTGGCCGCTCTCGTACGGGACAGTTTCTCCGCCGATGTATGGCGGCATCGTCTACGAACATAGCCACCGGGTGATCGCGACCGCTGTCGGCTTGCTGACCGTGATTCTCGCAGTTCTGCTTTGGGTGAAGGACGAACGGCGTTGGGTTCGCTGGTTGGGCATCGCGGCGGTCGGAGCAGTGATCGCACAGGGGATTTTGGGCGGATTGACGGTCTTGCTTGACTTGCACTATGCGATGCCGGTGGCACATGCGTGCCTGGGGCAGATTTTCTTTGGGCTTACGGTGAGCATCGCGGTGTTCACCAGCAAATGGTGGATGACCGACCGGCCGCTGCTTGAGGATCATGGGTCACCTTCGATTTTGACGATTGCATGGATCAATACCATCGTCGTGTTTTGCCAGGTCGGGTTCGGAGCGGGCTTCCGGCATCGCGACATTCCGATCTGGCCGCATCTCGTTGGCGCGTGCGCTGTCCTCGGCACGGTTGTTTGGGTCGGAATAGCGCTGCGAAAGCGTTTCGACGAATCCAAGGAATTCACGCGCGCCCGCGTCCTGTTGCATTCCGTGTTTGGCATACAGTTTCTGTTGGGCATGGGAGCGTGGTGGTCACGCATGGCCACCGCCGATGCTTCGCATCCGATGCCGGTGATGGTCAGTCTCACCGTGATTCACACGGTGGTTGGAGCGCTGGTGCTGGCCGCCTCGATTCTCGTCGTGCTCGTGTGCTATCGTCTTTTGCCGAGAAGCGGAACTGTCGCCGTGACCTCCCAGCGGCAAGCGGCAATTTGATGAGCACAGCCCAGACCACCGAAATCAGCCTCACTTCCCGGGCCAATGCATACGTCGCACTGACGAAGCCGGACGTTTCGTTGCTCGTTTTGATGACGACGGGAGCGGGCTACTACATGGGTGCGCGCGGACCGGTGGATTGGCTGCGGCTGGCCCATACCGTATTCGCAACGATGCTGATTGCAGCGGGAACGGCTGCGCTGAATCACTACATCGAAAGGGAATCGGATCGCTTCATGCGGCGGACGGCCACGCGGCCGTTGCCGAGCGGTGTGTTGCAACCGCGGCAAGCGTTGTTGTTCGGAGTTGCGCTGGCGATCGCCGGCGCGGTTGATCTTTGGTTTGCCGGCGGACTGCTGGCAGCGTTCCTTGGAATCTTCACCTGCCTGAGTTATTTGCTCGCGTACACACCCCTTAAGAAGAAAACCGTGTGGGCGACGTTTGTCGGCGCATTTCCGGGGGCCATTCCGCCGATGATCGGATGGGTCGCGGCTTCTGGCACCTTGGATCGCGGAGCATGGCTGCTGTTTGCGATTCTGTTTTTCTGGCAATTTCCGCACTTTCACGCGATTTCGTGGATGTACCGCGAAGACTATGCGCGCGCGGGAATACAGATGCTGCCGGTCGTGGACCGCGATGGGAAGCGGACGTTTCGGCAAATTGTGGTGATGGCTGGAATGCTCGTGGGAGTCAGCCTGCTGCCTGCGATTGCGGGCCTTACTGGCGTCTTGTATTTCTTCGGAGCGTTGGTGGTCAGCACCGCGCTGGTGCAGGTCTGCTTGTGGGCGGCGAGCGCCAAGACGAACGTTCGCGCGAAGTGGTTGATGCACGCCACAGTTCTGCACATTCCGTTGCTGCTCGGTTTGATGATGTACGACAAGATCGCGCGGTAATCGCAGACTTCACAAGGACAGTTAGAGCCCTCCATGTTTTCCCAAGCGGCGTTGAATGCCACGCTCAATGGAATCAGCGCGGTGCTGCTGGCCGCGGGTTACACCGCCATTCGACTCGGAAAGAGAGAAACGCACAAGAAATTCATGATCTCGGCTTTCGTGGTGTCCTGCGCGTTCCTGATTTCCTACCTCATCTATCACTATCGTGTTGGAGATGTGAAGTTTCAGGGACAAGGTTGGATTCGGCCGGTATATTTCACGATTCTAATTTCACACATTATTTTGGCGGCAGCGATCGTGCCGATGATCCTGGTTACGCTTCGGCGCGCTTGGCTCGAGCGTTTCGATAAACACAAAGTGATCGCGCGATGGACTCTACCGCTGTGGTTCTACGTGTCAGTGACCGGTGTGATCATCTATCTGATGGTGTATCAGATTTACGTGCCGCGGCCCGGCTGAGGCCGGAGCAAAGAGCAGGGAATCAGGCCTTGGGAAGCGCAGCGATGACCGCGTCCGTGAATTCCGCTGTGCCCGTTATGCCGCCGACATCTTTCGTGGTGTGTTTCCCTTCGCGATAAACGGTTTCCAGTGCCGATTCGATGCGGCGCGCGGCGGCTCGTTCGCCGATGTGGTCAAGCATCAAAATGCTGCTCAATAACAGTGCTGTCGGATTTGCGAGGCCTTTTCCGGCGATGTCCGGCGCGGTTCCATGCACGGCTTCGAACATTGCGGCGCGATCTCCGATGTTGGCGCTGCCGACGACGCCCAAACCGCCGACAAGACCAGCGGCAAGATCGCTCATTACGTCGCCGTAGAGATTCGGCAGAAGCAGCACGTCGAACTGCGCGGGGTTGAGAACGATCTGCATGCACGCGTTGTCTACGATGAGTTCTTTGTATTCGATCTCCTTGTGCTGCTCAGCGACGGCGCGGATGGACTTGAGAAAGAGTCCGTCGGAAAGCTTCATGATGTTCGCTTTGTGGATGGCGTGAATTTTCTTGCGACCGCAACGCTTGGCGTATTCGAATGCGAATTTCGCGATTCGCGTGGACGCTTTTTCGGTGATGATTTTCAGGCTCTCGACGACGCCTGGCACGACCTCGTGCTCGAGGCCGGAGTAAAGATCTTCGGTGTTTTCACGGACGATGACGATGTCCACACCGTCGAAACGCGATTTCACGCCCGGCATATTTTTTACCGGCCGGAGGTTCGCGTATAGCTCAAGTGTCTTGCGCAATGCCACGTTGACGCTGGGCGCACCCCCTGCGATTGCGGTAGCCATCGGGCCTTTTAACGCAACGGCATTAGTGCGGACGGATTCGAGAGCGGCTTCGTTCAGCGATCTGCCGGCCTGCGAGGGATCGCCGATGCGCGGATTGACCTCATCCCACGTAATCTGGACGCCTGCTGCTTCGAGAATCTTGCGCGTAGCCTGCGAAACTTCCGGGCCAATGCCTTCGCCTGGGATCAGGGTGACTCGATGCGTAACTTGTTGGGCCATAAGTGCATCTGATTGTACGGAAAGCAGTTAGGCTTGTCCAAAAGGCGCGAAGTACGAGTTGCGAAAAGGGAACAAGGCGGGATGCGCGAGGCTTGCGAGATTTGTTATAATGGGATTGTGATTACCTTGCGGGCCCTCTCGCAAGCGGAGGCTAGAGATAACCCATGATTAGTCTTACGCCAGTAGCGAACACCAAGGTCAAAGAAATCATGAGCATGCAGAGTCCCATACCGTCGGCGCTGCGCGTCGCGGTGGTTGGCGGCGGCTGCTCCGGTTTCCAATACCACATGGCGTTCGAGAATCAGACCAACGACAGCGACGAAGTGTATGACTTCGACGGTCTGAAGGTCGCCGTGGACCAGATGAGCTCCATGTATCTGGACGGTGTGGAGATTGACTACATCGAGACGATGGAAGGCGCGGGCTTCAAGTTCAACAATCCGAACGTGAAGAGCACCTGCGGCTGCGGCAGCTCCTTCAGCGTGTAGTGTTGCGGTAATTCGGAGCGAATTGGCCGCTCCGAAGAAAGGCATTCCAGGCTCCTGGCGAGAGGACAGATTCCTCAGCCAGGAGCCCTTTTTTATGGCTGCAACGCCAAATGAATGGGACGTGAAGCATCGCGCTGCGAGCGAGAGCGCTAGTCCGCTACCCGAAGCATCGGTCATTGTTCGCGAATTGCTGCCGTTGTTGCCCACAGGCCCGGCGCTGGATGTTGCTTGCGGGCGAGGGCGTAACACCTTGCTGCTTGCGAAGAGAGGTCAAGCGATCACGGCTCTCGATTGGTCTCCGGTTGCGCTGGAGATTCTCGAAAAGCGAGCACAGGAAGAGGGAATCCACGCAAAGCGGCGCAACGGCGGCAATCAGGTGATCACCGCCGCCGCGCGAGGCATCGAGACGATGTGCGTCGATGTCCCGAACGCGGAGTTGGCGCGTGGCGAATTCTCGCTGGTGCTGTGCGTAAACTATCTGGAACGATCTTTATTTCCGAAGATGGCTAAGGCGCTGAAACCTGGCGGCGCGCTCTTGTACGAGACATTTACGGTGGAGCAGTTGGCGTTCGCCGAAGGCCCGAAGAATCCCGCGTATCTCCTGGCGCGCGGTGAATTGCACGATGCCTTTCCGGAGTTGGAGATCGTGTTCTATCGCGAGTTGCGTGCCGGGCAGGGAACCGCGACGTTACTTGCGCGGAGGCCGATGAAGTAGGCGGCAGAAAACCCCACACCCGCCACTTTTTGTAAGTGTTGAAAATAAAGGAGGTTATTTCGGGCATTTTTGTAAGAGTTGATTCTAAAGATAGTTACGCGATCGCCGCTCATAAACGTTGATTCGAGAAGCTATTGGCGTGACGGTCGGGATATTTGCATTCGGAGGTAGGCAACCGTATCCTATGGCCAGAGCATGAAAATAGCGCTCGCGCAGATTAATCCCACCGTTGGTGATTTTGCCGGAAATTCCGCACGCATCCTGAAGCTGGCTGACGAGGCCAAAGGGCGCGGCGCGGACCTTGCCGTGTTTTCGGAACTGTGCGTTTGCGGATACCTTCCTCAGGACTTG
>DATEGW010000125.1:0-38147 GCA_035279845.1 Candidatus Acidiferrales bacterium | reverse complement strand
ACTTATTCCGCCGCCAACGTGAATGTCCGTGGGAATCAGAATGATGATGATTGCGAGAAGCAACAGTATCCGGCGGGCGGGGCTGAGCTTCATCAACATCGCCTGGAACAGCCCCCACATGACACGGAACGGCTTTTTCCAGCGCTTCGGTTCGCGATCGATACCATCCCAATCGACATCATGCGAGAAAAGGCCGTAGCTGGCGCGGGCTTCGGAGACGAATTGATCCCAAAGCTGTTCGAGTTCGAAACCGCCGCTGACACTTTCCCAGAAGCCGCGCACACGGCGACCACGATCACGGATTGCGGTAATCGTGGCTGTTTCACGCACGGCCATGACGCGATTATAAAGGGATAGCGGAGCGAGCGGTGGAGTTGCTTTTAACTGGCGTTGCGATTGACGCCCACGTTGACGAACCTTTTACTTACGTCTTATAATGTTTTTGAGATCGTCCCACTTACTGGTGACAGTAGGTGGCCCCGGCCTCCTTCGTGGGGTCGGGTTTTTATGGCGCAATGTCGCCTTCTTCTTCTAAGTCTCTTCCAATACGCTGCAGCCGATTACTATGACACAGCGTGATGGTGTTCTGGAAATAGCGGTCTAATTCCTGCGATAAAGGCTGCCCGTTCGAGGTTCCACATAAGCAGATTGATGTTTGGCTTCCTCGTAGATTGCTTTGCGTCGTTAAATAACGAAATCCTTATTGCGTTATTTCGTCCCCGCGCTGTATCCTTGCGCTTCAGTTTCGCCCACAACGCTCAGCACAGGATTCGCGACATGGCGAAGAAGGTCTCACCGAAAAAGCAGCCGCAGCGCGCCTCCGCCGAGTCCTCCCATAGCTCCGAATCCGCCGCTCTCGCACCGCTCAACTTTAAGGTGCCTCACGAATTTCATCGCGAATTCAAAACCTTTGCCGCGCAGCACGGCAAGAAGATGGTCGAGGTCCTGCAAGAAGCCTTCGCTTCGCTCAAGGACAAATATGGCAGCTAACGCTAAAGAACGGAACCCGGACAGCGGCAGCAAGCTCGCCATCATCATCCAGCAAGGCAAGGTGCTGGATTTCATCGACGGCAAGACCCAGCGCCAGGAAACTCCCGAGGAATATGTCCGGCAGGAAATAGCGAAGTCGCTAGTGCGAGAGTACCGCTACCAAAAGGCGGATGTCGAAGTGGAATTCACTGTCCGCGTCGGCTCACGAAAACCGCGCGCGGATCTTGTGATCTTTCCGCCTGCGACAGCTCATACGCAGGACAAGGCTCAGATCATTGTCGAGTGCAAGGCTTCAACGGTGAAGTCAGCCGACAAGAAGGATGGCGTGGGGCAGCTCCAGAGCTACATGGCCGCGTGTCCCAACGTCACCTATGGCATGTGGACCAATGGCATCGAGCGCTTTTGCTACCGCCGCCTGGTCAAGGATGGCAAGGTTGACATCGAGGATGTTCCGGATCTGCCCGAATTCGGTCGAGGTGACGAGGCCGAGGACCGGCCACGCTTCGACCAGCTCAAGCCAGCAACGTCCGACGCCTTGCTGTTCGCCTTCCGTCGCTGCCACAACTACATCGCTGGCAATCAGGGTCTGCAGAAACCACAGGCGTTTTGGGAACTTCTGAAACTGATCTTCTGCAAGATTCACGATGAGCGCCATAGCGACGAGGTGGAATTCTACGCGGGCGCGAATGAGCGACACGGGGTCAACGGCCCCCTCAAGGTGCAGAAACGAATCGAGGCGCTTTTCACGCAAGTGAAGAATGACTATCCGACGATCTTCAAGAAGTCGGAAACCATCGAGCTGAAGCCCGTGGTGCTCGCCTATCTCGTTACGCAGCTCCAGATGTATTCATTGCTCGAAAGCGACATTGACGTGAAGGGGAGGGCCTACGAAGAGATTGTCGGCTCCAACCTGCGCGGCGACCGTGGCGAGTTTTTTACTCCGCGCAACATTTGCCGCATGGCAGTCGAAATCCTCGATCCCACCGAGAAGCAACTGATTCTCGACCCGGCCTGCGGCACGGGCGGATTCCTCATCACCGCAATGAATCATGTGATCGAGAAAATCCGCGCGGCGGAACTCGCAAAGTGGGGCAACAACCTCAATCGCGCTGAGGAAGCCGTGAAGGCCAGGATCAGGAAATTCGCGGAGCAGTCCATCGTGGGCATAGACTTCAACCCCGAGCTGGTGAAAGCCTCGAAGATGAACATGGTGATGAACAACGACGGGGCAGGGGGACTGTTCCAGGCCAACTCACTTGAAGCGCCGCCGACATGGGACCCGAATCTGGTCGAGCGCAACATCATGGGCCGCGTGGACATCCTTTTTACCAATCCACCGTTCGGCTCCAAGATTCCCGTGAGCGATCCCAGCATCCTTGAAAAATACGATCTGGGCCGCACCTGGACCTACGACAAGGCGACCGACAGGTGGACAAAAACCGATGCCGTTCAAAAGTCACAGCCCCCGGAAATCCTATTCATCGAGCGATGCGTTAAATTTCTGAAACCGGGCACGGGGCGGGCAGCGATTGTTTTGCCGGACGGCATCCTTGGCTCTCCGGGCCTTGGCTATGTTCGCGAGTGGATTCTGCGCAATACTCGAATCTTGGCCAGCATCGACCTGCATCCCGACACATTTCAGCCGGATGTCAGCATCCAGACGAGCGTGCTCGTACTTGAGCGCAAGCCAAGAGACTTAATTGCCGTCGAATCGGCAGCCAACAAGATCAACGATTATCCGGTCTTCATGGCTGTTGCCAACCACGTCGGCCACGATAAACGCGGAAACAAAACCTACGTCCGGGACCGCAAGGGCAACGAAGTGATCGAGGAAATCGAGGAACTGGTGAAGGAATGGACGAATGGTACGCCTGCCTACGGACGCCAGACCACGCGCCGCAAGGTGGTTGATGACAACACAATTCAGATAGCTCAGGAGTTCCGTCGATGGCTCTCCGAGCAAGATTAGTAGCTCCGCCGCCTCTACCAAAGACGGTCTGGCCGTGGCACACGGTCAAATCCGGAAGCGTTATGGCTTCAGTCATATTTGGCGGGGATCGGCGATTGGAAGCCGAGACATTCCTGTCGTCAGGTTACGGGCTTCGAATCGCTATCGAGTCAAAAGCATATGGTTGGGAACGATTCAATGCCATTGCGAAGGTGGAACAGCCCGGCCGCCTCAAAGGGATTCTTGTTGCCCCGGAATACGGACGGGCATTCCTTGCCGCGACTCAGGTTTTCGACGTACGTCCAATTCCACGCAAATTCCTCGCACTCGAAAAAATGGAGGGAGCAAAGGATTGTTTTGTTGACGAGGGTACAATCCTCGTCACTCGCTCCGGATCTGTCGGCCGCCCCACATTGGCATACAGCGTACACCGAGATATCGTAGTTTCTGATGATCTCTTAAGAGTAAAACCCCTTCACAAAAATCAACTCGGTTGGACCTATGCGTACCTCCTAGCCTCTCAAACAAGGGCGATGACTAAAAGTGTCCACTACGGCCACATCATCAAGCATTTGGAGACATTTCACCTTGATGCCCTGCCCATACCGACCATTGACGACAAGACTAGAGACAGCTTCGCAAGGCGTGTGGCCCACATTCTCGAACTTCGTAACCAGAGCTATGCACTCACGTTAGAAGCCGAATCACGATTTGAGAAGGCGCTCGGCACGATTGCAGTCAAGGATTGGGGAGAACACGGATTCACAGCAAGAGCTGCGTCATTTGTGTCCGGCCGCAGGCGGCTGGATGCATCCGTACATAATCCAGGCGCTGCCGCAGTCGAGCGACACCTTGCCACTCACGGGAAAGGCTTCACACGTTTCGCCGAGGCCGGTTTTGATATCTGGGTACCAGGCCGTTATAAGAGGATTCCGGCCGAAGACGGAGTCATCTATCGCGACAGCGCGGATCTGTTGGAGGTCTCCCCCGACCTTACCAAGCGATTCGCGGATTGCCGTTTTGGCGATGAATACAGGGGCAGAGTTAGAAATGGCTGGATTTTGATTCCCTGTTCTGGTCAGGTCTACGGAATCATCGGCACCGCAACACTGGGCACGGACGCTCTCGATAATCAGGTTGTCTCCAATCACGTTGTGAGAGCCGCGCCCAGGAAGGATGGCGTCCCGGTCGGCTACGTTATGACCGCGCTTTCTCACCCAACACTCGGGCGACCGCTTGTTAAAGCCCTAGCCTTTGGTTCGAGCGTTCCGGAAATCAGCCCGGACGATTTGGCCGCACTCGAAATCGTGCGGCTGGCACCCAAGGAAGAACTTGCCATCGCAGAACTGGCCGAAGGCTCGGCACAAGCCCGCTCTGCGGCGGACGTGTTGGAGCGGGAGATCGCTGCCGACGCTGGAACGATCCTCGATCGGTTCATTGCAGACGTTTCACCGAGCCCCAACTGAATCTGAATGGAGACTCCCGGAGCCATGAGTAAACTGAGGAGGGCGCGCGCCGTGCATCGGCGGAATGTAAGCGTAAGCCGGGGCCAATTCAAAAGCGCTGCACCTGAAAAGCGCGTCGGCTGCTTTGAACGCGGGCTTGTGTCGCACCTACGGCGCTCGGGCTTTTGCGCGCCGGCTCCCCGGCCTTACGGCCGGGGCTAATTTTGTGCCGCGCCTTCGGCGCTGGTCGGTCGAGGTTGTTGGATTTTTCTCGCGCTGCTGAATGCTGAGTTGCAGCAAAAGCGCCCGACCGGAAGGCGGGTAGGCCGCCTGCGAAGACAAGAACCGCGAGGTGCTGAGCGTACATCGAGGTGAGCATAGAAAATCAAGAGGTCCTTCAGTTCGCACGGAAACCGTGCGAACTTCAGGATGACGGATTTTCGCTGGTGGGAATTTATGGCGCCACGGCGATGTGAGTCGAGCCGATAAGCGACAATCATTCGTGGGTGGGTTTGTGGGTGAGGGAGCCGCCGAGCTGGAGTTTGTTGAAGCCGAAGCGGTCGCGGAGGCCGTCTGTGGCGCGGGCGAGGCGTTCGAGTTTTTCGCGGCGGCCGGGATCGAGCAGGTCGAGCTGGCCGGATGCGGATGAAAACCCGCTGAGCGCGGCGCCAACGAGGCGCACGAGGCGTTTTCCGTCCCACGCGCCGGTGAAAAGATCGCGCAGCGCTTTCAGGATCACGGCATCGAGATCGGATGGTTCCGAGAGTGTGTGATTGCGCGTGATCGTCTTGAAATTGTTAAAGCGCACGGTGAGCGTGACGGTTCGAGCATGCAGGGCTGCGTCCCGGAGGCGTTTGGTGGCTTTTTGGCAAAGATAGCTGAGTGTGGATTCTAGCTGGGCCCGGTCGCGCGTGTCTTCGCCGAAGGTCTGATTGTGCGAGATGGATTTGGGCTCGGCGTCATAAAAGAATTCGAAGGAATCGATGCCGCGCGCTTTGCGATACAGCGCGGTGCCCCAGCGGCCGAAATCAGCTTCCAGACGAGCGAGAGTTTGCGTTTGCAATTGCGCGACGGTTTCGATGCCGAGCTTATTGAGAGCGGCTTCGGTGACTTTGCCAATTCCCGGAATGCGGCGGACGGAAAGCGGCGCCAGGAAATTTTCTTCGCTGCCTGCGGGAACCCAGACCAGTCCGCGCGGCTTGGCTTGGTCGCTCGCGACTTTTGCGATGAGGCGAGTTGAGCCGAGTCCACCGGAGCACGGCAGGTCGGTGCTTGCCGTAATGTCCTTGAGCAGCTTGTGCGAAGCCGCGAGAGGGGGGCCGAAAAGGCGTTCGGTGCCGTGAAGATTTACGTAGGCTTCGTCGATCGAAGCCATTTCCACGATGGGGGAATATTTTCCGAGAATTTTTGCGACACGATCGCTCCATTCGCTATAGAGATGGTGCCGATTGTCGAGGAAAACTCCTTGCGGACATAATTTTGCGGCAGTTCGCAACGGCATGGCCGAATGCACGCCGAAGCGGCGCGCTTCGTAGCTGGCCGACGTGACGACGCCGCGTTGATCGGGCCCGCCGCCGACGATTACGGGAAGGCCGCGTAGATCAGGACGCGAGAGCAGTTCGACAGAGACGAAGAACGCGTCCATATCGACGTGGAGGATTGCCGAATCCGATGGCAGAGGGCCATCGGATTCATGCTTGGCGCGGAATTGGGCTAGCTTCGGCATTGGGGATTTAACGTTTATGGTACTTCGGCATCTCCCAGCAGCATCCATGCGCTTGGGTGCTGTGTGAAGCCGATATGCGGATAATAATCCGTCGCGGCAGGCGCGGATAGCAGAACGACGCGCGCCTGCGGTCCGCCTGCCTTTTGCGTCTGACGAATCAATTCTTTTCCGATTCCCGTGCGTTGATGCGATAGGCGAACGGCGAGATCGGAAAGATATGTTGCGTAGCTGAAATCCGAAAGGGCGCGGGAAATGCCAACCAAAAGATTCGCGTCCCATGCGGTTACGACGAGATTGGCGTTTCTGAGCATCAACGCCATACGGTTGCGGTCGTTCATCGGGCGGCGTTCGCCCAATGTGGATGCTGTATAGAGGTCGATAACCTCGTCGAGGTTTAAGTCGTTTCCAAAGCGATAGTGGATCAATGAAGGCTCCGATTAAGACGGCGTTCTGAAACAAGTGATGCAGAAAATATACTCACAGAGCAAATAGCAAAGAAAGTGGGGTTCTTCACTTGCCCGCTTCGCGGGGCAAGTTCAGGATGACGGATTACTTTTTGCCTGCCTCGAATGAGGCGGCGAGGACGCGCGGGATTCCCGCTAAATCGTTCGTGACGGCAATGTCTCTCCATGTGCGGCGCGCGTCGATCATTTCGCGGATTCGCTCCGCTGCGCCAAAACCTAGTTCGACAATTAGGAGCCCGTATGGCGCGAGGTGCGATTCGGCTTGCTCGATCAGGCGGGCGTAGATTTCAAGACCTGTCGGACCGGCGAAAAGGGCGGTTTTGGGTTCGTGTTCGCGGACTTCGCGCTGGAGCGTCGGCGCTTCGGAGTCGGCGATGTATGGCGGATTGCTGGCAATCAAGTGCAAGAGGTTTTGGGAAGAAACTGAGTGGCTAGTATCTAGTGGCGAGTGGCTAGTTTGTGATTTGTGATTTGTGACTGGTGACCGGTGAGGCGCGGGCTGCAACAGATCGGCTTCGACGAATTTAATGCGGTCTGCGACATCGTGGCGGATTGCGTTGCGGTTGGCGATTTCCAGCGCTGCAGGCGAAATATCCGTGGCAGTGATTTGAGCATTCGGAAATTCTTTAGCTAATGCTACGGCAATGCAGCCGGAGCCGGTGCCGACATCCGCGACGCGCAATTCGGCGTTGCGTCTTGCAGCGCCGAGGCGCTCGACGGCGACCTCGATGATGTGTTCGGTTTCCGGGCGCGGAATCAGGACGGCAGGCGTGACTTCGAATTCGAGCCCCCAGAATTCCTGTTTGCCGATGATGTATTGCGTTGGTTCGCCGGCAGCACGGCGCGCGACGAGGGCAAAATATTTTTGCAACGTGGCGGAATCAAGCGGCTGTTCTGGATGCGTGTAGAGCCACGTGCGATCGCGGCCGAGCGTATGGATGAGGAGAAGTTCGGCGGCAAGCGGACTGGACGGAACGGAAGCAGCATTCAGGCGACTAATGCCCTCTTTTAGCGCGTTGCGCGTTTGCATTGCGGATTGCGTCTGCATGGCGGCCGGAGTCCGAGCACATTCTCACAGCCATGACTGACTGTGAGACGCAATTCAGGCAGCGTTCTCGCTAGCACTGCCTTTGTCTTCCGCGCCGAGTTCTTGTTTCAGGCGCTCGGATTCGAAATGCGTGACGAGCGCATCGACAAGCGGGCCGAGCTTCCCCTCCATCACGAGATCGAGCTGATGGAGAGTGAAATTGATGCGATGGTCGGTGACGCGATTCTGCGGAAAATTGTACGTTCGGATTTTCTCCGAACGATCACCCGTTTTAATTTGGCCGCGGCGTTCGGCGGCGATGGCTTCGTGCTGCTTCGATTGTTCCATTTCGTAGAGACGCGAGCGAAGCACGCGCATGGCTTTGGCGCGGTTCTTAATTTGCGATTTTTCGTCCTGCTGCGAAACGACCAGACCAGTCGGGATATGCGTGATGCGCACGGCGGAATAGGTTGTGTTTACGGATTGGCCGCCCGGACCCGATGAGCAGAACGTATCGATGCGCAGATCTTTCGGTTCGATTTTGATGTCGATTTCGTCCGCTTCGGGAAGCACAGCGACGGTTGCGGCGGACGTGTGAATTCGTCCCTGTTGCTCTGTAGCGGGAACGCGCTGCACGCGATGCACGCCACTTTCGTATTTCAGCTTGGAGTAGACTTTGCTACCTTGAATCGCGGCGACGATTTCTTTCACGCCGCCAATGTTTGCGGGCGAACTCTCCAGAATTTCAACGCGCCAGCCCTGCGATTCGGCATAACGCGAATACATGCGGAAGAGCTCCCCGGCGAAGAGCCCGGCTTCGTCGCCCCCAGTGCCGGCGCGGATTTCGATCATGACGTTCTTTTCGTCATTTGGATCTTTGGGAATGAGCAGGAGCTTCAGTTCGCGTTCGGCGGAGTCGTGGCGCACGGTGAGTTCACGCTCTTCGTCGTGCGCCATCTGCTTCATTTCGGGATCGTCGGCCTCGGCGAAAAGCTGCTTTGCGCCCTGCAGATTCTTGTCGATTTCTTTCCATTCGCGGAACTTCGAAACGATTGCGGCCAGGTCTGCATGCGTTTTGGCAAGCTTTTGGTAACGGCCCGAATCGGCGAACACCTCCGACGAAGACAACTCGTGAGTCATTTCGTCATAGCGGCGCTCGATCTGTTCTAATTTTTCGTAAAGCGAAAGATTGGCCATGATTTGCACCCGCACGCAGATAAACGCAAGAACTTAGTCGATACTGAAATCGGACAGACGGAAATAAGAATCGGCCACGGCTCGGCGCCGTTGCGGGAAGGTCGCTAATGGAAGAGCGAGAACATATTATGGGTGCCTGGAAAACTATGATAACCGCCCAAAGAAGCAAAATCAAATAGCGCCAGCGGGAATGTGCTTTTCGCGGCGCGAACGGTGCTGAACAAGCAGGTGAAATTGCGGCGCGGATCGTGCTACGGTATTTTGCACGGAAAATTATGGAAAACATTCAAATTACACTGCCAGACGGCTCGACGCGTGGGGTGCCGCGCGGAACGACAGCGGCGCAGGTCGCGGGCCAGATCGGGCCGCGGCTGGCGAGCGCCGCGCTTGTTGCACGCGCGGGCGATACGCTTGTCGATCTCTCGAAGCCGCTCGAAGAAGATACAAAATTGTCGATTTTAACGGCGAAAGATGCGGATGCGGTGCAGGTGTTCCGTCATTCGGCGGCGCATCTATTAGCGGCTGCGGTGTTGGAACTCTATCCAGACGTCAAACTCGGAATTGGCCCGCCGACCGAGACGGGATTTTTCTACGAGTTTGTGCGCAGCGAGCCGTTTACGCAGGATGATCTCGCGAAGATCGAAGCGAAGATGCATGAGATCGCCGCGAAAAACGTGCCGAACGAACGGAAATGGCTGCCGAAAGCCGAGGCACTCGAGCTCTATAAGCAAAGCGGGCAGACGTTCAAGTGCGAACTTGTGGAAGAGAAGGCTCTGGAGCCGATGGTGTCGTTTTACGCGACGGGCAAGTTCATCGACTTTTGCCGCGGGCCGCACATTCCATCGACTGGCCGCATTCAGGCATTCAAGCTGATGAATGTGGCGGGCGCGTATTGGAAAGGGCACGAAGGCAATCCGCAGATGCAGCGGATTTATGGCGCGTGTTTCGTCGAGCAGAAGGAGCTGGACGATTATCTGCATAGGCTCGAAGAAGCGAAGCGCCGCGACCATCGAAAGCTCGGGACGGAGCTCGATCTATTCAGTATTCAGGATGAGGCCGGGCCCGGACTGATTTTTTGGCATCCGAAGGGCGCGATCATCCGACGGGAGATGGAAGATTGGCTGCGGGCTGCGCTTTTGCGGCGCGGATATGAGCTTGTATATACGCCTCATATCATGCGGCTCGATTTATGGAAGACGAGCGGGCACGCGAATTTTTATCGCGAAAATATGTTTGGGGCGATTGAAGTCGAGAAAGCCGATTATCAGCTCAAGCCGATGAATTGCCCGGGACATATTTTGATCTACAAGTCGCGGCTGCGGAGCTATCGCGAGTTGCCGGTGCGGCTGGCCGAGCTTGGAACCGTCTATCGCTACGAACGATCGGGCGTGCTGCACGGGCTCATGCGCGTGCGTGGGTTTACGCAGGACGATGCGCATATTTTCTGTATGCGCGAGCAGGTGGAGTACGAGGTGCAGGATTGCGTCGAGTTTGCGTGGGAAGTGCTGAAAACATTTGGCTTTGATCGGTATGAGGTGGAGCTTTCGGGCGGCGATCGTTCGCACCCGGAGGTGTATGCGGGTACGCCGGAGGAATGGGAGCATGCGGAGAGCGCGCTCAAGAACACACTCGACCGCATGAACGTGCCGTACAAATATATTCCGGGCGAGGCTGCGTTTTATGGGCCCAAGATCGATGTGAAGCTGGTGGATGCGATTGGGCGGCCTTGGCAGCTTTCGACTGTGCAATTCGATTTTAATTTGCCGCGACGATTTAGTTTGGAGTATGTGGGCGAGGATGGCTCGCGGCACTCGCCGGTAATGGTGCATCGCGCGCTGTGGGGGTCGGTGGAGCGATTTTTTGGCGTGCTGATTGAGCATTATGCGGGAGCCTTTCCGGCATGGCTGGCGCCGGTGCAGGCAGCGGTGCTGCCAGTGAGCGGGAAATTCGCGGAGTATGCCGAGGAAGTGACGCAGGAACTGAAGGACGCCGGATTCCGCGTTCATTTGGACGACCGCAATGAGAAGCTGCAGGCAAAGATTCGGGACGCGCAGCTCGAGAAGGTGCCGTATATGCTGATTCTTGGCGGGAAAGAGGCTGAGGCGGGGACGGTTTCGGTGCGGCATCGCTCGAAAGGCGATTTGGGGCCGCGGCCGCTGGAGCAGTTTCTGGCGGATTTGAAGGCCGAAATTGACGAGAGGCGGGTTCCCGAACCAACCGCGGCCAGCGCCGGAAAAGCGGGAAATAACTGAAACCCCGGTCTTGCAGGATGGGTCGAAGGCCGTGCTATACTTTTCGCTCTGTCCCTGTATTGATGCTTTTGAGGGGGCGGTATTTTGAAATGAGAGACGGCCCGCGACGGGAACGCGGCCGGGAGGTGTGGTTATCGCAGAACGTGGTGCGGTTGGTCTTCGAGTCAACGAGCGCATTCGCGCTCGCGAAATCCGCGTAATCGACGAGGTTGGCCAGCAGCTTGGCGTCATGTCGCTTTTCGACGCGATGAAAGCAGCGCGCGAGAAGGGCGTGGATGTGGTGGAGATTTCGCCGAATGCCGTGCCCCCGGTTTGCAAGCTGGTGGATTACGGCAAGTTTTTATACGAGCAAAACAAAAAGGCTCACGAAACAAAGAAGAGCCAAAAGAGTTCTCACATCAAAGAAGTGAAGTTTCGGCCATCGACGGCCGAGCATGATTACCAGGTCCGTAAGAACCAGATCATTCGCTTCCTCGGCGAAGGTTATAAAGTGAAGGCGATGATCTTTCATCGGGGCCGTGAAATGGCGCACCAGGACGTGGGCCGCGCAAAGATGACGCGCTTGATGGCCGATATTGCCGATCACGCGCAGGTGGAATTCGGGCCGCGCATGGAAGCCAACATTTTGCTGGCGCTGCTGGCGCCGAAGAAAGGCGCCACGGCAACGGCTCCGAGCCGCCCGGCCCAATCGGCGGCCGGAAATTAAGCCGCGAGATTCTGAAAAGAGGAAATCGTGAAGAAGAATACTAAGATGAAGTTAAAGACGCACAGGGGCGCGGCGAAGCGCTTTAAGGTTACGTCCACGGGCAAGGTGTTGCGGTGGCACTCGGGCAAGCGGCATCTGCTCGGCACCAAATCCCCACGGCGCCAGCGCAAGTTGACGAATAAAGTTGAGGTCGATGCCTCGAATGTGCCGAACGTGCGGCGCGCGTTGCCTTACGGCATTGAGTAAAGTTTAGCGCTTGCGTCAATTTTCTGTGCCAGGCAGCGCGTAACGGGTGCCTGCCGGCCGGTGCTTCGCGAGTTAGGAATCATGCGAGGCGATTTGCAGTAAACCAACGAGACAAACCCGTATGATCGCGCGGAAGTGTGCGCGCGACGGCTCGCGTTTGTCTCCCGTTAAATTTTGAGGATTTGTGCCCGCCTCGGCGGGCTAAAGGAGAATAGAACCATGCCTCGCGTAAAACGCGGAACCAAACGACGGGCCAAGCGCAAGAAGCTGCTCAAGCATGCCAAAGGTTTTTTCCTCACTAAAGGGAAACTGTATCGGTCGGCGAAGGAAGCAGTAAACCGGTCGCTACGATATACATATCGTGACCGGCGCGTGCGCAAACGCGATTACCGGACGCTGTGGATTCAGCGCATAGGCGCTGCGGCGCGCGCGAACGGCCTCAGCTACAGCCAGTTGATCCACGGCCTGAAGGCGGGGAGTATTGATCTCGACCGCAAGATTTTGGCGGACATGGCCGTACGCGATGCAGAGGGATTTGCGGTGCTCGCGGAGTCGGCGAAACAGCATTTGAAGACTGCCGCTCCGAAGTCAGCTGCATAGCGAGGCGGAAGGCTTGAGGACGATTTGCGAGGCCTTTCAGCCGAACCGGGCGAACAGAAGTGAATAGCGCTCCCGATCAGACACTCGCGCAGCTCGGACTTGTGACACCTGAAGCCGTGTCGCAAGCCTTCGCCGAGGTCCGTCAGCGTTTCGAACAACAAGTGCAAGTGCATTCCGGCGATCCCGACAACTGGAGATTACTGGTCATCGCGTGGACCGGGAGGAAATCCGGTGTTCTTTCGCAGATTACGGATAACTGGCTGAAGTCCGCCTCGAAAGAATTGAAGCCAGCCGTTGGCCAGGAGCTCAATAAGCTGAAGAGTTTCGTCGAGGCGACGATCGAGGATCGGCGTGTGGCGATGGAAGCCGCTGCGGAAACGGCTGCCGCAGTGCGCGACGCGATCGATCTCTCGCTGCCTGGGATCGAGCACGCGGTTGGCACGCGCCATCTGATCCGGCAGACGTACGAAGAGCTGCAGCGCATATTTCTCTCCATCGGGTTCAGCGTAGTCGAAGGGCCGGAAATTGAAACGCCGTACTATAATTTCGAAGCGCTGAATATTCCCGAACATCATCCCGCACGCGACAACATGGATACGTTTTACATCGAGGGGTCGCGAACAGGGCATCTGCTGCGCACGCATACGTCGCCCATGCAGATTCGGACGATGGAGAAACAGAAGCCGCCTGTGAGGATCGTGGTGCCAGGGAAAGTCTATCGGCGCGATAATCCCGACTCGACGCACGGCTACATGTTTCACCAGATTGAAGGACTGGCCGTAGATACCGATATCACGTTCTGCGATTTCAAAGGCACCGTGGAATATTTTGTTCGCGAATTTCTGGGGCCGAAGGCGAAAACTCGGCTGCGGCCAAGCTATTTTCCCTTCACC
This sequence comes from Candidatus Acidiferrales bacterium, assembly GCA_035279845.1. Lineage (GTDB taxonomy): Bacteria > Acidobacteriota > Terriglobia > Acidiferrales > UBA7541 > Palsa-295. Next base: position 24,653 of record DATEGW010000125.1, on the reverse strand, counting down.
GAGCCCTCAGCGGAAGTGGACGCTACTTGCCACGTTTGCGGCGGGTCCGGCTGCCGCGTCTGCAAATTCTCGGGATGGATCGAGCTTTTTGGCGCGGGCATGGTCAATCCGGCGGTCTACCGTTTCGTTGGCTATGACGCCGAGAAGCTTTCCGGCTTTGCGTTCGGCATGGGAATCGACCGGCTTGCCATGATGAAGTACGGCATCAGCGAATTGCCGCTTCTTTTCCAGAACGACGTTCGCTTCCTCAGTCAGTTTCCGTGATTTGCTGACCTCATGATTGCGATGGATTCCAAAGAGCGCTTTTCGAATCGGGTCGAAAACTACGTCCGCTATCGCCCTGGTTATCCGCAGGAAGTGTTAGAGACATTGCGCCGAGAGTGCAGCCTTACGCCCGGCTCAGCGGTCGCAGACGTTGGCTCGGGCACGGGAATACTGACGAGGCTCTTTCTTGAAAACGGGAATGCGGTCTACGGCGTGGAGCCGAATGCACGCATGCGTGAGGCGGGTGAAGCGTATTTAAAGGCGTTTCTCCGCTTTCGCAGCATCAATGGCACGGCCGAATCCACAACGTTGCCATCCGGGAGCGTGGACTTTGTAATTGCAGGCCAAGCGTTTCACTGGTTTGACGCGCAAAGGGCGCGGGTGGAGTTCGCACGCATTCTTAAGCCAAATGGCTGGGTTGCCATCGTGTGGAACAACCGCGAAAAGGAGGCTACTCCATTCCTCCGTTATTACGAATCGCTGCTTCGCACCTATGGAACGGATTACGAGCAAGTAGCTCAAAAATATCCTGAAAATGATCCGCTGGATAAGTTTTTCGGCGAGGGCGCGTCTCGGGGGAGATCATTCGCGAACCGGCAGAAATTCGATTTTATGGGTTTGCGCGGCCGCCTGCTCAGCTCTTCTTACGCTCCACCCCAAGGTCATCCCAACCACGAGGCGATGCTCGCGGAACTGCGCAGGATTTTCGAGCGGCACGCTCGCAATGGCCGCGTGGTGCTTGAATACATCACGAAGCTGTATTTCGGTCACGTTCAGCCAAGCGCCTAGTAAGCCCCACGCGCCAGCGACGAAGCGTGGCTGACTCCTCACAAAAACAAAATAGTTCAGCCGGCATTACGAGCTGGTGTATAAGTGTGGCCAAGATCTCCATAGATCCGCTGCGCCTGAGTAGTCAGGAGGTGCGTCATGCGTATAGCCAGACTTCTTCCCCTTGCAGTTCTGTTGCTCGTTGTTACTTACCTGGTTGGATGGCGCTCATCCTTGCGTGCACAGCAAACTGCCAGTGTACAAGTCGATGCTGACGATATCGGCGGTGTGGTGACGAGCAGCAAAGGGCCGGAAGCCGGCGTGTGGGTAATCGCGGAAACGACGGACCTGCCCACGCGCTACACCAAAGAGGTTGTGACCGATGACCGTGGCCGGTATGTGATTCCCGGTTTGCCGAAGGCGAACTATTCGGTGTGGGCGCGGGGATACGGCCTCGTGGATTCGCCGAAAGTACAGAGCGAGCCGGGCAAGATCGTGAACCTGAATCCCACGATTGCTCCGGACAAAGCCACTGCGGCGCAGTATTATCCGGGAAATTATTGGTATTCGCTTTTGAACGTTCCGGAGCCGAGCGAATTTCCGGGAACAGGACCGGACGGCAATGGAATTTCGCCAAATATCAAGAGCCAGGCGCAATGGATTCACCTGATCAAAACGGACAGTTGCGAATCGTGCCACCAGCTGGGGAATAAATACACGCGGACGATTCCGCCGATCTTCGCAGATTTCGAGACGCCCGCCGAATCCTGGATGCGGCGCGTACAGTCCGGCCAAGCCGGCTCCGCGATGATCGGAGGTCTCACGCAACTGGGCATCAATAAAGCGGCAGGGCTCTTTGGCGATTGGACGACGCGCGTTGCGCACGGAGAGCTGCCCGGGGAGGCGCCGCCGCGACCGCAAGGCGTGGAGCGCAACGTCGTGATCACGCAATGGGATTGGGCCGAGCCGACGGCGTATTTGCACGATGAGATTTCGAGCGACAAGCGTAATCCGCGAGTGAACGCAAACGGACTGATCTACGGTTCGCCCGAAGAGAGCCGAGACTATTTGCCTGTGCTCGATCCTGTCCACAACACAATCAGCCAAGTGAAAACCCCTTACCGTGACGCCGACACGCCGGGCCAGCCTAAACCGCTGCAACCATCAAATTTCTGGGGCGACGAAGCAATCTGGAATAGCCACACGACCGTACACAACCCGATGTTCGATGAGCGCGGGCGGCTCTGGTACACGTCACGAATCCGCGCTAGTAGCAATCCGGACTTCTGTAAAGCCGGTTCGGATTTGATTTCGGCAAAGCTTACGCCCGTGAATAACTCAGGCCGTCAGTTGGCTGTTTACGATCCGACCACGAAGCAAATCTCGCTGATCGATACGTGCTTCGGCACCCATCATCTCGTGTTTGCCAGCGACGCCAACAACACGCTTTGGACGAGCAGCGGAGGTGGTGGAGGAGTTGTCGGCTGGCTGAACACGAAAATGTGGGACGAGACGCATGACGCCGCGAAATCGCAAGGCTGGACGGCGCTCGTGCTCGATACGAACGGCAACGGCAAACGCGACGCGTACGTCGAAGGAGCGCAGAGTGTGGCGACCGCGCCAAGCGGCGAAAGCCTCGGTACTTCGGCGGCGATGAACGCCAAGACCGATCCAACGAAAGACACGCGCCTGAACGCGGCCTTCTATGGCGTTGCTGTCGCGCCTGACGGTGCCGTTTGGGGAAGCGTGCTCGGATTCCCCGGCGGTATCGTGAGGCTGAATCCCGGCACGAATCCGCCGGAGACTGCTCTGGCGGAGTACTACGAGGTTCCGTGGAACGATCCGAAGGCATTTGTTTGGGGATTTTCTCCCCGCGGCATGGACGTAGACGGAAATGGCGTCGCGTGGGTTGCGCTGGGCAGCGGCCATTTCGCGAGCTTCGACCGGCGCAAGTGCAAAGGTTCGCTGAATGGGCCACTGGCAACCGGCCGGCAATGTCCGGAGGGATGGACGCTCTACCAAACGCCGGGACCGAAATTCAAAAACGTGCAGCTCTCCGGCAGCGATGATTCGCATTATTACGATTGGGTCGATCGCTTTAATACGTTGGGCCTGGGCGACAACACCCCGATCATCACGGGCAATTCCTCCGACTCGTTGATTGCGTTAGTCAACGGGAGATTTGTAATTATGCGTGTGCCCTATCCGCTTGGCTTCTTTGCGAAGGGAATGGATGGCCGCATCGATGACCCGAACGCGGGATGGAAGGGAAAAGGCGTTTGGACCACGTGGGGAACGCGCGCGCCATTCCATAGCGAGACCGGCAAGGGAACGATGCCCAAAGTGGTTCATTTCCAGATTCGGCCTAATCCGCTCGCGCATTAAGCTCCGCGATTGCCCGAGGATCTGCTTGCGGCCCCAAATCCACCCGTGTGTTTCCGTTGCCTCCATGCGCCGAATTGCGCTACCGTAATTTGACTAGAATGAGCGCAAAATTCCCCACAGAACGCATCGGGCGCGGCTTGCACGTCGCGGCGCAACGATGAAGATCGTCTACAACTGGCTCAAGGAGTTCGTCGACGTCACCGCTTCGGCGGCTGACTTGCGCTCACGGCTATCGCTGGCTGGCGTTGCCATTGATTCGATCGACGAAAGCTCCGCCGGACCCGTGCTCGATGCGGAAGTCACCGCGAATCGGCCGGATTGCCTGGGCCACTATGGCATCGCGCGCGAAGTGGCGGCAATTTACCGGCTCTCGGTAAACCCGCTGCGCCCCAAGGTCAAGGAATCGTCTGAAAAGGTCGCATCGGCAACGCGCGTCAACATCGAAGCTCCCGATTTGTGCGGGCGATACACGGCACGCGTGCTGCGCGGAGTTAAGGTGCAGCCTTCGCCGGACTGGCTGCGGCAACGGCTCGAAGCGATTGGGCAGAATTCGATCAACAATGTTGTCGACGTCACGAACTACGTCATGTTTGAGCTCGGCCAGCCGATGCACGCGTTCGACCTCGATAAGCTGGCGGAGAAACGCATTGTTGTGCGGCGTGCACGTGTGGGAGAAAAGATTCGCACGCTGGATGGCGCGGAACGTACTCTCGTGACGGAGATGTGTGTGATCGCGGATGCAGCGCGTGCGGTGGCGATTGCCGGCGTGATGGGCGGCTCGGAAAGCGAGATCGGATTCGCCAGCCGGAATATTCTGCTTGAGTCCGCATGGTTCGATCCGATTTCCGTGCGGCGCACATCCAAGGCGCTCGGCTTGCGCACAGAGGCGTCTTATCGTTTCGAGCGCGGAGCCGACCCTGAGATGGCGGAACTCGCCTCACGGCGCGCGGCGGAACTGATTCAGCAAGTGGCCGGTGGCGAATTGCTCGAAGGCGCCCTGGACGTTTATCCGGGGCGCAGCGCAGAGAGGAGAATCGAGCTCGCGCGTGAAGAGCTGCTGCGGATTATGGGCGCGGACATTCCCGACCGCGACATCGAGGAGATTCTCGGCGCGCTCGGGTTTCATCCCATGCGCAACGATGACAATCGAGGCGCGGCTGAATCGCTGCTTGCGACCTGGGAATGCCGGCAGCCCTCGTGGCGGCAGGATGTGACGCGCGGCATCGACTTGATCGAAGAAGTGGCGCGGCATTACGGCTACGAAAAGTTCCCTCCGCGCTTGCCTCCTGCAAAACAGCCTGCGCGCCGCTTGCCTCACGCGAATGCATTGGATCGCTTGCGCGAGCGCATCGTCGGGCTCGGCTATCAGGAAATTGTGGAGATTCCGATTGTCGATGCAGCGCGCGATGCTATTTTCCGCGCTGAAGGTCTGACGACCGCAACCATTGGGAATCCGCTCGCGGAAAATGCGTCGATGATGCGTTCGTCGGGAGTTGTGAGCATGGTTGGCGCGATCGAGTGGAATTTGAATCACGGACAGCGTAATTTGCGGCTATTCGAAATCGGCAAAACATACGAAATGCGGAATGGCGAACCAGCGGAAACGCCGGTTCTGACGCTGGGTGCAACTGGGCTTGACCGCGACAAGACGATTTACGAATCCGCGCGCGAATTCAGTTTCACGGATTTGAAAGGCGATCTGGATAGAGTTGCAGAACTGGCAGGTGGCGCATCGTGGCAGAAAACGAGTCAAAGCTGGCTCGGTGCTGGTCGTGCTGCACAACTCTCGGTCGGCGGCGACTCCGGTGCGCCTGTGGGTGTCGCGGGCCAGCTCGCGAAGCGCGTTGCGGATCAATTGAAATTGCGGCAGGACGTTTTTGTGGCCGAATTACATCTTGAGCCGCTGCTGCATGCGATTGAATCCGCGAATGCCGCGTTGAAATATGAGCCGATTCCGCGGTTCCCGGCCGTCGAACGCGATTTCTCTCTTGTGCTCTCTGACGGCCTCTCGTTCGCGAAGGTTAAGCAAGCGATCCATTCGTTGGCGATTCCTGAGCTGGAACACATCGAAGCGGCCGATCTATTTCGTGGCGGGCAGATTCCCGCGGGCAAATTTTCGCTAATGATCCGCGTCACTTTCCAAAGCGCACAAGCAACGCTCACGGATGCGCAGATCGCCGATTATTCGACGAGCATCATCTCAGCACTTGAAAAGGAACTTGGCGCGACGCTGCGCGCGAGCTAACGGAACTTCCCTCGATTCGCGTTAAACTAGCTCATCTTCAATGAAGACGGTGTACCTCGCGCTCGGGTCGAATATGGGAGATCGCGAGCAGAACATTGCGCGGGCGATTGAGTCGATGGAGGCTCGTGGCGTGCGTGTGGTGCGGCAGTCGTCGCTGTATGAGACAGAACCTGTGGGCATCCGAGGAGACGGTTGGTTTTTGAATTGCGCCGTGCAGGCGCAAACCGATCTGATGCCTTTGCAACTGTTGAATACGCTGCTGCAAATCGAGAAGGAGCTTGGGCGCAAGCGCCATGAGGCGCCGGCCGCGCCGCATGGCTTGAAAGACTCGCGGACGATCGATCTCGATATTCTGCTTTTTGGCGATAGCGTCATCCATTCGCGCGAACTGGAAGTACCGCATCCGCGGATGACCGAGCGGCGATTCGTTTTGGTGCCGCTGGCCGAGATTGCTGGAGGCGTGCGGCACCCGTTATTTAGCGCGACGATATCGGAGTTGCTCGCGGGGACAGCGGACCGGAGCGAAGTGCGGCCCTATAATCGCGAACGCGGAGCGGCGCAGAAATGAGCAGCGTTTACGCGGGGACTTCGGGATGGTCGTATCCGAGCTGGAAGCCGACATTTTATCCGGCGAAGCTTGCGTCGGCAAAATTCCTGGGCTATTACGCCACGCGGCTTAACACCGTCGAGGTGAATTATACGTTTCGCGCGTTCCCTTCCGAGAAAATGCTGACCGGCTGGGTTGCCGCGACGCCCGAAAATTTCCGGTTCTCGGTGAAGGCACACCAATCGATCACGCATATCAAGCGTCTGCAAGATGCCGGTGACAATGTGGCGCGATTCGTGAAGGCGTTGCAGCCGTTGCGAGCAGGCGGCCGGCTGGGTCCGATCTTGTTCCAACTGCCGCCGTTTCTTAAATGCAATGCAGCGCGTTTGGAGATGTTCCTAAACGAACTTCCGCAGGAAACTCGAATCGCTTTCGAGTTTCGGCACGAATCGTGGTTCTGCGACGAGATTTTTGACTTATTGCGCAAAGCGAATGCCGCTTTGTGCGAAGCGGAAAGCGAAAATATGAAGACGCCAGCCGTGCAGACTGCGGATTTTGCGTACTTGCGGCTCCGGAGGGAGGACTATTCTCCGGCCGCGAGAAAGCAGATCGCTCAACGCGTCGCCGAGGTTGCTGCTGTTGGAGACGCGTTCATCTATTTCAAGCACGAGGATACGCCGGAAGGGGCGCTTTACGCGGAAGAGCTGCTCGCCGGGGACCGTTAAGGATGTGCGATAGAATTGAACGCGTCAAACTCAGGAAGCTACGCCTAAATCCATGATTCATCGCCTTGTGTTTCACAATGACGGATTGCTGCCTGTCGAGCAGGTGCGACTTTCGCCGGGGCAATCTGGATTATTGAGCGGCTGGGGACTGTTTACGACGATGCGAATTGTCGAAGGCGTGCCATTTGCATTCGAGCGGCATTGGAAGCGGTTGGAGCGCGACGCGGAGAAGACGCGCTGTCCGTTTCCGTTCGATAAAGAGACGGTGCGCGGGCAATTGGCGGAAGTGCTGCGCGCGAATGAAGTCCGCGAGGGATGCGCGCGAATTTATGTGATCTCGAATCAGATCGGTTTCTGGCGCAGCGATGAAAAGTTTTTGGCGGCGGATCTGGTCATCACTTCATCGGGTCTGCCGTCGTATCGCGATCCGCTGCGGCTGGCGCTGCGTGAACAAGGCAGGCATGCTGCGTCGCCGCTTGCTGGTGTGAAGGTAACATCGTGGCTGCCGAACGTATGGAGCTTGAGTGAAGCGCAGCGCGATGGTTACGATGAAGTGATTCTGCTGAACGAGCGTGGCGAAATAGCCGAATGCACGGCGGCAAATGTGTTTTGCGCGAAGGATGCGCGCGTCTTCACGCCGCCACTTTCGTCCGGGTGCCTGGCGGGAATTACGCGGGAAGTCGTGATGGAAATTGGGTCCGGTAAAGGTGTCACAATCGAGGAACGGACGCTCTTTCCCGACGATCTTTATTCAGCCGATGAGGTGTTTATTTCCTCGACGAACCGCAGCATGTTGAACGTGAGCGAAATTGCCGGTAGAAAATTAGCGATTCCGCGCGAGCCGATCGCACGGAAGCTCGAGAAGATTTTTAACGAATATGTGCGGGCTTACGTGAGAGCGCACTCGGTAGCGGCTGTGAGAAGCTAGTTCAGCCGTCTGTAGGGGCGGCACGGTATATGCTTGGCCGGCGGATTGGGTAGAATGGAAGCGCGGAGGTAACGGCGATGGCTGATCTGGCGAGCAAGACCTGCGTTCCTTGCAAAGGGGGCGTGCCGCCGCTGGCGGGCGTCCAACTGAACACGCTGGCGAAAGAGGTACCGAATTGGAAGGTAGTGAACGGGCACCATATCGTAAGAGCGTTTGAATTTCCTGATTTCAAGAGCGCCCTCGCGTTCGTGAACAAGGTGGGGAACCTGGCGGAGGATCAGGGGCATCATCCGGACATTATGCTGGCGTGGGGAAAAGCCGAAGTAACCACCTGGACGCACAAGATCGACGGGCTCACCGAGAGCGATTTTATTTTGGCCGCGAAGATCGATAAGCTTGCGGGATGAGCAAATTTTACAAATTGCGCGGCGTTCTTTATCATCGGTTATCGAATGTCGCCACTTTTTAAGAGAAAAGATCCGCATTCACGGGAAATACCGCACAAGGCATTTCGGAATAGCCCATTTTTCTATCCCTACAAGCGGCTGGCATATCTCGGCGAATACGCGTGGTGGCGGCTCAAGGGCTCGCCGAGGCCGCGCGTTCCGCATTTGATCAAGCAGAAGACGATTGCGGAGTTCCGGGAGAGATTCGGCCTGAAGGTGATGGTCGAAACGGGCACGAACGTCGGCAATATGATCAACGTGCAGAAGGATCGTTTCCGCGAGATTTATTCCATCGAAAACAATGCTTGGTACGCGCAGCGCGCAAAGCAGATTTTCGCGAAATATCCGCACATTCACACGTACGAAGGCGACAGCGGCAAAGTGCTCCCGACCATCATGCCTCTGTTGCATGAGCCGTGCCTATTCTGGGTCGATGCGCATTGGGGCAAAGTTTCAGCGCCGATCAAGGAAGAGATGGAATGCATCTACCGCCATCCCGTTCGCAATCATGTGCTCCTGATTGACGACGCGCGGTGGTTTGATGGCGAGGGCGACTATTACTCCGTGCAGGATTTGCGCGATCACGCCGCGGTTGAGTTTCCCGGAGCTGTAGTCGAAGTGAAAGACGATATTATCCGCATTTACCGGCCGGAAGGCGCGTAACCTTTCGCAAAATAAGAAAGGCCGCCTCTTTTTAGGGGCGGCCTTTTGTCTTTTTCAATCGCGCAAACTTAGTAATCGTTTGCTGAGCCTTCGAGGAAGGCGCGGAGCTTGCGTGAGCGCGAAGGATGACGCAGTTTGCGGAGCGCCTTGGCTTCGATCTGGCGGATGCGCTCGCGAGTGACGGCGAACGACTGGCCGACTTCCTCGAGCGTGTGCTCACTGCCATCGTCCAGACCGAAGCGCATCTTGATCACTTTTTCCTCGCGCGGCGTGAGCGTCTTCAGAACGGACGAGGTCTGTTCCTTCAGGCTCAGGTTGATCACAGCGTCAGAAGGAGATACCACGGCCTTGTCTTCGATGAAATCGCCGAGGTGCGAGTCTTCTTCTTCGCCGATCGGAGTCTCGAGAGAAATCGGCTCTTGCGCGATCTTTAGAATCTTGCGCACCTTCGCGACGGGGATGTCCATCCGCTTCGCGATTTCTTCCGAGGTAGGCTCGCGACCGAGCTCCTGCACAAGTTGGCGTTGCGTGCGGACCAGCTTGTTGATTGTCTCGATCATGTGGACGGGAATGCGGATCGTGCGAGCCTGATCGGCAATCGCGCGCGTGATGGCCTGCCGAATCCACCACGTGGCATAGGTCGAAAACTTATAGCCGCGGCGCCATTCGAACTTGTCGACGGCCTTCATCAGGCCGATGTTGCCTTCCTGAATCAGGTCGAGGAACTGCAAGCCACGGTTCGTATATTTCTTTGCGATAGACACGACCAAGCGCAGGTTCGCTTCGATCAGCTCTTTTTTCGCGACTTCCGCTTCGGCTTCGCCCCGAAGAATCACCTGAAGCGCGCGCTTCAATTCGGCCGGGCTGACTTCGCTTGCGACCTCGATTTCCTCAAGTTCCTGGCGGCGAGCGCGAAGATCCTTGCGTGCTTCAGCCTGAACCTCGGCCTTCGAGGCTTCCACGCGGCGTTCGAGCTTTGCGGCATCGCGCTCAAGGAAGTGAACGCGCTCGACCGTCTGTCGAATCTTATCGATTAGGCGCTTTTTCTCAAACGGATTGAAGTCAATATCCCGAACGAGCCTCGACATTTCCACGCGGGTACGCGCTACTTCGTATCGCGCATGGAGATAAGGCTTTTTCTTCGCCTTAGGAACCTTTTCCAGCTTCCCGGCGAGCTTCATCGCCTGCAGATAGAGCTTGCCGATCTTATCGATCTGCTTGAGCGTTTCTTTGGTCTTCGCTTCGATTTTCTCTTCGGTCAGTTCTTCGTCGTCAAACTGGACGATTTCCTTGATTGAACGGGAGCCGTTGCGAAGATCCTCGCCGACCTGCACGAGCTCCTTTAGGATGAGCGGCGCTCGCGAAATCGTCTTCAAGACAAGCAATTGGCCGCGCTCAATGCGTTTCGCGATCGCAACTTCACCTTCGCGCGTAAGCAAAGGAACCGTGCCCATCTCGCGCAGATACATGCGGACAGGATCGTTCGTTTTCTCGAGCGAACCTGGCGTGAGGTCGAGGTCGCCATCTTCGCTGGCCTCTTCCTTCGCTTCGACAACCGTATCGCCCGAATCGGAAGCGGCCAAAGCAGCCTTGGCGCTGGCGAGATCCTCATACACATCAATCCCGTTGCGCTCAAACGTCGAGAGCAGGTCGTCAATTTCCTCCGAGGAGTGAACCTCGGCAGGCAAGATATCGTTCACTTCATCATAGAGCAGGTAACCCCGCTCTTTACCCATCGCGATGAGCTGTCGTACCTGATCGTATTTTTCTTCAAGAGCCAGTGTCGTCACGCCGTTCTCCCTCGTTCAATCCAGGCTCCATGCACAAATGCAATCCCAAGCAAGATGCACCCCTTGCGGCACACCAAGACTCTTTCGCTATCTTGTAAATTTAGACGGAAAGACAGGAGAATCCCCTTCGATGATTTCGTGCCCGCGCCCATTTTTGCCTGCGCCACAGACACCCATTGGATGCTCGTCGCAGACCGCCAGTTTCCTCTAAAACCTTGCAAGCATACAACATCGGCGCTTGCGCGGTCAACGAGCCGGTCTAGTTTGTTACCTGTGGAAAATTTAATATCTCCGCGCTTCTATGTGCGGCAAATACAGCAACTTACGGGAAGCATTGCACAGACGCAGGGCAAATCAGGGTTAGGCCCGGCCCGCAAAGGGCACGTGGCACGATTTCATCCCGTTCTTCTCAAAGTACTTTTGGTGGTACTCCTCGGCCCGGTAAAACGGCCCTGCTGGCACAATCTGAGTCACGATCGGGCGTTTAAAAATGCCCGCCTTCTGCAGCGCTGCCTTGGAGTCGCGCGCTACAGCCTCCTGCTCGGCGTCGTGAAAAAAGATCGCTGAACGGTACTGCGTCCCGGAGTCGGGCCCCTGCCGGTTTAGCGTGGTCGGATCATGGCTTTGGAAAAAGGACGCGAGCAGTTCGCGATAGGAGACTTCTTTCGGATCGAACTCGATCTCGACCGCCTCTGCATGACCGGTGTTGCCGATGCACACTTCTTTGTACGTCGGATCCGCCTTCGAGCCGCCTGTATATCCCACGGTGGTTGACTTCACGCCCTTCAGCTGCGCGAATGCGTCTTCGACGCCCCAAAAACAGCCCGCCGCAAATGTCGCTTTCGCCATTGTCCGTCTCCTTGCGCTGATTAACAGAGTACGTCAACCAGCACTCTCTCGCGTCGCTTTTTCTTATGGAACGCTTTCGGGGATGTACCGCACTTGTTCGGCTGCTGATTGGATGCCAAACGGCTAGCCGCCGATTCGCCTGCTGCCTGAACACGACACCTCAATCCGTAGCCCCCCACAAACTAGTCCAATCCTTCGCCGTTGGGTCGCGATTGGTGTATGATCCGCCCATTGAGTAGTCGCGCGGCTTTGCCTCTGTTCGCGATCGGCTGCAAACGTTTTCACGCAAGGGAGAGAACATGGCAAACAATGGCATCAGTAGGCGGCATTTTTTCTTCGGCAGTCTGCTTGCGGGCTTGATACCTGCCGGCGGATGGGGAAGTGTTCCTTCACTGAAACTACTTGGATATAAATCGCCGAACGACAAACTGAACATCGGCTGCATCGGCGCTGGCGGCCGGGCTGCTTCGGACATTAACGGTGTCTCAAGCGAAAATCTCGTCGCCTTTGCGGACCCTGACTCCGCGCGCGCCGCGGAAATCTTCAACAAATATCCGAGCGCTCCGAAATATGCCGACTTCCGCCAACTCTTCGACAAGGAGGAGAAAAACATTGATGCCGTTACGATCGCCATTCCTGACCACATGCACGCGACTGCGGCAATGTGGGCTATGGAACGCGGCAAGCACGTCTATTGCGAGAAGCCGCTGACGCATACGCCGTGGGAGGCGCGTATGCTTACCGAGGCTGCCGCCCGTCACGGCGTCGCGACGCAGATGGGCAATCAGGGCTATTCAAACGACGGCACGAGGCTCGCGGCCGAAATCATTTGGTCGGGCGCAATTGGCAATGTCACGGAAGTCCACGCCTGGACCAACCGTCCGATTTGGCCGCAGGGTATGGATGAAGTACCTCCGCACGATGCGGTTCCTTCCACGCTCGATTGGGACACTTGGCTTGGTGTTGCCGAGGATCGCCCGTACACGGACGGTGGCGCGGCCTATCACCAGGAGTACAAGACGCAATTCGGCTTCTACCAGCCATTCAATTGGCGCGGCTTCCTCGATTTTGGATGCGGATCGATCGGCGACATGGCGTGCCACATCCTCGGCGCACCTAACATGGCTCTTAAGTTGGCCAATCCCACGAGCGTGGAACTGGTGAAACAGGAGGGCCGCAATTCGCTCACCTTCCCGAAGACGACCGTGACGCGCTTCGAATTCCCGGCCCGTGGAGATATGCCGCCCGTGACGGTGTATTGGTACGACGGACAGAGTGGCCCCGCTTACTGGCCGAAGGATATCGCGAAGACCGAGACGCTCATCGGCGGTCCGGGTTCATTCGGCGCGACGACAGGCGATGGTAATGGCGCGTCGAACGATGCGGCACGCGCCATAGCTAGCTACAACGGCAGCGGACAAACTCCGGCGCCCGTCGTGGTCAAGCCCGATACTGGCGATAATGGCGCGCTCTTCGTAGGTGATAAGGGCTATCTAACGACCGATACATACGCAGCGCGCGTCAGGCTGCTGCCCGAATCACGCAACAATGACTACAAGCTTCCCGACCAGGTAATCCCCCGTTCGCCGGGACACTGGCGCGATTGGATCCGCGCCTGCAAAGGCGGTCAGCCTGCTTGTTCGAACTTTAGTGTTGCCGGCCCGTTTGCCGAATGGATTCTGCTCGCGACAGTCGCGACGCGTTTTGACGGCAAACTCCAGTGGGATTCCGACAAGATGCGCTTCACAAACAACGACGACGCGACGAAATACATCAAGCCCAACTTCCGCAAGTCCTGGGCGCAGGTGTGGAACGGTAAGAAGCTCAATAACACATAGGTCGGCGACGAAGGCAACGCCGTTAGTTGCCGGCGGGGAGCTTGCCTGCAGATTCGAGAATTTGCCGCGCGAGGTAATTGGTGACGTGTGCCTCGTCGCGGGCCTCAATCAGATATGCGGAGCGTAGCAGCTGTTCCTTCCGGCTGCGCAGTGCGTCCCGAATCGCTTGCTGCACCTGCGGATCGGATAACTGGCGGTCGCCCGCGGGCTCTTTCGCAATCAGCTTCAGAATGCTGTAGGAGCCGTCTCTGGTCTGGACCGGCGCGCTCACCTGTCCCGGCTTTAATGACAAAACAGCCTGCTTGAGAGCCGGATCGGACTGGTTCAGCGACGATTCGCCCACGAATCCAATGTCGCCGCCGGTCGATGCACTCGAATCCTCGGAATAGTCCTGCGCCAATTGCGAGAAATCCGCGCCAGCCTCCAACTGCTTTTCGAGCATCGCCACCTTGCGCGCAGCATCGGCTTCATTTGTGGCTTTATCGGCCTTCACATTGTGAACGGTTGGATCGGGCCGCGGCGTCACCACGATGCGGGCGATGTGAAATTGCGTTTCGGGCAAATTGAACTGCGAGCGGTTCGAGTTATAGAAATTCGTAATGTCCTGATCGGTGATGGAAATTTTCGCGACGACTTCGCGATTGAGCACTTTGTCGATCGAGAGCTGGCGTCGTAAGTCGCTGCGTAAGTCGTCCACGGTCAAGCCGGAGTCCTTCAGTTTCTTCTGAAACTCTTCCTCGGTGTACGGGGCTTTCGATTCGGTGAATTTGTCCTCTACTTCGGCGTCGCTGGCGAGCAGATTCATTTTGGTGGCGCGGTCGAGCAGAATATCGCTGTTGATCAGCTCATCAAGGATGCTGAGTTTAAGCGAGAGCGCTTCTTCCTGCGAAGGAGCGGGACCATTGGCGTTAACCCGCGTGCGATAGACCTTCTCGACGTCTTCGCGGAGTATCTGCTTGCCGTCCACCGCGGCCCACACGTCGGGATTGGGCGCAGCCTGCCGATTGCAGGCGGCCAAATATAGGACTAAAGCCAAGCCTGCCAGCAGCGGCGATTTCCTTTTCAAGGGAAACCCTTTCCAGGAGGACCGCTCTCAGGCGGCTTTCTTGACGCGACCGGCGCGGATGCAAGCGGTGCAAACGCGCACCCGCTTACGAACGCCGTCAACGACGGCTCTGGTGCGGCGCAGGTTCGGATTCCAGCGGCGGCGGCGCACGTTGTGCGCGTGGCTGATCACATTCCCATAGCTCGGCTTTTTGCCGCAAATTTCACATGCAAGTGCCATGATCTTCGTTACTCCCAACAAAACCCATGGATTTGTAGCATTTGATGCTATCAGACTTTACCCCGCTCCGAAAGGCCTTGACATAGATTTAACCGTAGAGCCGCGGTCTTCAGCGCGGCAGGCATGCGATTGCGCAGGAGTTAGGCGGGCGCGATATTCAATCTGCTCATCGAGTCTCGTCGAATGATTCAGCGCCAATTCGGACTAATTAACCCAATTATCCGGCCGTGAAGGCGGCTCGTCCTTATGGTCGCGGGTGTAAACTTCGAATTTGCGACGAAGACGGCGCCGCTGATAATCCGAGACCTGGTTCCGAACATTGTAAAGAAACGAGCCCCGGCGTAGATATAGATAGCCGACGAGCATCCCTCCCAAATGGCAAACGTGGCTGACGTTGTCGCCCGTGAGCCCAAACGTGCTGAAGAATTCGATTGCGCCAAGAATAAAAATAAGCAAGCGCATTGAAATCGTGACTGGTAGCGGAAAGAGGTATACCTGCCGGTGCGGCATGATCACGGCGCAAGCGAGCAGAACTCCGTAAATCGCGCCGGAAGCTCCGATAGTGGGTATCACAGACCCGGCTACTGCGTGCGGATCGAGTGCGGTTCGCACGATCACGTCGATCAGTCCCGCTCCAACTCCGCAGACAAAGAAGTACGTGGTGAACTTGCGCGCCCCCCACATGTGCTCCAGGTCTGCGCCGAACATTGCGAGATAGAGCAGGTTGAAGAGAATGTGCCAGATCGTGGCATGGAGGAACAGGTAGGTTCCGAGTTGCCAAACAAATCCAACATGCGTTACTTCAGCCGGAACGAGGCCAAACCAATGCACCCAAAAAGCCCAGCCCGCTTCGCCGAACATAAAACGCGAAATGACCTGCACAAAAAACACCGCGATGCAGGCGATGCAGATTGTCTTGATCGCGCGCGGAAAATATTCGCTTATGTTGAAGGTGTAGCCGCCACCGCCGTAGGTGCGCCTGTAAAAAGACATTGCTCATGATTTTACGGGCTACGCAGAAGGGAGTCAAAGCGCCATCGCATCGGAGGCGACGCTCCTTACGCCTGCTGTATCAGGTTGATCAATTCCTGGGCGGCGGCTTTTAACGGGCGGTCGCGCCGGTAGACAAGATAGAGGCGGCGGTCGATGCGCATCTGCCGCAAGCGCACTTCTCGCAGGTCCCCGCGTTGAATTTCGCGCTCAACGCACATCTTCGGCACAATTGCGATCCCCTTTTTCATTTCGACGAACAATTTGATGCTCTCAATCGTGGGCATTTCGATATCCGTGTGCAAAGGGACGCGATGGCGCGCGAAGAGCTGCACCACGCTCTGGCGATGCGGCGATTCCACGATGTGCGCCACGAACGATTCTTCCGCCAGTTCGTCGATATCCACCTCACGGCGGCGTGCCAACCGATGGCCGGGCCAAACGACCAGCGTGAGCGCGTCGCGGTGAAATTCCGTCGCGGCGAGTTCGCTCGCCTCTGGAATGTACGAAATCACGCCCACATCCAAATGATGGTTGAGGACTTCGCGCGGCACGTCCCGCGAAAAGACGCGATGCACCCGAATGAGAATGCCGGGATGTTCTTTGCGGAAACGGTCGAGCGCGGGCAAGAGCGCATGGATCGAGCTTTCGTTTACGCCAATGGCGACGTGGCCACGCTCGAGGCCGCGAAGTTCGCGAATGCCCTTTTGGATTTCTTCGCGGAGATTGAGCATCCGATCCGCATATTCCAGAAGCAGCGTGCCGGCGTCCGTGAGCGTGCGAGCGCCCGACCCGCGCACGAAAAGCGGCTGTCCGACCCAGTCCTCGAGTTTGCGGATCGAGATGCTCACTGCCGGCTGCGTGCGATAAAGTTTTTCCGCGGCGCGAGAGAAGCTGCGTTCGCGCGCCACAGTCTGGAAAACCTGGAGCGAAGCTAAGTCCATCCTGCCTTCCTTTCAGCCGCATTATCGATAGCCGCACCACCGATCCGCCGTCATCCTGAGCGAAGCGACGCGTTCTTGCATCCCGGATGGTTCTCCGGGAAGGATCCCTCTCTGTATCGACAGCAACTATATAAGGCGTATTTATGTGCGATGCAATCATTATAAATTGGACGGATTGCGCCTGAAGCGTTTTACTGTCACTATTGGGAGGAGTGGTCCATGGAAACCGTACAATTCTTTGACACGACGCTCCGTGACGGCGAGCAATCGCCCGGCTTTTCGATGAATCGCGAGGAAAAGCTGAAGCTCGCGCATGAAATCGAAGCGCTTGGCGTCGACGTTCTTGAAGCCGGTTTCCCGATTGCATCGCCGGGCGATCTCGATGCGACGCGCGCCGTAGCCGCCGAGATTAAAGGCTGTCGAGTAGCGGCGCTCGCGCGGGCGCGTCAGGAGGATGTTGACGCGGCGCTGCGCGGGCTTGAACCTGCCGCAAAACCCCGCCTGCACGTTTTTCTCGCCACTTCGGACCTGCACCTGAAACACAAGCTGCGCATCAACCGCGAAGAAGCGCTCGACCGGATCATAAAAATGGTGCGTTTCGGCAAGCAGCGCTGCGAAGAAGTGGAATTCTCCGCCGAAGATGCCAGCAGGACCGATCTCGATTATTTGTGCCAGGTCGTACTCGCGGTGATCGAATGCGGCGCGACCATTGTGAATTTGCCCGATACCGTGGGCTATTCGACCCCTGACGAATATGCGGATTTGTTCCGCAACGTGCGCGCGAGAATCGGCCCGCATCCAAACGTTATTTTGAGCGCGCATTGCCATGACGATCTTGGGCTTGCCGTGGCCAATTCTCTTGCCGCGATTGAGGGCGGCGCCCGCCAGATCGAATGCACCGTAAATGGCATCGGCGAGCGCGCAGGGAATGCTTCCATTGAAGAATTGGCCGTGGCGCTTCACGTTCGTCAGAATCGCTATGCAGTTGAGTCGCGGATCAAGCTGGAGAAGCTCTATCCTGTCAGCCGGATGTTGACGGCGATCACGAACGTACCCGTGCCACCGAACAAGGCTGTTGTGGGCGCGAATGCATTTGCGCACGAGGCCGGAATTCACCAGGACGGCATCTTGAAAAATCCGCTGACCTACGAAATCATTTCGCCGACCACTGTCGGCGTGCCGGCGCGAAAACTGGTGCTCGGAAAACATTCAGGACGCAACGCATTTCGCGCGCGGCTCGCAGATCTGGGATACGAAACCACGGACGTCGAGCTTGCGGAGTGTTACCGCCTGGCGATTCAACGCGCCGATGAAGATAAGGAAATCACGGACCGCGACCTGATCTCGATTATTCATCAAGTGCGGCGGCAACCGGCGCCTGCCTCTGAACCGAGCGCCGCAGCGTCGCGCTAACCGAAAAAGTGTGGCACAGCCACTCCTGGCCTTTGGTTTTTGTTTTGCTTTTGTAGCAGGGGCGCATGCTTGCTGCGCCCTGTTATAGTCGGGCGCGCTGATCGGTGAATTGTTTTGGGTTAGGTTTAAATGTAGCGCCGCGGCCTTCCAGCGCGGCAGTTGACGTTGCTGCGCCCGCTTGTTCACCCTGAGTGCCGTTGCGAAGGGCTGCCGGTTTTGGCTGTGCCGTTCACTATAGAGATGATGTGGTGGCACAGGCGCTGCTGCCTGTGTGGTTTAATTGCACATGACACAAATCAGAAAAACCATCGCAGTAATTGCCGGAGACGGAATCGGTCCCGAAGTGACGAACGCCGCGATTGCGGTCCTCACCGACTGCGCGTCGGCATTCGGGCACAACTTCGAATTTCGTGAGTTCCCTTTTGGCGGCATCGCGATTGACCGTTGCGGCGAACCTCTGCCTGCGGAAACGCTCGCGGCTTGCCAGGCCGCCGACGCGATCCTGCTCGGCGCTATCGGCGGACCAAAATGGGAGAACTTGCCGCTCGGCAAACGGCCCGAAGCCGGATTGCTTAAGATGCGGCAGGCACTCGGGCTTTTCATCAACCTGCGTCCGATTCGCTTGCGGCCCGCGTTGCGGGACATTTCGCCGCTGCGTCCCGAGCGGCTTGGGGACACCGATTTCGAGATTGTCCGCGAACTCACAGGCGATATTTACTTTGGCGAGCACAAGATCGAAGGCGAGAAATCGCAGGCACGGGCGCGCGACGTAGCGAACTACACATATGAAGAGATCGAACGGATCGCGCGCTTTTCCTTCGAACGCGCAGCGGCTCGAAATAGAAAGCTGACGAGCGTTGATAAGGCCAATGTCCTTGCCACATCGACACTTTGGCGCCAGACGGTATCGGCGCTGGCGAAGGATTATCCGAACGTCACCGTCGAGCACATGTATGTGGACAACGCATCGATGCAGATTTTGCTGCGGCCCACAGCCTTTGACGTGATCCTCACCGGCAATCTGTTTGGAGACATTCTCAGTGACGAAGCCGCCGCGCTGGCCGGATCGATTGGGCTGATTCCCTCAATGAGCCGTGGCCGCGCCGGCGAGCCTGCTCTCTACGAGCCGATTCACGGATCGGCGCCGACCCTAGCCGGCAAAGATGTAGCCTCACCCCTCGGCGCCATTTTTTCGGCAACCATGATGCTGCGTGAGTCTTTTGGTCTTGATATTGAAGCCCAGTGGATTGAAGCGGCCGTCGATCGCGCTCTGGAGAAGGGTTATCGCACCGCCGATATCGCTGCACCCGGCGGAAAGACGGTCCGCGGCTCCGAACTCACCGCCCAAATCCGCGCCGAACTCCGCGAGTCGACAGCCCATCAGAAGAGTTACGGCTGGGGCGTTTAGCATCGCATGTGGCGCCTAATTCAAACGGGAACAGACAGTGCGCATCATGCTCTCTGCCAGCTATCGTTGAAACGCCGCCTGTCATCTCTGATTTGATAAATGGCACAAACGATAAACCAGCCGAGAATGGGAGCTGAGCTTTTGTTTCCCGCAAACCAAGCTATTAAGATCAGACAGATCACCCAAAATCTCACGTCGGCCCAGAACTTCCGCGTCTCACCGCCGCGCAAGCGCCATGCACCGTATGCCGACAACAGCAAGGCAAGAAGCAAAAACTGCCCGATTAGTCCGCCGAGGAAAGCAGGAATGTTCGCCGATTTGTAGAAAACAGCGAAGCCGCCTGCCTGCCACACCGAAGCAGAAATCAACAGCAAGCCTGCGATCAATATCCAAATGCCAACCGAGAATAATGCCTCCCGCAGAACAACTCTCAATCTGCGCTGTTCCATTGTGTTCCCCTCTCTGGAATCCAAATGAGAGCCCGACTAACTAAGAACGCGCCGTTCCATTCTCCTCAGTTGGATAATGGGGTGTTCTTGCATGAACTGACGCCAGCGGCTTGACGCTCTTCCAAAATGTCGAAATTCACGTACTCCCACATTTTGATCCCGCCATTGGGCGCGATGCTAAGGTGCAGCGTATCGCCATCGCGCGACATGCAGGGTAATGATGCGGATTGAGTCGCAATTAAGGGATGGCCATCATTGAGGCTAGGATCTTCCGTGTCCATTTCGCAGGCACGTATCGGCACGCCCACTTGTGGAACTTGGCTCACATCGGGCTGGTGCGGCCACGATCCATATCGCGCGTGTAAATGAAGATTCTCGCCTGGCAATACCTGGTCAAGTTCCGAAGCGCCCGGTTTTAAGGTGCTGATTTGCGACTCCGTGTATTGAACTATCAGAAGTTCTGGGCCATAAGTAATGACATAGTTATCCAACTGGCTGTTCGTCTTGTCATCGTAAATGACCTTGTGGTCCGTTATCACATACATGGATTCTATCGACTGCTTAGGTTTGCGTGACAACTGCGCTTGGCAGCTCGAGGCCAAAATGATGGATATGCACAAGAACGCCGGATGTTTATTAATCGCTGTCATGGTTCCGCTCCGTCTCGGCACGAATGCTGCTGTTCCATTCTCTCGCTATTATTGATCATCCCAAATACAAACACCCATGTGAAATGCACAATGTGACAATATCTAAATTCGACCTCGTCTATCGCCGATGGTGGGCAGAAGCCTGATAAACGGTTAACTGCAAGGGGCGGGCGCTATCTGCAGGTGGCGAAATGCTGCGAATGGAACGAGTGATGGAAGTCGAACATCGCTCTTTCAAGTGTCCATTCGAAAGCTGCGACTAGCCTTCCTTAAAACAAGGCAGCTCGCGACAATGTCATGAAGCGCCTGCTTTCGCGCCGTAAAGCCCGCAATGAGGAAGCCTATGAACAGCGTGAACTGCTCGAGCGCTTTACCGATGTAGCGTCCAGTGGCACGCGCGAAGCTGATTCGCTTGCCATTCAAATCAGTCACGTAGAGGCCAAGCATCTTCTTGCCTGGTGTCGCCTGCCAACGCGAGCTTTCAAACGCAGCGAAATAGAGCCAGCAGATTAATTGAAGCAAAAGCTGGAACGCAATCGCCTGGCGCGTACCGCTGGCATAGAAGGCGAAGTAGTCGTGGTAGGACGGCTCGGGCCCGACGTTCTGCTCGATCAGTTTCCAGAGGATGGGAAATGACGCGAATGTGAGGATCAGCAAATCGATTATGAATGCGACGGCCCGGAGCCAAAAGCCGGCATAGGCAATCGTAATTTTCAGGGTAATTTTCGGCGGGTGTGCCGGAACGACGCCGTTCGAGTCCTGTTGATCACCGGATGGTGCGACGGGTTCGCCGCATGCGTTACATCGATCAGACCCCTCGGCGATTTCCGCGCCGCACTTTCCACAATACAATTGCCCTCCAGTGCCTCAATCAAACTTTCCGCATCACAAGGCACCCGGCAATCATATCGTGAACGGCCTGCTTCTTCTCAGTGAAGCCGCAACAAACGCAGTCGATGAAATAGTAGAGCGCTCCCAATGTTGGCACAATCGAAATGCCGCGGCCGGACCAGAAGCGGCCGCTTGTTTTTCCGAAGCTGGCGCGATTCCCTGCTAGATCGGTCACATAGAGGCCCAACGCTTTCTTGCCCAGCGTCGCCTGCCAGGTGGAACTCTCCATCACCGCCCAATAGAGCCATTTGATGGTCAAAAGGAGCAATCCGAAGAAGATGATGCGAGGGAGAAGGGTAGCGATGAGAAGCCCTGGGTTACCACGCGCCAGTCCTATTTCTGGCAACATGCTCGCGAACATCAGGATTCCAATCGGAATGGTCGGCACGAGAAGAACCACAAAGTCTAGGATCGCTGCGACAAGCCTCAACCAGAATCCGGCAAAAGTGGCGGCTGTTCCGGCAATCGCCACCGGCGGTGCCACGGCGATAGCAGCCGCCCCGCCTGATTGGCCGACGGCAAGGCCAACAATAGGACGGCCACAAGAAGTGCAGAACGCTGTTCCATCAGCTACGTTGGCCCCGCATGCCTGGCAGAACATGGATTTGCCCTCCCTGGAAACTGGCAGCCGTCTGGCGGCGCGATTTGGCGCATGGTACTGGACCCTGAGTGCCGGGTCAACATCGATATCGAGCGGAGCCGGCTCCCTGCGGCGTGCCGATTCGAGCACACGAAGCTCGATCGAAAAAATAAGCGTTTTTAAGGCGCCAAAGCGACCATTTTTGGCTTTTTAAGCGCTTTTAACGCATTTTATGGCGCCAAATTGGCATCGCTATAGGACGATTGAGCGCGTAAACTCAAGTGAGAATCCATCCGCGAGGAGGCATCAATGTCGTGGCAGTTATCCAAAATCGTGAAGCTTGCGGCGATGATCGTGATCGCTTTTGTGTTATTTGGCGGCGGGTATGTGGTGGGACAAAACCGCGTGGGACAGCCGAAGACGATCATTCATGTTGTTGAAATCAAATGGAATCCGGGTGTTTCCGCAGCACAAAAGCAGGCCGTTCTGGACGGATTGAAGCGCGTGGCGTTGAGAACTCCTGGCGTGAAAAATATCTGGACGCAAGCCGACCGGCTGGAGCCGCGCGATTTCAACGCCGCCTTCGCAATCGAATTTGCCAACCGCGAAGCCGCCGACGCCTACGCCGAGAGCACATTGCACGACCAATGGGAC
Source organism: Candidatus Acidiferrales bacterium (assembly GCA_035279845.1). Taxonomy (GTDB): domain Bacteria; phylum Acidobacteriota; class Terriglobia; order Acidiferrales; family UBA7541; genus Palsa-295. The sequence goes on along the minus strand of DATEGW010000125.1, from coordinate 1,941 downwards.
AAAATGTACGTTCCACTGAGACAGAACAGCATTTCTATTCAAGTAACGAATCGGTAATATGTAGAGGGGGCGCTAATCGACGTTACCGATGACAACAGTCCACGGGCGAACTTCCCAGTGTTTCACCAGGCCGTTGATGACGTACGGATCATTTTCCGCAAACGATTCGGCGACACGGCTATCCGCGCAGCGAAAAATCAGGAGCGCTTTGTCGGCCGGTTCTGCCAACGCTCCTGCAAGCACGAGTTCTCCACGCGCGTGGGCCGAAGTTGCTTTGGCTAGATGTTGAGATCGAAATGACGCACGGCGTTCCAAATAATCGTCAAACAGGTGATAGATCAAGGCAAAGTACGGCATAAGTGATTGGGGCTCCCCTTCAGATCGTTTGATCGAAATGTAAGAATTTACAGTATTTGTACAGGGTTTCCGCCTTTTCCACAAAACGAACTAAAATCCACAGAAGCCTGTGAAGAAAATAATGCAAGGGCACTTGACGAAACCCGGACTTTTGCTATACTCCCTTGAAGTCGGTGGTGCCCTGAAGCTTCTGGGGCAGTTCTGATACCTAGTCTAGCCTTCTGAAAACAGAGGTGAGATTGGTTACGAGCACCGGATAGACCACAGTCGAGCTTCGAGTACATCCGTCTGAGGCTGCGCGGTAAAGCGGCCCAAGCAAAAGACGGATTCGCCCGGCGCTCGACGCCGGGTTTTTTATTGTTTGCAGACTTCGCAGGCCGGCTCCAAACCGGCGCTGCGCCCCGTTTGAAACGGGGACGCTTTGATCGGCAGTAGATGATTGGAGCGACAGTTCTTTGACAATTGAAGGAAGCTGGCATTGTCTTGCGCGAGGTGAAGTGTGATTCGCGCAGGACATAAAACCGCAAGTTTTGCTCGAGAGTAGCGTTTTGTGGAAAGGCGAACCTACCTCTGCACGCCGTTTTCGTGTGCAAATTGGGCCAGAAATGGCGCAGTTGGCACCTTAAACACCTCTGAAAAGTTATAAAAAGGGCTTGCAAGACCCTTATAAATGACATTTTCGGATCCTAGCTCGTGAGAGCTGGGACGTGTTGGGTAAGTTTTATGGTTAAGCTACTAAGGGCGTACGGTGGATGCCTTGGCGCCAACAGACGATGAAGGACGTGGCAAGCTGCGATAAGCCTCGGGAAGCCGCAAGCAGGCTTTGATCCGGGGATGTCCGAATGGGGAAACCCTACTTGGTAAAACCAGGTAACGGCCCGATGAACACATAGTCGGGTACGAGTCAACCCAGGGAAGTGAACCATCTCAGTACCTGGAGGAAGAGAAATCAAACGAGATTCCGAAAGTAGCGGCGAGCGAAATCGGAAGAGCCCAAACTTCGGTATTTATACCGGAGGGTTGTAGGACCGCGTGAGTAGAGTTATCAATCCGGAGGCTAGGTGAACCGGCAGGAAAGCCGGGCCATAGAATGTGAAAGCCATGTAGCCGAAAGCTTACCGGACTCGAAGCGGTATCCTGAGTACCGCGGGGCACGAGAAACCCCGCGGGAAACTGGGGAGACCACTCTCCAAGGCTAAATACTCGTTGGCGACCGATAGTGAACCAGTACCGTGAGGGAAAGGCGAAAAGCACCCCTGCGAGGGGAGTGAAATAGAACCTGAAACCGTATGCTTACAAGCAGTCAGAGGGCTATGCCGTGTCTTCGGATACGGAATGCCTGATGGCGTGCCTCTTGCTTAATGAGCCGGCTAGTTATTCTCCCAGGCGAGGTTAAGCGTAAGCGAGCCGTAGCGAAAGCGAGTCCGAATAGGGCGTATAGTCTGTGGGAATAGACGCGAAGCGGGATGATCTACCCTTGGCCAGGTTGAAGGTCGCTTAACCGCGACTGGAGGACCGAACCGTTGTGAGTTGAAAATCGCTCGGATGAGCTGAGGGTAGGGGTGAAAGGCTAATCAAATTCCG
>DATEGW010000124.1:0-3627 GCA_035279845.1 Candidatus Acidiferrales bacterium | reverse complement strand
AATTCAGGTGCGATGGGCGCCGCGAATCGCGCCTTCGTCAATTGCGATCGATATTGCGATTTGTTCAGGCCCACTCGCCCGCGCGCATCACAGGCTCTTCGTCGCCGGTCGCGCTGATGCCATCCACGTCGATTTGATTCGACCCGATCATCCAGTCGACGTGAACTAGGCTGTCGTTTGCGCCCCGCGCGGCGAGCTGCTCAGCCGTGAGACTGTCACCGTCTTTCAGACACGAACTGTACGCTTTGCCAAGCGCGATGTGGCATGCTGCATTTTCATCGAAGAGCGTGTTCATGAACAGCAGGCCGCTTGCAGCAATAGGGGAGGAGTGCGGCACAAGCGAAACCTCGCCGAGGCGGCGCGCGCCTTCATCGGTCTCGATCATCCGCTGCAAAACTTGCTCTCCTTTTGACGCCTGAGCCTCGACAATCTTTCCGCCTTCGAACCGCACGGAAATCTGTTCGATCAGCGTTCCCATATGCGAAAGAGGCTTCGTACTTGTGACGCGGCCTTCCACGCGATCCTTGTGTGGCGTCGTGAAGACTTCTTCAGTCGGCATGTTTGGGATGCAATACTTGCCGTTGTGCGCCATAGTGCCTCCGCCGAGCCACAGGTGCCCGTCGGAGAGGCCAACGCGCAGGTCGGTGCCCGGACCGCGGAAGTGCAGAGCGGAATAGCGCTTCTGATTCAGGCGATCGGCGCGGGCATGCAGATTCGCGTCGTGCTGTTTCCATGCGGCGACGGGGTCCGCTTGATCGGCGCGCGAAGCGGCGAAGATCGCATGCCATAGTCGCTTCACGGCTTCGTCGTGCGGCAAATCCGGGAACACAGCCGCAGCCCAGGCTGGTGTCGCGCACGAAACGATCGTCCAATTGATATCGTGCCGCGAAATATATTCCAAGGCAGGCCGATACGCCTTCGACGTCGCGCGATTCAGCCGGCTCACTCTTTCTGGATCTTCTTTGGAGAGCAGGGACGGATCGTTTCCGGCAATCGCAAGTCGCGCCGCGCCATTCTTGTACGCGGCCGCCATGCCCTCATAAAGCCACGCGGGTGCCGCGTCAAAGCTCTCGTCCGGCGCATAGCGGAATCGCAATAGCGCCGCTTCTTCATCGCCATAAATCGTGTTTACAAGTTTCGCTCCGGCTTTGTAGGCGTGCTGCGTGATAAGGCGGGCAAGGGGCACAGCATCGAGCGTGCAGGTCATCACGAGTTCTTGACCTGGCGCAAGCCCAAGCCCTACGCGCACTGCTACTTCGGCGAGCCGGTCAAGATTTTTCGCGAATTCAGGTGCCTGCAGATACTCGGATTTGGCAATTGCGGGATTTGATGTCATGCAGTGATTATCGCGCGGGCAACCGCGCATTGACAATGCGGATACTCAAGGGTTGGAAGGGCTCTCGGTCATGTAATGCCAAACCACGTAGCCGACCGCTCCGGCACCGCCGATGAGAATCGCATCGAGGATAAGCCGATCATGATTGCCGCCGGTGCCTGCCCCTTGCCCACCCTGAGGATAGGCTGCTGCGCGCGAAGCGGGCTCCGCAGCAAGTGTGGCACGATAGGATCTGCCAGCCTCGATCAGCCGCTCCTCACCTTCGTGATTAAGAGAGAGAGTACCTTCGTAAGAAGTAACGATAATTTGCTTGGCGCCGGTGATCGTCACTTGTCCGAACGCGTGCTTGTCGTTCGCCGGACGCACGGTGCCCACCGGTGTGTCAATCTCAAGCGGATCGTCGACCGTACCTGAAAGTCCAGCCGTGCCGCTCTTCATCAGCATATCGACGAGGCCATGGTCCTGCGTCAGGCTCGCCTCGCTCGATTCGAGCATGAAAAGTTGACCGGCGCCTACGCGCATCCGCAGCGTTCCGCCCGGATTTGTATTTAGGGCATCACCTGCGTAAACGTTTGCTCCAAGCGCCGCGTCGGCGCCATCCACATGTGCACGAACCGCATCGGATACAACACCGGTTGGAACGTCAGCAGCGATCAGCACCGCGACGCCTAAAAGCGCCGTGCCAGCAGCTACCGCGGCTTTACGCAGAAATCTCATTGAGCCCTCCGGCCCCATAGCAAATCTAGAGCCTGCCATCGTCGATTGTCAATACAGGGAAGCCGCTCGGGCCGTCGAACTCGTTTAGCTGCTAATACTTATGCGCGCCTAGCCTCCTCTCTCGTAAGGGTCGTCGTGCGTCATAAATTCAGGATAAGCGCCGCCGCCCAACTCAAAAAGGTCCATCCCTTGGTGCTCGCCTGCCGGCTGCACTCGTTGACGATAGACTCGGTCCAGCGCCCAATTGAGTCCGTACGTTAAGGGAAAGACAAACCCAAGCAACGTACCGATCCCGACGACTTGCGCAAGCAGCTGGCCGTGGTTCTCCAGACCCCCAGTACCGAACAATCCAACTGCAAGCACGCCCCAGAGCCCGCCGAGAGCATGCACCGAAATCGCTCCACCAGGGTCGTCGATGCGAAGTTTTAGCTCAAACCATTCGACCGAAAACGTCACCAGTGCACCTGCCACGGCGCCCACCACAACTGCCTCCGGCGGCCTGATGAACGCGCAGACCGCGCTGCTTGCCACAAGGCCGCCCACCCATCCGTTGACGCTGAGCGAAGCATCCGGCTTTCTGAATCTCACCTTCGTAACGATCGCGGCAGTCAGCCCGGCGGAAACCGCACAGAGAATCGTATTCACTGCAATCAGCACCACGTTCCCAGGATCAACGCTTGCCATAAGGATAGCTCCTGCGCCGTTCAGTCCGATCCATCCAATCAGCGATAGGAAACAGCCGAACGTCACGTAAACCGCATTGTGCCCTGGAATGGCCGCTGGCATTCCGTCGCGCGCATATTTCCCTTGCCGCGGCCCGAGGATCCATGCGATCGAAAGCGCCGTCAGGCCGCCGACGCAATGGATCGTACTCGATCCGGCCGCGTCAATGAATCCTTGCCCCACGCCATAGTTTTCGCCGAGCTGTTCAAGCCATCCCCCTCCCCAGACCCAATGCGCAAAGAGTGGATACGTCAAGCCAGCTAACAAAATCGTCGACAACGCGGCGCCGCTCACACGCCATCTATCGGCACCGCTACCCAGTGGAATGATCGCGGCTAGGCCTACGCTGAGTATCTCAAGCCAGGCTGAAAGAGAAGGCGATGAAATGTCCAGGGGAACACCGCGCAGGAAAAATCGTTCTGCTGCAATCCAATTCCATTGCTTGCCGCCGACGGTAAAATAGTAGGCTGGTCCTCCTGCGTAGCCTTGCCAAGCATATCCGATGACGAAATATACAAGCGCGGCAACACCGACAACGCCGAGCGAGCACATCATCATATGTGCTGCGCTGCGCGAACGGCCGAGGCCTGTGTTGATCAGGCAGAGGCCCGCGATGGCGAAGGGGACGGTAAGGATAAGCGCGATACAGAGCACTGTGACGACTTCGGATAAAGCCGGAACTGGGGGTGGCATTAGTCCTCGAGACCCTGCGGCGCAGAATGAGATCGAATTACCAGTACCAAGCCAATCGCCTCTATTGCAATTCCCGCTGCTACGAAAGCGCCTCTCGCTTCCAATGCGGAGAGCATTTCGATTGCTGCGAGCACGATAATCCAGCCCGCTAGTAGTAG
>DATEGW010000123.1:0-24931 GCA_035279845.1 Candidatus Acidiferrales bacterium | reverse complement strand
TGTAATGAACGCTCGATCCGCTCGTCGCGCTCGTAATTGTGTAATCCATATTCTGCGAACTCGTTTCCGTCGCGCTGACCAATAGCCCGGTCGCAATCGCGATCGAGCCCATTTCCTCGCCGGTACCGGTCCACGTTCCCGCCGTGCGCAAGCCATTGTGCAGATAATCGGGTGGCGTTTGGTCGCCATGCCCCGAGCCGTGCCGCGCGATACTCATTTGGCTCAAAATAATCGCGCACTGTTGTGTCGGCCCTTTCCCGCCCTGCTGTGTTTCGCCGACGGGAGTCGCGCATGCCTCATTATGGTCGTACGCTGATTGGGTCTGCCAGAACAGCCCCGTCAGCGGCGCTCCGTTAATGGGTCGCTCCGCCTTCCAACGCTGGCCAACCGCGATGCCGCCGCGCGGAAATTCACGCGCAGCTGTGAGCGACGAAATCCATCCGACGGCCTCCGGCGGAGGCACGCCGCCCAAAACATCTTCGAGGCCTTTGAAATCGGAGAGGGCGCCATTGGGCGACAAGGAGAATTCGACGGACTGCCCTTGCAGCTTATTGAACGGCGCTGCCGGATCGTCAGTCGTCGGGTCGACCGCGTCGCTGACCGCGCTGGCGTGCGAGGCGTCCCATGTGAGCCTGAATCGCACCGATTGGCCCTGCGCCTGCGCGTCAACGCCGACCACCTCAAGCCGCTCGCGCATGCCGATTTTCAGCGTAGCCTCCGTTGCGCCCTCCGCGTTCATGATCGGAGTCACCGTTTTCCCTGCCGTCACAGTCTGCGTCTCGATCTGATAGACGAGCGTCTCGCCCACGGCAAATTGCGGCACCAGAGATACGCGCGCCTCCTTCGCAACACAGCTCGCCGCCGCAAAAACCGCGAAAACTGCGAGCGCCGAAACGCCGAACTTGCTTGGAGCGCACGAAACAGAAATCACTCGCAAATCCATGCCTCGTCAGCGCGACCGTCGCTCCGCCAACGCGCGCCTGAATTGCGGCGCGGCAAGCGTGCCCGTCACGATAACGTTTTGGCCGGTGGCGCCGCTCGCCAAAGCGCGTGCGGAAGTGTGCAACGGTGCATCCTGCGCCATGCGCACCTGCAAATTCATGCGTTGTGCAAAATCGATGGTTCCCGCACCGTCGATCGCCGTCTTGCCGTTCGTCAACACGATTTGCTTCAACGCAACCGCGTCCCGCGCACATGTGAATTGCGACGAAGCCGTATCAAACGCACTCTCGCCGTTCACCAGCTTGCCAGCCTGCAAAGAATCGAGCAATTGCACGCCGGTCCACGTCGCATTGCGCACGTCGGCAGCGCCTTTGCATTCAAGCGAATTGGCAAAATCAGTCCGACCGTTGCCCGCCATCGAAAATTCAGCCTCCCCGGACGCCGCGCCGCTGAATACGGCGGCGGGCGAACCGGCTCTATCCGCCCCGGCAAACGCCCCTACATCGATCCCCGAAAACGTTGCATGTCCGTGGTAATTGGGCTTCGCAGTGAGCTTCGCATCGAGCGTGCCATTTACTTTGCCGTGAAAAAGATCGGCGCTAGCGTCGTAGAGCGTCACGTCACGTCCGTTGATCGTCAAATCTCCTGCTAGTTTCTGAAAGGTGAAAGGCGCTGCGGTGAATTCGTCCACAGTGAGGCGTCCAGCGCCGCGCAAATCGTCGGGAACCGCCGTTGCCGGGCCCAGATTGAGAAATGGCAGCATCCGGTCGATAAAGCTCTCTCTCCAGCGTGGATCTAGCCAGCGGTCGAGATCTGCAGCCGACAACATATCCGCCGACAACGCGAACTGCCATTCCGGCGCCGCATCGCTGCGATCGAACGTCCCGCTCCAATGCGCTCCAAAGGCTTGAGCGCCAGAAAGCGTGACGTGCCGTGCTCCATGCTTAAAATCCATTCGGAATTCAAGCCCGTTCACGGGCAAATTTAAGAACGGTGCGCGCAGCGAAGCCCCGTCGTCGCCCGGGCCTCCCACGGTTACGCTGCCAACCGGCCGCACCTTCCATGGCCATTCTTCTGGTGCCCAGAGAAGATCGCAATGCAGCGGTCCTGCGAGCTGCCAGCCGCGAGCCACGTCCCAGCCAAACGCGTTGGCTGCCGCAATGGCCTCTGACGCATCCCGCGTGCCGCCCGAAACGCGCAATCCTGCCAAGTCGCTCTTCAATCGCCGGCGCTTCGATGGCACATCGAACTCCACACGAAACAATCCGCCGCCCGCGTTTTTGGCGTCACCGATCGCAATGGTTGTTGGAGGTATGCGCAACGCTTCCCCGTTGTATTCGATCGTTGTCAAACCAAGGTGCAGCGGCGCCACCAGACCGTCGCCGGAAAGCTCAGCTCCGTAAGTTTGCGCGGTAAAATCCGCCAGACTCAGAGGCCAACCGGAAATCGTACCGTGCGCCCGAGCAAACCCTTTCACAGTCACACCGGGTGGAACGTTCTGCCGAAACGCCCGCAGCCATGCGAGAACGTCACTGAAATCGATGGACGCTGATTTAATCTCCAGCGCAACAGGTTTCGCTCCCATCTTTCGCCCGGCCGCAGAGCCATCCCACAAGATGCTCGCCGCTCCCTCTAAATTCGAATGCGGAGCTTGCACAGATAAATCGGTGATTTGAAGCACCGAAGCCGGCACATCGAGCAGCATTTTCGCCGTCACATTCAGCGAAGGCACATCCACTGCAGGTAGGTCGGGCCGCAACGTCAAGTCCCAACGATGCAGCTGCCCGAGCAGCGCCTGCCCTTGAATCGCCCATCCTTCCGCACTGGTCTGCGCATTGAGCCCGATAGCAACAGTTCCGCGAATGCCCGAATCGTCGCCCGTCATGAGCCGCAGAAAATCGGACGCGGCAGCGTCCGTCCAACTGATCTCCACGCTCGCCGGACGCAACGCGGATGACGTCCCTCCGACGCTCCCCGCCACGTGGATCTTACCCGGCTGTTGAAGGATTTCCGCGGCGCGCCACGGCGCGGCTTCCAGATCAAGACGCCAGCGCTGCGGCCCATCCGCGTAAATCGCTCCGTTGACGTTGATAAACGCAAACGGCAGCTTCTCATCGCCGTTTTTAAAGTTGATTCGTCCTCCGTCCACTTCGATCTCGCGAAACGATGGCGCAAACGGAATCGCCGCCGGCCCAACGCTATTGCTGGCAGACGCCGCGGGATGGCCGAGCCACTCCGCCAGATTCCAATCTCCCGCCGATTCGTTCACAATATTGACTGTCGGCCCGCTGAGTGAAAGCGCACCAATTCCAATGTGTCCGCGTAACAAGCTCAACCAGCGCAGCCGCACGGCTAGAGAGTCCGCGCGTAAAAAATATTCATGCCCAAAGCGCGGATCTTCGCCTACGCGAATTCCATCCGCTTCGAGCGTCGGACCGCCCCACAAGCTGAACGAGTAGCGGTCCACTTCCACCCGTCGCCCAAAAGCCGCTTCAAGGCGCGCGTTCAGTCGCTGCCGCACGCTCTGGCGGCTCACAAGAAGCACTCCGATGCCGTCGCCGATGACCATAAGCAAAGCGAACACCACCGCCCATGTAAGCAATCGTCTAAAAAACTCAGGCCGGCGCACAGACTCGTTCGCCGTCGTCGGCGGGTCAATTACCTGCGTCGGCGCTCCCTGCAGAATGCTCGGCCTGAGTTCCACTTGCTAGTGAACCTCTCGAAATATTCGGTGCCACCGCGTTCGGCTGCGCAGATGAATCAAAGTGTTCCCAATCCCCTTGATCCTGTCCCAGAGCCCCTCGTCGGTGTAGTCATCCTCCGAAGCGTTTACGGACCAGTAGATCAATACCGGCTCTCCAATCACAGCATTGCGATCGACAAATCCCCAGTAGCGGCTGTCCTGGCTGTCGTCCCGATTATCTCCCATTACGAAATATCGGTTGCCAGGAACCAGAAGTTCGTCGCCTTGAATGTAGTTCTGAATCTCGTCCGCCCACTGCGGCAAAAGACCGACCTCCATGCTATATGGATCCAACGGCGGAAATGTGTCCGTACCCGCATCCGAATTAAACCCCGCATGTACAGCATACGGCTCCCGGAGCAGTTTTCCATTGATGAAGACGCGCCCTAATACGATCCTCAAATGATCGCCGGGCAAGCCAACCACGCGCTTTACGTAGTCCGGATGATCTTCATACCGATATTTGAAAACAAGCAGGTCGCCCCGGCGAATTTCCCTATAAGGCAGGAGCTTCTCGTACCAGGCGCCATTGCCGCCAAAAATAAATTTATTCACGAGAAGATGATCCCCCGCTAGCAGCGTGGGGTTCATTGAATCGGAGGGGATATTGTATGCCTGAAGGACAAACGTGGTGCCAAATAGCGCGATTAAGACGGTGATGAGCAGCGTCTCGCACAACTCAACAAGCGAGCCACTCGGGCGCGCCTGCCGGGACCGCTCGCTCTTAGCCTGTGGTCCGGCATTCGAAGCAGTGTTGGAGATTTCCGCCGTGGGAATTTCGGGCACTCGAGCCTCGATCTCTTCCGTCGTCCTTCCCGGAACTTCAACTTGCCAGGAGGACTTCGAGCGCCAATTTCGCAGCCGCCTGTTCGGCTTCTTTCTTCGTGCGGCCTGTTGCCAATGAGAGCTGCTTTCCGCCGTGCCAGACTTCCACTTCGAATGTCTTCTGATGATCCGGCCCGGCAGCGTCAGTCAGCCGGTACTCCACTATGTCCTTGCCGCGTTCCTGTAACCACTCCTGAAGCGCAGATTTGTGGTCTGACCGCTCAAGCGCTTCGACCTCGGCCTTCATGGCTGGCACAAGCAGCGTACGCTCGGCAAACTCGGTCGCGGGCGCGAGGCCCCCATCAAGAAAAATGGCCCCAAGCACCGCCTCATAGGCATCGGAGAGCAGCCGTTTCTTCTCGCGGCCGCCGGTTTTTTCTTCCCCGGGCCCCAGACGCAGATGCTCTCCCAACTTAAGCCGTCTCGCCGCAACTTGAAGCGTATCGGCATTGACCAAGCGGGCAAGGCCCTTCGACAGCTGCCCCGCATCCCACACCGGATAAAGATGGCAAAGCCGATCGCTTACCACCAGTCCCAATACCCGATCGCCGAGAAACTCCAGCCGTTCGTTGTCTTTGTCGCCCACGCCCTGGCGAAGTGAACGATGGGTAAGCGCCTCATCAAGCCGACCCGGTTCTTTGAAGTAGTAACCGAGAAGCGCCTCGATCGTTTCCCGCTCGTCCACCATCATCGCCACGGCAAGGCCCGTTTACTGTGGTGTCAAAGCCGATCCAGACAAAGACGCCGCCGATTTCTTGCAGTTATCCTGCAAATTGCTGGGAATGGCTGCGCACTTTGTGTACGCCGAGGCCGCATCGCTATTGCGATTCAGCTTCTGATAATCCATCCCGAGGATATACAGGTCGGCCGGATCGACGTCCGACGTTTCAGTCGTCGCCGCTTCAAGCTCTTTGGAGGAATCCTGAAAGTCGTTCTTGCGGAAATATGTCATGCCGAGGCCGCTATGCGCCTGCGCAGCCGCGCTGGCCTTTGCCGAATTGAACTGGTCGTCCGTGAGCGCTGCCGGCTTCTGCATCGTCGAAATCAGTTCGAGAGCGTGCTTCTCATCCTGCTCGGCTTTATCCAGCTTCGCCGGCTCGCTAGGATCCTTAGCATCGTAGACCCGCGGAATTACCCATCCGACCAGCGTGAGCACCGGCACGTTATTCGGGTCCTTGGCGAGCGCTTTGTCGGCCTCCGGATAGAATTTCGTCCAGTCCTGCTTGCCGTAATACAACGTCACGAGCGTTCCCTGAATTCCCTCGATGTAACGGCTGTTCGGGAACTTCTGCTCGAAATCCTCGCCGGCCTGGATCTTTGCATCCTCGGTCGTCGCGGCATTGAAAGCCTTGATGCCTGCCTCTTCGGCCGGATCGATAGCGGGACCGCGTCCCTGCACATTTTTCCCCTGAGCCCCGCTCGCTCCCTGGCCTTGGCCGTTGTCCTTCAGAGAAGGAGCCGCCTGTCCGTTTCCTTGCGCTTGAATTACATTGGCGCCAAAGAGCGCCGCCGCTGCCGCAAGCGCGATAACGCCGATACTTGAATTCATCTTGCTGAGTGTCATATGGAATCCTCTATACCTCGCTAAGATTGCTCGAAGTGAGCGCTATTGCTTCCCGGTTACTGCGAACCGCCTTCCCCGTCCCTCTTGGGGACAGCGTAAGCGTGGTCCACGCCTCCTTGTGCCACCACGCGTGCCGATTCCGGCGCCCCGGCCACGGACAGAGCGGCACGGTACTCCTTCACCGCAACATCGCGGCTTCCTTCCAGATCATCCATGCGTCCCAGGTAAATATGCGACCATGCCAGAACTGTCGGATCCGGCTGGTTCGCCGCGTTCCCTCCAGGCGATGAGCTTGCCACTACCTTCTCGAACAGTTGCTTGCTTTCGTCCGCATGTCCCGAAAGGACTGAGGCCACCGCCAGCCCGTAAAGCGCGTGCGGGTCGTTCGGATACGCGTCCAAAACCTTTGTAAAGATCTCCGCTGCCGCAGCCGCGTCGTGCAGCGCAATTTCACGATCTCCCTGCGCCAGCATCGCTTGTTTCGCCGCGTCCGCCGTCTGCGTGGATGTGGGGGCTGCCGGAGCGGGCTGCGCCGACGCAAACGTTATGCCCTGCAGTCGCTTCTGTTCGGCGGCCACATCGATGCCGGAGATCAAGTCCGGGAAATAATATGTCATCGATGGATTGTCCTTCTCGAACTTGTGCAAGCCCACCATGAGAGGCCGCACCATCACAAAGCCGCTCTCGTCGTCCTGCTGCAAAACCTTTTCCTGCTCGGAATCCGAAAGATCGCGCAACCTCAGTTCGACTGCCTTCACCACACACTCATCGACATACGATACAAAATCCGTTTTGTATTCGTCGGGAAGTTGCGGCGCGTGCGCAGCGATATTCAGAATCGCGCTCTTCGATTGCAAATTGTCTCGGTCCTTCAACACAAGCGGATCCAGCATGAAGTGCAAATACGCGTGCTGAATCAAACCGGCTGACTGGGTTGGCCGTCCCCCTACTACGACGGCATACTGATCGCCCAGGTTTCGGAAATTTGTGCTGCTCCCCGCCAGCGGATCGACGTATACCGTGAACGAGCGGCCACGCCCGCTACCGATCACTTCGCGCAGATAAGCATTCGTCTTTACCACCGTGGCGCGCACGATCGAGCGATACCCGCCTGCCAACGTCTGGTATTCGGGCTCAACCTTCTGCCAGCGCGGCCCAAGATTCGCTTCCTTATAGAAGGCAGATAACAGCGGCTGAAAATCCCGCAAGGAAAGTGCATCGGGCGGCATTTCATCTTCGCTTACTTGAAACGTGAAGTCCGGAGGAGGGCCGAGAACCAGAGCGAATGTGATGTAGCGCGAAAGCAGTGCGCTCGGATCGGCAATAGGATGACCGTGATAATACGCGCGAACGGCAAGCGTCGCGGGGCCCTGCATCTTCAGAAGCTCCGTCCGCAAAGCCAGCCTTTCGGGCATGTCGCCCAGGGTGCTCGCATCGGCATTGAACCCTGCCGCGTCCAGCGCGCACAGCGTATCAAAAATCTGCTCGCTCACCTGAACGCTGATCCCGCCCGGCGCACCCGACGCATCCTGCGCCCACATTGCCGGCGCCAACGCCGTAGCCAGCGCGCATGCGCAGAGCAGCGTTATCGCACCGCGCCACACCAATCCATGGAATCTCTTTCGGATGGGTACCTTCCCCGGTCGCACAGTAGCTTCTAGTCGCGACGCTGCCAACCGTCGCAAAATCTTCCACTGCGCCCACTCTATCGAGCAGCACCCGCTTAGTCAAGAATCCCCGCAATCGGAGCGAATACGCCCAATCTCAATCACGCCGCCTTTTCGTAGAGGTATTTCTGGAAACTCGCGAACAGCCGCCCAATCTCTTCCGGCTTTCCCAAATCGGCGACCGCATCCGCAATCGAATCGTGGTACTTCAAACGCAGCAGCGGCGGCAACTTGTCCTGATCCAACTCATGCACGCCTTCCGCGACATAATGCGCGAGCACAAACTCCAAAAACGCCTTCTGCCTCGCTCCAAAGTCCCCATCCATCGCGCCCTTGGCATAAGCCGCGCGTTCCGCCCGCGTGATCGGCGGCAGCGCGTAAGCCACGTGTGCCAACACATCAAACAGGTCGCTGTTCTCCGCGTTAATAATCCGCTGCATCTCTTCCATCTGCTGCGCGCCAAAGCCCTTCTCCGCAAGCCCGCTCAGCAGCTTTGCCCGCGTATCCGGTGCGCTCCAAAGCGTCCGCAATTCATTCTCGTTCTTGAAAAAATCCGGCAACTGGCCGAAAAGCATCTCCATGAATTGCTGCGACGACATAGGCCTTCCGTCCGGGTGCCAGTACGACGTGGCCGTCATGTGCTGAATCGCCCGTTCCTTGCCGTCCGCCAGCCTCACCTTGATCCTCTTTCTCGGTGGAGGCGGCTCCGGCCCAGGGTCTGGAATCGGTCTCGGTTCGCGAGGCCCACGCGGCTCGACCGGCTCAGGATCAAGCGGCTCGCCATCCCACGTCGGATCGTTAAAATGCCGATACGCCTTCACGAAATCGTAGATCGTGAAGTAATCCTTGCCCTCATAAAGCCGCGTGCCGCGTCCGATGATCTGCTTGAATTCGATCATCGAATTGATCGGTCGCACCAACACGATGTTGCGGATATTCAGTGCGTCCACGCCGGTCGAGAGCTTTTGCGATGTCGTCAGAATCGTCGGTATGTTTTTCTCGTTGTCTCGAAACGCGCGCAGATACTGATCGCCAAGCGCGCCGTCATCTGCTGTGACTCGTTGGCAGTAATTTGGGTCGGTACTCGTCTTGACCTGATTAATCAGGTCGCGTACCACTAGTGCGTGAGTCTGCGTGTGGCAGAACACGAGGGTCTTTTCGCCCTGATTGATTTGGCTCATGAAGATGCCCACGCGAGCGCGTTCGCGGGCCTCGATCTCGATGCGCTTATTAAAGTCTGGCTCGCCGTATATCTTGCCGGGTTCTATGTCGCCTTCAATGACCGCGTCATCCGGTGTGTAAATGTATTCGTCCGCAGTCGTCGAAATCTGCTTCACCTTGAAAGGTGTCAGAAAACCGTCGTTAATGCCCTCTTTCAGCGAATAGATATAGACCGGGTCGCCAAAATACTCGTACGTATCGATATTGTCTTGTCGCTTCGGCGTCGCCGTCAGCCCAAGCTGCACAGCAGGCGCGAAATAGTCCAGAATGCCCCGCCACGTGCTTTCGTCATTCGCCCCGCCGCGATGGCACTCATCAATCACGATGAAATCGAAAAAATCCGGCGGATATTCGCCGAAATAGGGCGAAGGCTTCCCGTCTTTCGGCGGGCCGCTCATGAACGTCTGAAAAATCGTGAAAAAGAGGCTTCCGTTTTTCGGGACGCGCTTTTTCTTGCGGATATCCTCTGGCTCGATGCGAACAAGAGCATCCTCAGGAAAAGGCGAGAAGGCGTTGTAGGCTTGATTGGCAAGAATATTTCGGTCGGCGAGAAAGAGAATTCGCGGCCGCCGGTTCGGTTCGCGCGAAAGATTCCAACGGCTGTGAAACAGCTTCCACGCAACCTGAAACGCGATGAATGTCTTGCCCGTGCCCGTCGCGAGCGTCAGCAGAATCCGCTGTTTCCCTGCTGCAATCGTTTCCAGCACTCGCGCAATCGCGATCTCCTGATAATAGCGGCCCTGATAAAATCCGCCTTTATCCTCAAACGGCACATCGGCAAAACGATCCCGCCACTCGTTTGCTTCGGAAAACGTCAGGTTCCACAGCTCTTTCGGCGTGGGATACCACTCAACAATTCCTTCCTTGCCGGTCTTCATGTTCACGCCATAAATTCCCTGCCCGTTCGTCGAAAAAGCATGCGGCACGTCCATCTTCAGCGCGTAATTCTTCGCCTGCGCCAATCCTTCCGTGATCGACTCGCCCCAGGCCTTCGCCTCCACAATGGCAAGCTCAGTATTCCGATAAATCAGCACGTAATCCGCAATCAGCGGCTTGCTCTTCTGCCCATAGCCCTCGATCCGCCCCGGCGCAATCACATACTCTCGCCGTATCCGGCTGCCTTCAGCCACACCCCAACCCGCCGCCTTCAACGCTGGATCAATGTGCTCCGCCCGAGTCTCCGCCTCGTTCATCTGGGAACGCCCCGGGGAACGCCAATCTCCCGATTGGCGGGTTTGCAGTCGCCTTTGCCTTTTTCCTTACGATCTCGTACGCCCAACCAAGCACTACTCCAAATCCACTGCTCGGCAGCAGCCACCAGCCCAGCCTTCACAGGATTCTGGTGAATGTACTCCACCGTCTTATCGAAGTGCCGCTGATCTCGTATGTATCGGTCCCAGTATTCCCGATGCCAAACGCGATCACCCGCCGCGTCGCCTAAATCGCGCCGGTGTTGAGAAATTTTGCCGGCGGTAAATTTCTTCCATGACGCCGCGATCTTCGCCACCGTCCAGCCGTCAATCGGTTGAAAGAGAACATGCACGTGATTCGGCATCACGACCCACGCAAACATTCGGTATCGTTCCGTATCGAAATGCAAAATCGCGCTCTGTACCATCTCGGCGATATCGGGTTCCCGCAGAACGCATGATCCATGCCCCGCATCCAGCCACGCGTCGAGCCGCTTGCGCCGCTCCAAATCCCGCTTCTCATCGGGAAGAAACTTCAGTTCCTCTTCCAATCGTTGGATCGTCGCCTGCGCCACGCTGTCCGCAAGGTGAAACGCCACGTGCTGCGTCACATCCGCACCCTCAGAGTGCGGCAGGTAGCCCCGGCTACGCCAAGCCCCCCTGGGAACGCCAATCTCCTGATTGGCGGGTTTGTTGTTCTTAGGAACGCCATTCTCCCGAATGGCGCCTTTGCGGTTGCGGGGAACGCCATTCCCATGAATGGCGCAGTTGCCGTTGCCGTTCTCATCGCAAAACTCGCCAATCGGGAGATTGGCGTTCCCAGAAACCTCAGAGCCGCCCATTAAACGCCTCATGCAACAACGATTTCCTCAACTCATCCAGCGCCGCGATCTTCTGTGTGTAAACGCTCTGGAGACGCTCCGTTTGCTCCCACACGAGATCCAGCCTTGCCACGGCTGCATCTTGAGCGTCTGGCGAGGCGTGTGGGACCGCCAAATTGCGCAATGCCCTCAGCGATACGGTCCTTTGTGCCGTCCCGGTGGCTGCGTCATCTGCCTGCTGAAAGAGCTGAGGTGACGAGAGCAGGTAACAGAGCCATTTCGGCTTTGTGTCCCTGTTTGGCCGAATAATAGCGATATGTCGCTGAAAGCAGAACTCCTGATCGGTCTCAACCAGCACTGGAATTCCGAACGACCCTGTAACCGTGTAGAGAACGTCCCCTGTGCGCGGCTTGCGATTCGGCTTTAAAGCATCGAAGTATGCTCTCGGAACCATAAACGTATCCGAGAAATCGATCTTGCGAGTCTCCTTGACGATATTGCCGATCGTGATGAATGGGACGCCAGAGGCCGACTTGGGCGGCGGCAAGTGGTCGCCGTCTGTAATGTCGCTCGCAAGCTCGGAAAGCGCAACCGTCGACGATGATTTCCAAACCGCGTCGACTATCGTTCGCAGTTCGCTCTGAAAAAGTGCGCGGGCATTTTGGAGATTCTTTTCCGCGTTGGCCCTGGTTGTGGCAATGGCGGCGAACGCCTGATCAAGAACGCCAACGATCCGCCGCTGCTCCGTATCGGGAACGATTGGAACCGCTACATCCTTGAGCTTGCTTGCCGAAAGCTCTTTGAACGTGGCTCCCGTACCAAGCGACTCAAGCACGTCTACTTTGCCGAGCAAGTAGTAGTAAAGAAATTTGGAATTCAAACCGTTCTTCGGGACTAGGCCCTTGCAGCCCTGGTTTGTCGCCATGGGTACACTGTTTATTACAAGGTGCCCGATAGGCGCACGACTAGACAAGATCACCGAGTTGGCGGGCAGTAGCGTTGCTGAGCTGTCTCGTAAGCCCAAATCGCTAATCTTGCGAGCAGTGTCGCTGACGTAGGGAGTCGTCCGCTTGCCCATTTCTGCAGGCGTAATCCACAAGTTCTGTCCGCTCCAATATTCAGGCACACGCGTATCCGGCGTACCGCCATTTACGATGTCACATAATTCCCCAATTGCCTTCTTAGGCCACGCGGTTTTCACAGCAGACGCCTCACAGCCTCAAGCACCTCCGTGCTCTGGGCATCCAGCGTTGCGATTTCGTCGAGGATTTCTTTGGGACTGCGGTGCTTCACTTCGTTGCCGCCGTTCGGATTCTTCACGGATAAATCAAACGTCTCCTGATCGATGCTCTTCGCCTCGACGGACCACGATTTGCGCGAATCGCCAAACTTGGATTGGACTTGGACGAAATCCTTGAGGTCGTCATCATTCAGCGGGTTGGTCTTGCCGAGATTGCGGCCAGGATCAAGCTGGTAGTACCAGATTTTGCGAGTAGGCGTGCCCTTCTCGAAAAAGAGAACAACGGTTTTAACGCCCGCGCCCTGAAACGTGCCGCCCGGCAGATCGAGAACCGTATGCAGATTGCAGCTTTCAAGCAGTTGCTTCCGCAGGCTGACCGAAGCGTTGTCCGTGTTCGAAAGGAAAGTGTTTTTAATCACGATGCCCGCACGCCCGCCGGCCTTAAGCATCTTCATGAAGTGTTGAAGGAAAAGGTACGCCGTCTCGCCGGTCTTGACCGTAAACGGCTGCTGAATCTCCTTGCGTTCTTTTCCGCCGAAGGGCGGGTTTGCGAGGATCACCTCGAACCGATCCTTCTCCTGAATATCCGCCAGATTTTCAGTAAGGGTGTTTGTGTGAAGAATATTCGGCGCCTCAATCCCATGAAGGATCATATTCATGATCGCCAGCACATAAGCGAGCGACTTCTTTTCCTTGCCGAAAAACGTCCTTTCCTGAAGTGTCTTCAAGTCCCGCGTGCTGAGCCGGCCTAAGCCGTTGCCGTTCCCGGGAGCGCCAGTCTCCGTACTGGCGGGTTTGCCGTTCCTGGGAACGCCAATCTCCCGATTGGCGTCTTTGCCTTTCAAATATTCAAACGACTCGCACAAAAATCCAGCCGAGCCGCAAGCCCCGTCATAAATCCGCTCGCCGATTTTAGGTTTTACCACCTGAATGATGGCCCGAATCAGCGGCCGTGGGGTGTAATACTCGCCGCCGTTCCGCCCGGCGTTGCCCATGTTGCGGATTTTCGCTTCGTAAAGGTAGGAAAGCTCGTGCTTCTCAGTCTGCGAACCAAAGCGCAGTTCGTCAATCTGATCGATGACCTCGCGTAGATTGTAACCGCTCTGAATTTTGTTTTTAGTCTCGCCGAATATTTCGCCGATCTTATACTCGATCGTGTTCGGT
Organism: Candidatus Acidiferrales bacterium; assembly: GCA_035279845.1. GTDB lineage: Bacteria > Acidobacteriota > Terriglobia > Acidiferrales > UBA7541 > Palsa-295. Next base: position 11,554 of record DATEGW010000123.1, on the reverse strand, counting down.
CCAGTGGCGCGCTGCTTGAATCCATGCAGGTAAGGAAAGAGCTTAGTGTTGACGAAATCCCGAAGGTCGTCCCCTGTCTGAGCCTTGTTCCGATCTATTTTCCCGTCTTTGTCCTTAGGTGCGGCCCATGATTCCCATCGGAACTCTCTGCCCAGCAGGTAGGAATACCTTTTCCCTTCAAGTTCGGCGAAGGCCTTGCGGTCCTCTTCCAGCGCATCGAGGTATTTCAGGAACAAAATCCACGAGGTCTGCTCGATGTAGTCGAGTTCCGTCCCGCAGCCAGCCTCCTTCCACAGCACATCGTCCACATTCTTGAATACCTGCTCAAACATGGCCCGCCTTCCCTGGGAACGCCAATCTCCCGATTGGCGGTTCTAAAATCGGAAGAGAATTCATATCATACCCGGCGAGCGTGTAGCGCATTCAGTAGGTTTTTGCATTGTTGCCAAAATTAAGCCGCCAATCGCGCCGAATTTGTCCGCGTAAGGATGGTTATGGCGCCAAACGCGCCAATTCTGCGCCAAATTTCCCATTCGCATCCTGATTTGTTCCTTGCTTCCCGCCTCTCTGATTCCTCGCCTGGAGCCCGACTGTCTCCAAATTGACACACAAAAAGTCCTTGCAAACGTCTTAATCGTATGGTAAACTCGCCTTCGGAGTTTACGTCATGGCAGCCGTGGCGGCAGTCGAATCGAACAAGCGGAAGAGGCGAAGGGCATCCCGAAGATCCACCGATTCCCACCAACCACTTAGACATTTTCTAATCGCCGGTCTGCCGATTAGAAATCGACGTAAGTTCTGCGTCCTCAACAAAAATCCAGTTTCTAATCGACCGAAAAAGGGCATCTTTTTACAACTCCCGTGCCCGTCGCTACTGGCCCGCCCGTCGCACAACGGTCCCGCTAGCCACTTGCCACTAACCACTAATCACTGTCGTTCTAGTCGCAACTCACAAGAATTAAAACCGAACGTAACTCTATGAAAACAAAGGAAAGGAGTACCTTCTAATCGCAATCACCAGACGGTTTGAAACCAGTCTTATCCGTGATGATGCCCGTGGAGAACTTCGATAGCGTGGGGTAGCAGGCTCGCAACGGCATCAAGGGATTCCACGGCGCCCTTCGGGCTCCCTGGCACGTTAAGGATTATGCTCGTGCCGCGAATTCCGGCTACAGCGCGCGACATAATCGCACGAGGCGTCTTCTTCATGCCTTCAGCGCGCATCTGCTCGGCGAAACCAGGGATCAGGCGGTCGGCAACCGCCATCGTCGCCTCGGGCGTAACATCCCGCGGGCCGAGTCCTGTGCCGCCCGTCGTGAGGATCACGTCGGCGGCGCGCGAGTCGGCCACGGTCTTGAGGAACCCCTCGATCCATTGATGATCGTCAGCGGAAACCTGGTGCGAGACAACTTCCCACCCGAGCGCCTTACACCTTTCGATTAGCGCCGGCCCTGAGCGGTCTTCGCTCGTCCCGCGCGAAACGGAATCGCTGATTGTGAGGATGGCTACGCGCATCTTTGAATTGCTTTACGCCGTCTGTGCCGGCTCTGCGGCATCTTCGGAGTCGCGCTGCCCTTCGTCCATCAGGCGGAGCGCTTCCATCAGGAGGCCTGTAGTGGTGCGGGAGATTGTTGAACGACTGGGCGCCGCGTTGAAGTCGATCTCGAAGCCGCCCTCCGGCCAGCGGACAGCCTGGAACACGGCCGCTTCGCCGTCGATCGAGCCAAGCTTCGCGTCCGTGCACTGACCTGAGGCAAAAAAGAGCTCGCAGGAGTCGCCATTGTGGTTGATCGTGAGGCGGCAGGATTTCTGCCCCATCTCGAGAGACTGCATCAGATCCATGATGCTCATCTCTTCGAGGCGTCCCTGAATCACCCCGGGCCGAACCTGGTGCTTTTGTAATTTTTCCAGTTGAAGGCGGTCGATTACTTTTTTCGCGCGCCTCGCCACATCGCGCATGAAAAATGGCTTGTGGATGAACTCCTCGACGCCTTCGACGATCGGGCGCAGCTTTTCTTCTATGTCCCCGCGGCTGGCAAGGAATATGAAAGGAATGTTTCGCGTTTGCTGACGCGCACGCAGCTTTTCGTAAAGCTGCCGGCCGTCCAGTCCAGGCATGCGATAGTCACAGAGGATAAGATCGGGCGGGTCGTCCACGATCTTGAGGAGCGCATCCCCGCCATCGGCTGCGGCAAAAGCTTCACAGTGCGGGGCGAGCCCCTTCATCAGGAGATCGAGCACGAGCGCATTGTCGTCCACCACCAGCACCCGGACATCCTTCATGGGGGCCATTACTTTTTACGCCCTCCGCGCTCATAGACGCCGCTGCGGCCGCCTGATTTCTTCACCAGGCGCAGTTTCGTGACTTCCATGCCGCGTTCGAGTGCCTTGCACATGTCGTAGATCGTCAGCGCCGCCACAGAGGCGGCGACCAGCGCTTCCATTTCCACCCCGGTGGGTCCTGTGGCCGTGGCCTGTGACGTGATCTCAACCCCATTTTGGCATAGCTTGGCGGTCACATCTACGTGAGTCAACGAGAGGGGGTGACAAAGAGGAATCAGGTCCGAAGTGCGCTTGGCAGCCGTGATTCCCGCGATTCGGGCGATTTCCAGGGGATTACCCTTGGGCGATTTCAGCCCTTTTAGCTTGGAAACCGTGGCGGATTGCATCCGGACGAAAGCCTCAGCCTCGGCCTTGCGCTCCGTCGGCGGCTTCTCCGTAACATCCACCATGCGCACCCGCCCGGATTCGTCGTAGTGGGAGAGATCACCGGCATGCGTTTTGGAGCGGAGTTTTGGCACGCGGTAGATTCTAACATTTCGATCGCCACGGCATGTGCGGCTTGAGTCGTTTTGCCGAATGCTGGTTACAGGGCGCCTCGGCGGTGTAGGACGTCGACCCACTCACCCGCTTGGAGTTCGAGACGATTGGGGTGGATGACGAGGAAGCAGTTGCCGCGGACGACGGCACCTATATCGCCTGAGCCTTCCCAGGAAAGGCGCTCCACGATCGGGTCGCCACTGGTTTGCGTAACACGCGCGGGAAGAAAATGGGTGAGCGGGCTGCGTTCCTTTACAGGGTGCGCGAGCTTGGCCTTTAGGTAAGAGATGGAGCGCGGCGGACGGCCAGTGAGCGATTCGATCGCGGCGCGCACAAAGAGCTCGAAGGTAATCATCGTCGATATAGGATTGCCCGGCAGGCCGAAAACCGGCTTGCCTTTGCACCAGCCGAAGACGGCGGGCTTCCCTGGGCGCAATGCTACGGCATCGAAGAAAAATTCCGCTCCCTGCGCACGCAGCACTTCTTCCACGAAATCATACTGCCCCACTGAAACTCCGCCGCTCAGCACCAGCACATCTGCTTTCAGGGCGCGTTCGATCTGTGCGCGGAGCTTTTCCATGTCATCTGGTGCGTTTTCGCAAATCACGGGCTCGCCGCCGGCCATCCACACGAGCCCGGCAAGCGACGTCGCGTTGCTGTTACGGATCTGAAACGGCCCCGGCTTTTGATCGACGGCAACAATTTCATCGCCGGTCGTCAAAATTGCGACGCGCGGGCGGCGCACGACTTCGATGCGCGTGCGTCCCACCTGGGCGGCCATGGCGAGTTCGGCGAAGCCGAGCCGCGTGCCCTTGGCGATCACCACTTCGCCGACGCGCGATTCGGCCCCGGCGAGAACATAGTTCTGGCTGGGCAGCGCGGGCTGATCAATCAGCGCAAATGAGCCTTCGACGCGAGCGAATTCCTGCATAACAACCGCGTTCGTACCGCGCGGGACCGGCGCGCCTGTGAAGATACGCACGCATTCGCCTTCGCCAACTGCGCCATCGAATGCAACACCTGCGCGGCTCTCGCCGATAATGCGCAGACGGGCTCCGGGCTCGGGGGCATCTTTCGCACGCAAGGCAAACCCATCGCGGATAGATCGGTCGAACGGCGGGTAATTGCGGTCGCCTAGGATATTTTCCGCGAGAACGCGGCCGAGTGCGATGGGCGGATCGTCCGCGAAATCGATGACTTCGGAGTCGGGCGGAGTTGCACGCGCAGCCACGATTTCGAAGACCTTCGCGCGAGCATCTTCGACGGAAATGACATCGTTCGTGAAGGCGTTTTTCAAGGCGCAAGATGTTAGCAATATCGGAGCACCATGAGGAGGGAAAAAGCTGCTAAGAAGAATCGCGCGGATAGTCCAGTCTTTCTCCGTGCCTCTGTGTCTCTGTGGCCAACTACGTCAGCGATTTAATCTCAAATTTGCGATACCAGATCTCGGCATATTCGATTTCGATGGCCACTTTACCGCGCGTGAGCGGAATGAATTGCCCGGCATTCTGCGGATCGGGCTGCTGCAACTTCGAAAGCGTGTTCACCGTGACTCCGTTCACGAGGTGCGTCGACCGATCACCCTGCACGATCACCTCAACCACGTTCCAATCGTCGCGATTCTCGAAATCGCCGCCGCGATCACGCAGCTTGCGGTTATCGCGTCCGCTATAGACTTGCCCATTCGGGCCGGAATCGCTGCCACGCGCATCACCCAGCAAGAAGTAATCACCGACATCGCCTTCCTGCACCTGGCATTCGACGCATGTAGGCCACACTTTGTCCTGACCGACAAGATGATAGAGCAGCCCGTTGTCGCGCTTTGCCTCTAGGCGCGGCCGGAAACGCTTCATCCCGAACTTGTATTCCGCGCGCAGCCGATAACTTTCAAACTCCTGATTGGTGGCGATGTAGCCGTCTTCGGCAGGCTCGTCGGTGACGAGATTGCCCATGATGTGCAACATCCCATCTTCAAACGTGACCATGCCTTTCGCTTCGGCCGCGCCCTTGCCGGATTTTTGGAGAAATGTATACAGGCCATCCAAATTCTTGAAGTTCAGGAGCGAAACCCATCCGTCGGCGCCCGCCGCAGGAAACGGCAAGCGGTTTGCCGCTTGGGCCTTAGCCCGGGGCGTGATTACGAAAGGTGCCGCGACCAGGGGCGCCGCCGCCGCGAGAAATTGCCGTCGATTCATATGAAGCCTCCGAATAAGAATTTCGGCGGGAGCGTACTCCAATCGCCGGGAGCATGCAAGACGGTTCGGATCCCCTCTCTTTTTGACCTTCGTAAAACGCCTCTATGCAGGCGGAAAGCTGAGATAATTGCCGGACCATGCCACTCCCTGAAGCCTTCAATTCCCTGCCGAAGGCTGAGCTGCATCTCCACCTCGAGGGCACGATTCGTCCAGAGACCGCCATCGAGTTAGCTGCGCGGCACAATATAAAGCTGACGCGCGAAGAGGTTGCCGACCGCTACGCTCACAAGGACTTCGTTGGCTTTATCGAGACATTCAAGTGGGTCACATCGTTCCTACGCGATCCGGAGGATTACGCGCTGATCACTCGGAAGATGTGCGAGGAATTGGTGCGGCAGAACGTTGTCTATGCCGAGGTGACGATTTCGACGGGCGTAATGCTTCGCCGCATGCAGAACGTGCAAGCAAATTTCGAGGCAATCGTCGAAGCTGCCTCCGGTGTTCTTTATCACAAGCTGCGGACCGCGTGGATTTTTGACTGCGTGCGCCAATTTGGCACGGACGCGGCGATGGAAGTGGCTCGCTGGGCCGCCACGCTACAGGGCAAGGGCGTGATCGCATTCGGCATGGGTGGCGATGAGCTTGCGTTGCCAACGGCAAACTTTCGGCCGGCGTTTTCCCTTGCGCGCAGCGAAGGCCTCCGTCTCGTTTGCCACGCCGGCGAAATTGGCGGGCCAGTGCTGGTTCGCGAAGCTGTTGAAATTCTGGGTGCAGAGCGCATCGGACATGGCATCGCGCTAATGCACGATCATGCGTTGGCGGAATCGCTCGCCACACGGAAAATCGTGCTCGAAAATTGCCCGACGAGCAATCTTTATACCGGTGCGCTTGCGAAACAGCTTGGCAAGCCGACGGCGGAGTTGCGCGAGCACCCACTGCGCACATTTCTCGACCACAATTGGCCAGTGACCCTTTCGACCGATGACCCCGGTCTGTTTCATACGGATCTGGCAAAGGAATATGCGTGCGCCGCTTCGCTCGGCCTAACGAAAGAACAAATTGTTCGCCTTGCGGAAGAAAGCTTCAACGCAGCATTTCTGTCTGCAAGCGATAAACGGCAGCTTCTCGAGAATTTTCGCGCCGCAGCCAAATCCGCTGCACTGCTATAATGCAGTCGTCGCAAATTCCAAAGAGCCGAAGGCAAACATGAAAGCTCACGTCTGGGTCATGCTGAAGTCCACAGTGCTCGATCCGCAGGGTCAAACGATCCAGCGCGCGCTTTCGGGTCTCGGATACACAAAAGTACAGGACGTGCGCCAAGGGAAATTCTTTGTGCTCGGCCTCGACGGACTTTCGCGCGAAGACGCCGAGACACAGGTGAAACGCATCGCAAAGGACGTGCTTACCAATCCCATCATCGAAGAGTTCCGCTACGAAATCCTCGACTGAGGATTCAGCGGAGACTTCCCCCAACATCCGAGTTGTTCAACTCGCATCGCAGATGCAGACACCGTCATCGCCTGTGCTAACCTTATTTAAGGTTTGGCGGGCGCGTCCCAGCGCCCAGGCGATATTCAGGAGCGTATCCACATGTGCGGCATTGTCGGTTACATCGGACCAAAGCGCGTCGTGCCTCTCATTCTCGATGGACTGCGACGCCTCGAATACCGCGGATACGATTCGGCGGGAATCGCCGTGCTTGGTGAGAACGGCAAAATGGAAATCCGGCGCGCGCCGGGTAAGCTCCGCAATCTGGAAGAATCGATCCATAAGACGCCGATTGACGGGCTCTATGGAATCGGGCACACGCGTTGGGCCACGCATGGCCGGCCGACGGAAGAAAACGCGCATCCCCATCGCGACTGCACCGGCGAAATCGTCGTCGTTCACAACGGTATTATCGAGAATTATGTCGACCTGAAAAATCAGCTTGCTGCCGAAGGCCACAAGTTCGTTACGCAAACGGATACCGAAATCATTGCCCATCTGCTTGAAAAGTTTTCGAAGACTTCGACTCTCGAACAGGCCGTCATGAAAGCCGTGAAAGTGATGGGCGGTCAATATGCGCTTGTGGCCGTGTCGGCGCGCGACCCGCAAAAGATTGTCGCGGCGCGCCTCGGGCCACCGATCGTGGTGGGGCTAGGCGACAACGAGTTTTTTGTGGCCAGCGATATTCCCGCAATCCTCGCGCACACGCGCAATGTCTTTTTTCTAAAAGACGGCGAGGTCGCCGTGCTCACACCGCAGGGCGTCCGCCTGACGGATTTTGAAAACGGTGTCATTCAGCGCAAGCCGCAACACATCGCCTGGGATCCGATCATGGCGGAAAAGGGCGGCTTCAAACATTTCATGCAGAAGGAAATTTTCGAGCAGCCGCGTGCCGTGCGCGACACGCTACTCGGCCGTATCTCTCAGGAGAGCGGACAAGTCTTCCTCGACAAGATGGACATTACCGAGGCCGAATTCAAGAGTTTCAGTGACGTGAAAATCGTCGCCTGCGGAACGAGCTGGCACGCTGGGCTTGCCGGGAAATTCATGATTGAACGGCTCGCGCATACGTCCGTAGAGGTCGATTATGGCAGCGAATTCCGTTACCGCAATCCGATCGTCGGCGACAAATCACTGATCATTGCAATTAGCCAATCGGGTGAGACTGCCGATACGCTTGCCGCCGAACGCGAGGCTATGCAAAAAGGTGCGAAGATCCTGGCGATTTGCAACGTGGTCGGTTCCACGTTGACGCGCGAGGCTAGCGGCACGATTTACACCCACGCCGGCCCGGAAATCGGCGTCGCATCGACAAAAGCGTTTACCGGGCAGTTGACCGCGCTGACTCTCACCGCGCTCCATCTCGGCCAGGTGCGCGGAAAGCTTGGGCCTGCTGCATCCGAAAAGTTCATGCAGGAACTCACGCGGATTCCGCACAAGATCGAAACAATTCTTCAGCGCGATTCGCACATCGAAGAACTCGCGCGGCAATTCTTCCGTTGTACGGATTTCCTGTACTTGGGCCGCGGCATTCACTATCCGATCGCGCTCGAAGGCGCGCTGAAACTGAAGGAAATCTCGTACATTCACGCCGAAGGCTATCCCGCCGGCGAAATGAAGCACGGCCCCAACGCCCTCATTGACGAGAATCTGCCTGTTGTCGTGATCGCCACACGCGACGAGTCCGATCCCGCATCGATGACGCTCTACGAAAAAACGATCTCGAATTTGCAGGAAGTGAAGGCTCGCGACGGCATCGTGATTGCCATCATCACGGAAGGCGATCAACTCGCGCGCGAAAGCGCTCAGCACGTTATTGAGATTCCGCCCGCGCCGGACCTGCTTTCGCCCATTCTGGAGATTATTCCATTGCAGATGCTCGCCTATCACATCGCCGTGCGCCGCGGATGCGACGTCGATCAGCCACGCAACCTTGCAAAATCTGTCACCGTCGAATAATAAGGGAACATGGACCGACCACTTGGCGTTGTGCGGCGGGGCGCGATAGCATCGCGGCCATCTAGTTTCGCTGCCTTCTTGATCTTCCTGTGTTTGTTTAGCGTCCAACTGGTTGGTGCGCAGGGTGCGCCCCAGCCTCCGTCTGCTGCAACCGAGCCCAGCGCGAAAGTAACAGCATTGTCCGCCGCAGGCTCCGCCCACTTCACTTCTGAACAGGTTGTCGCGGAGACCGGGCTCAAGGTTGGCGCGACGGTGACGCGCGCCGATCTGCAAAGCGCAGCCGACAAGCTTTCAGCCCTCGGGACTTTCGCAAAAGTTGGCTATCGCTTCTCCAGCGGGACCGAAGGCGTGAGCCTCGAATACCAAGTCACCGATGCGCCGCTGCTTCCCATTTCATTCGACAATTTCCCATGGGTCTCTGAAGCCGACTTAAAGGGCGCCATTAAAGCGGCCGTGCCGCTCTTCGATGGCTCCGCTCCGGCCAATGGCAAGATACTGGATGACATGGCGGATGCCGTGCAGCGTTTCCTCGAGACGAAAAGCATCTATGTGAAGGTGAGCCACACGCCAATGGCCGATCCGCTCACGAGCGCGCAAACAGTCGAATTTGTCTCGGCTGGCGCCGAAGAAGACGTGAAATCGATCGACTTCTCCGATGCGCTTGCAAATACAAACAAGGCGATTCAGGAGCGTCTGCAAGACCTGGTCGGTAAACCGTATTCGCTCACTGCACTGCGGCTATTCGAAGTCGAGCAGATTCGCCCCGTCTATGTCGACCAGGGCCTTCTTCGCGTGACGTTCAAGGATCCCGTGATCCAGGCGCCTCCTCCGAACGCCACCGTCACAGTTCCCACCGTTGTTGTTCACGTCGAAATCGATCCCGGCGCCGCATACAATTGGGGTGGAGTGACTTGGACCGAGAATTCCGCGCTAAGCTCCCCCGAATTGAACGCACTCGTTCCGTTCAAGCCGGGCCAGCCAAGCAATGGAACGAAAATTCAGGCGCTGTGGATGAGCGTTCAAACCGCCTATGGGCACAAAGGCTACCTCGACGCAAGCGTCACTCCCACGCCGAAATACGACGATCAAGCGAAACGCGTGAACTACACCGTCGCCATCGTAGAGGGCCCGCAATATAAGATGGGCAATCTCGTTTTGTCGGGCCTTTCGCTCGAAGGCGAGCGGCGCGTGCGAGGCGCATGGGAAATCGCCGAAGGGGCCGTCTTCGACGAAACTTTCTTCAATGAGTTCATCGATCACGGTGCGAAGGATTCGTTTACAGGCATGCCCTACGGCTACGAACGTATCGAACACTTCCTCGATAAGAATCCCTCGACGGCCACTGTCAACGTGCTGCTCGACTTCAAATAAACTTCTAACTCACGCTACATCGAATCCCGCAAGGCCAAAATCGTATTCACATGAATCTGCAGAGTATCGTCTAGGTGCAAAGCGTATCCTCCCGCAAGCATGGTAGCGACAGGCGTTCCGTTTCTTTTGGCATAATCGAACACAAGCGCATCGCGCTGCTGCAATCCGGAAATCGTGAGCGCCAGCCCGCCAAGCTGATCCTCTCGATACGGATCGGCGCCACCGACATAAAAGATAATCTGCGGCGAGAACTCGTCGAACGCTTTGTGCAAATGCTTTTCGAGGATCGCGAGGTAATCTGCATCTTCGATTCCGTCGGGCAAATTGATGTCCATCGTCGAGGGCGGCTTGAAACTGGGGTAGTTATTTTCCTGATGAATAGACAGAGTGAAGACGCTCTCATCCTTTGCGAAAATCGCGGCCGTGCCGTTCCCCTGATGAACGTCCGTATCCACCACCATCGCGCGTTCGATTGCTCCATCGAACTGTAATCGCCGGATCGCGATGGCTACGTCATGCAAAACGCAAAAGCCCTCGCCATGATCGGGATAAGCATGATGGAAACCGCCGCCGATGTTTGACGAACGGCCATCGGCAAGTGCGCACTGTCCGGCCAGAATCGAACCGCCCGCTGCGAGCCAGCATGCATCCACGAGGGCGAGCGAATACGGCACCTCCATCCGCATTATCTCCGCGTGCGAGAGCGTGCCGTTCTTCAACTTGCGCACGTAATCCGGCGTGTGGACACGTAGCACGTCTTCGTCCTCGGCCGGTTCCGGCGCAAGAATGTCTTCCGGCGCGGCAATGCCATCCGTCACCAGCTTCTCTTTGATGAGCCGGAACTTCTGCGAAGGAAAAACGTGAGTGCCGAGATTCAGGTCATAGCCTTCGTGATAGATCAGCTTGAATGGCAACATGGCGTGACCAGCCTAACCTGAATTATTTCGCGCACGCAAACACCTGCGCTGTAATATGTCTGTGCGACTGCCCTTTCGTCTCGCGCTGCCCGATGCGCCGCATAAACGCAATTTTCGTGATTCTGGCTCTCCTGGCGACTCCGATCGCATTATTCGCCAGCGCGAATTGCTGTTGCCAGATAGCATGTCCAAGGTGCGCATCAATGAACGGCAAAACGAATCACTACGCTTGTCCGATGCGCAATACGAACGGTAAAGCACAGCTTCCCAATTTTGCGCTCGCGTCGGCACTGGCTCCCGCCGTTCCCCAGCCTTTCTTTCGGGAGATGCGTCCCGTGGCAACTCGCACATCCCAGGCTGAGGCAATCGCCGCGGCTTCAAAAGGTTTCCAATCCCCGCCTTTCGCACCTCCCAGACGTTAGGCTGACTCCACCGAAGGCAAGAAACGACCAAATTGCGAGGAGGATTTCGTCTGTGCGAAGGCATTTTCTGCTGTTGTCTCTATTTCTGCTATCTTGCGCATTCGGCTTGCGCGCACCGGTATTCGGCAATATTCGCGGCGTGGTCCACGATCCGCAGCACCGGCCGATTGTAGGCGCTTCCGTTCAACTCAAATCCGCGACTTCCGATTACTCGCTTTCAGCGACGACCGACAGTAACGGGGAGTTTTCGTTCCCGGCAGTTCCCTTCGGCGATTACATAGTGACAGCGAACGCCGAGGGCTTCAGCCAATTGCAGGAGCCAATGACGCTCGAATCGGGAACATCGCCCGTGCTCCACTTCATGCTCTCGATCCCGACGTTA
>DATEGW010000122.1:0-3920 GCA_035279845.1 Candidatus Acidiferrales bacterium | reverse complement strand
GCCCTGCTGAATCGAACATCACAGGATGGATTCAGTCAAAGGCGAACGATTTTCTGCGGAACGGCCTTGCCGGCGTGAAGCGCACGCTATTGGAAAAAGCTCTCACCGCTTCGACGACGCATAAGTTCGATTATGTGAAGTCCTACGTGGAGGACCTTGAGAACGCGATCGACTTCGCAGTGATTCGAAATGCAAAGCTGGCGATCGGAGCCGATCCGCTGGGCGGCGCAGGAATTGCGTACTGGCCGCGCATCGCCGAACGCTACGGACTGAACCTCACGGTGGTCAATGAACAGGTCGACCCTACGTTTCGATTCATGACGATCGATTGGGACGGGCGCATCCGCATGGACCCTTCGTCGCCCTATGCGATGCAAAGCCTGATCGGGATGAAGGATAAATTCGATATTTCGTTTGCGTGCGACACCGACCACGACCGGCACGGCATCGTCGCAAAGAGCACTGGCCTGCTGCCGCCGAATCATTACCTTGCCGTTTGCATCGATTATCTCTTCCGCAACCGCGAGAAATGGAGCAAAGATGTGGCCGTCGGGAAGACCGTCGTGAGCAGCAGCATGATCGATCGCGTGACGGCGCGGCTTGGACGGCAACTTTATGAAGTGCCCGTCGGCTTTAAATTCTTCGTAGCGGGGCTGATTGCCGGGAAGCTCGGTTTCGTCGGCGAGGAAAGCGCCGGAGCATCGTTCCTGCGGCGCGATGGAACAGTGTGGACGACTGACAAGGACGGAATCACAGCAGCGCTTCTCTCTGCTGAAATCACGGCGCGATGTGGGCGCGATCCCGGCGAAATCTATCGCGAATTCACGCGCGAACTGGGCGATCCCGTTTACGAACGCGTGGAAGCCCACGCAAGCCTGGAAGATAAGGCTGCGCTCGCGAAATTATCGCCCGCAGAGATTCGCATTACTGAATTGGCAGGCGAAAAAGTCGAGCAAATTCTCACGGCCGCTCCGGGCGATGGCAACAAGATCGGCGGAATTAAGGTGATCGCACGCAATGGATGGTTTGCCGCGCGTCCTTCAGGGACCGAGGAAATCTACAAAATCTACGCGGAGAGCTTTCTCGGCCAGGATCACCTCCGCAAAATCGAAGAAGAAGCGCAGAAAATCGTGTCCGATACGATTGCGCATAGTGGAGCAGCCGCACGCGCATAGGCCAGCATTGGAGAACATCGTGAGCAGTCCCGCACATGGCGGTCGTCTTTCTGACAAAGAAATCCTGGACGCCCTTACCGAACTCGCTTTAGACCTTCGTTCGACTTACCACCATGCCGCTGACCGGCTTTGGGAGCGGCTCGATCCTGAGCTTTGGGAGGCGACGCACAATCCGTGGGTCGTCTTGCAAACGGTATCGCGGCAACGCATGCAGAGCGTGACAGCCGATTCGGATTTCCAAAAGCTGGCTGCGAAGCTTCGCGAGGAAAAACAGTCCGCGGAGCACGCCAAAGCGTGGTTTCAACAAGCGTATCCGAACGCGGCTTTTAAAACGGTTGCGTACTTCTCGATGGAATTCATGTTGAGCGAAGCGCTTCCTATCTATTCGGGCGGACTCGGCAACGTGGCGGGCGATCAGCTCAAAGCAGCAAGCAATCTGGGAGTGCCGGTCGCCGGCGTGGGACTTTTATATCAGCAGGGTTATTTCCGACAGGAAATCAGCGTCGACGGTCACCAGGAAGCGCTCTATCCGTACAACGATCCCGGTCAACTGCCGATCGCACCGCTCCGCGACTCGAGCGGCGAATGGATTCGCATCTCGCTGGATTTTCCGGGCACGAAACTTTGGCTCCGCGCGTGGGAAGCAAAACTTGGGCGCAGAAGGCTATACCTGCTGGGCACAAACGATCCTGCCAACGCGCCCGACCTGCGCGGAATCGCAGGAGAACTCTACGGCGGCGATTCGGAGCTGCGTCTGAAGCAGGAGCTGGTGCTGGGCATTGGCGGATGGCGGCTGTTGAAGGCGCTCGGGCTTGAACCGGAAGTGTGCCATCTGAATGAAGGCCACGCCGCGTTCGCCGTGCTCGAGCGGGCGCGCGATTACATGGAGGAAAACCGCGTCACGTTCGGCGAAGCGATGGCGATCACTCGCGCGGGCAATCTCTTTACGACGCATACGCCCGTCGCGGCGGGATTCGATCGTTTCGCGTCCGGCCTGATGGGGAAATATTTCACGAACTATGCGGAAAAGGAACTCGGGATTCCGTTCAACGACTTGCTCGCGCTGGGGCAGAATTCAAACGATTTGAACGAACCTTTCAATATGGCGTATCTCGCGATTCGCGGAAGCGGTGCGGTGAACGCCGTGAGCAAGTTGCACGGGCAAGTTAGCCGCAGATTGTTCCAGTCACTTTTTCCGCGATGGCCGGAGGCGGAAGTGCCCGTCACGCACGTGACCAACGGCGTTCACATGCCGACATGGGATTCGCCAGATGCAGACCGCCTGTGGGAAGGCTCGTGCGGCAAAGGACGCTGGCACGGAACAATGGATACGCTCGAGCAGAGCATGCGAAAGTGCGGAGACAGCGATTTGTGGCAAATTCGCACGAGCGGGCGGACTGCGCTGGTTGGATATGTTCGCAAAAAACATGTGCGGCAAATCGCGCGCCGCGGCGCCGCAATTCAAGAAATTGAAAACGCGGCCAGAGTGCTCGACGAAGATACCTTAACGCTGGGTTTCGCTCGCCGATTTGCCCCTTACAAGCGGCCGAATCTGCTTTTGCACGATCGTGAGCGGCTCGTGCGGATCCTTACGAACGCGAACCAGCCGGTGCAACTCGTCATTGCCGGGAAAGCGCATCCGCAAGACGTCCTCGGGCAAGAAATGATTCGCGAGTGGATTCAGTTCGTTTATCGCCTGGAGGTTCGGCAGCGCGTGGTCTTTTTGACCGACTATGACGTGCTGATGGCTGAAAAGCTCGTGCAGGGCGTGGATGTGTGGCTGAATACGCCGCGGCGTCCCTGGGAAGCAAGCGGGACAAGCGGCATGAAGGTGCTCGTCAACGGCGGGCTGAATCTTTCCGAGCTGGACGGATGGTGGGCCGAGGCGTATTCGCCCGAAGTCGGCTGGGCCATCGGCGACGGCCGCGAGCACGGCAGTGATCCGAGCTGGGATGCGGCTGAGGCGGACGCACTCTATTCGCTTCTCGAACGCGAAGTGATTCCGCAATTCTACGCGCGCGATGAACACGGCATTCCGCGCGCGTGGGTGACTCGCATGCGCGAGAGCATGGCGCGATTGACGCCGCAATTTTCCACCAACCGCGTAGTGCGGCAATATACCGAAGATCATTATTTGCGGGCCGCCGCAGCGTACGGCGAGCGAACCGGAGCTGGCGGGCTTATCGGAAACGGCATTTTGAAATGGCAGCGCGAAATTGCGGAGCATTGGGGCAAGCTGCACTTCGGCTCGTCCACGGCTCAGGTGCAAGGACGAGAGCACGTGTTCAGCGTGCAGGTTTTTCTGAATGACTTGAACGCGGACTCCGTTGCAGTGGAATTATATGCGGATGCCGCGAACGGCTCCGCGCCTTTGCGGCAACGCATGACGCGAGGTGAACGCCTGACCGGCGCAGCCAACGGATTCGCTTACAGGGCAAAAATTCCAGCAACGCGGCCATTGAGCGACTTTACGCCGCGGATTATTCCGTGCCACGCGCGAGCGTTGGTGCCACTGGAGGCTCCGTTTATTCTTTGGCAGGACAATCCCGGATGGCGATGATCGCGGCGCCCGTTTGAAACCAAGAAGGCCAATTCTAGTTTTGACCGGGGACGCGGGGCCAGCGGCGGTCGATGCGGCGGACAAGCTCCTCGGCAAGATCGATGCTCTCCCGAAAAGCGGTTTCGCGGGCGGGCGAACTTTTTCCCAGCAACACAGGCAGGCGGCGGCAAAGAAGCATTCCCGCG
>DATEGW010000121.1:0-9324 GCA_035279845.1 Candidatus Acidiferrales bacterium | reverse complement strand
ATCGTCGAGTGCCCGCGAGATGCGTGGCAGGGATTGGAAAAACTAATACCCACGGAAGAGAAGATCGACTATCTCGAGCGGCTAGTGTCGCTCGGATTCAAAAATCTGGATGCGGTGAGCTTCGTCTCGCCGAAGCACGTGCCACAGATGGCGGATTCCGAAGCGGTCATGGAAAAGCTGCGGCTTGCGAAGCTTCCCTCAGGCGCCGCGCCGGAAGTGATCGGCATTGTCGTCAACGAGAAGGGCCTCGAGCGCGCGCTTGCCGCGGGCGTCACAACGATTGGCTACCCATACTCGATTTCCGCCTATTTTCGTCGCGCTAATGCCAACATGTCACGCGGCGAATCGCGCGAGCTCGTAGCTCTTTTGCAGCGCGAAACGAAAAAAGCGGATCGCAAACTTGTGATCTACATCTCCATGGCGTTCGGCAATCCTTACGAGGAACCATGGGGATCGGAGATCGTCGAGGAAACGCTGATCTGGCTAAAAGACAGCGGCGTGCGCACGGTTTCGTTGGCGGATACTGCGGGAATGGCAACGGCGGAAGATGTGGCGACGCTTTATCTTGCCGTGAAGGATTGCGTGGCGGGCATCGATATCGGCGTGCATCTACACAGCCGCCCGGAGGAGGCTGCTTCTAAAGTTCTCGCGGCTTACGAAGCCGGTTGCCGGCGCTTTGACGGCGCGCTAACCGGGCTTGGCGGCTGTCCGTTTGCCGGCGATCGCCTTGTGGGAAATTTACCTACGGAAACGATCCTCACGGCGTTGGCAACGCGCGGCGTCGCCACGGGGATCGATGCGAAGTCGCTCGCGCTGGCGTGCGCAATTACCGGAGAATTGCGCGAGAAATACGCGATGCAGCCCGCGCCACAGGAAGCGAGCAAGCTGAATTAGCGGACGAGGTCATGGGCTATTCCACGCTAACGTTTCAAACTGACGGCGACATCGCTACGATCACGCTAACGCGCCCCGAGAAGCGCAACGCGATTTCCTCACAGATGATTTCGGACCTGCTGGCAGCGCTCGATCAGGCTGAAGCGTGCTCTCAAGTCGTGATTCTGACTGGCTCGGGCAAGGCATTTTGCGCCGGTATGGATTTGGACGAACTGCGGTCGCTTGCTGCGACGCATTCGCCCGCCAAGGACCTCAAGGATGCGCGGCGAATCGCAAAGATGTTCTATCGGCTGTACACGTTCCCAAAGCCCGTCATTGCCGCCGTAAATGGCGCAGCCATTGCAGGAGGCTGCGGCCTGGCTACGCTCCCGGACATCACTCTGAGTGTGCCGGAAGCGAACTTCGGATACACGGAGGTGCGAATCGGTTTTGTGCCGGCATTGGTGGCCGTGTTTCTCCGGAGGCAGGTGAGCGAAAAGCTCGCGCGCGAATTGCTGTTGACTGGCAAGATCATTGACGCGGGTGAAGCCATGCGCACCGGCCTGGTGAATGAGATTGTCGCAAATGGCGACGTGATGCAACGCGCCCACGAAATCGCCGAAGCAATTCTGAAGTGCAGCCCGTCAAGCGTGATACAAACAAAAAAGCTTTTCCATGAGCATGCCGACAAGGCATTGCGCGCCGAACTTGAGCTGGCGATCGAGGCGAATGCGGAAATTCGCTCCACCGACGATTTCCGCGAGGGCCTCACTGCATTCCTGGAGAAGCGAACACCGCGCTGGAGCGGAAGTTCGTAAACGCGGAACTCCTGGACATGACGAACTATTGCGAGACGATCGTCCGCGTGCGCTACGCGGAAACCGACCAGATGGGCGTGGTGTATCACGGGAATCATTTTACGTGGTTTGAAGTCGGACGCGTAGAGTGGTGCCGGCAGAACGGCTTCGAATATAAGCGCATGGAAATCGAAGACGACAGCTTTATCGTCGTGGCCGAAGCGCACTGCCGCTATAAACGCCCTGCACGCTTTGACGATTTGCTTATCGTGCGAACGCGTGTGACGGAGTCCAAGCGCCGCATGGTGAAGTTTGGATATGAAATCGTGGACCACTCTAACGGAGAGCTCGTGGCGACGGGCGAAACGGTCCATGTCATATGCGACCGTCAGGGAAGGCCGAAGTCACTTCCCGAAAAGTACAGATCATATTTCTCGCTCGATGGCGAATCGCAACACTCCGGGCGCAAGGGTTCTTAACTCACGGCGCTGATAGCTTGGCGATCTTCTTCTGCACCTTTTTCGCGTCGGGTGCGTGCGGATAGACCTGCAGATATTCCCTGTAATACTTCACCGCGTTTTCCTTGTCTTCTTTCTTCTCGTAAATTTCAGCGAGCATCAAGCGGGGCTTCGCATAATTGGGCCTCAGGCGTATCGCTTCTTCAAGGCGCGGAATGGACGCATCCGGATCGCCCTTTCTCATGTAAAACGTCGCAACGTCCACGTCCTTCTCCGCCTCTCGGGGATTGTACTGCGCTGGCTGCTGGCCGGACGAATCCACCGACGAATTGGATTTCGCCCGATCGCTCGGAGTCGATTTTGACGAAGACGAAGAGGGCGAAGACTGCCGACCCGCTTGCACTGCGGGCAACGCAGCCGCAAACACGCAGGCCAGCACAGCCACGCGCCGAAAGTTGCCAGTATGGCGAAGCCATGAAGCTTGAGAATGGAGGTCCGTCTTTAGGTGGCCAATTGGCATTGTGCCCTCGCACGGCTCGGATTTAGTTTTGCTATCATGAAGTTGTCCTTTGGCCGACGCGACTTTGCCGCGCCGGGCCGCATCGAATATTGTAATCCGTCCCGATGGAACCCCGCGAAAAAGCCGGTCAACTTCCCTTGCGGCCGGGTGTGTACCTCTTCAAGGATGCAGTCGGCACGATTCTCTATGTCGGCAAGGCACGCTCTTTACGCAACCGCGTCAAATCATATTTCCTCGAGGCGCGCTGGGTTGACGCCAAAACCGGCTCGTTGGTTCGCGAGATCGCGGACTTGGATTACATCGTAGTCGACAACGAGGCCGAAGCGCTCGCGCTAGAGAACAACCTCATCAAGCAGCACAAGCCCAAGTTCAATGTGCTTCTGCGCGACGATAAGACCTATCCGTACATCCAATTCACGGCGCAGGAGAGATATCCGCGTGTTTATGTGACGCGCCGCCTGAAGAAGGACGGCTCCGCTTACTTTGGGCCGTACTTCCCTGCCAGCCTCGCCTATAGGCTGGTTCACTTGATCCACAAACATTTCCTCGTTCCATCGTGCAGCGTGGATCTGACGCGTCATCATCCGCGCGCGTGCTTACAGTATTACATTCACCGTTGTTACGGACCTTGCGTCGAGGGCCTGATAACTGACGAGCGCTACGGTGAGGCGGCGCGCGACGTTCGCTTGTTCCTTGACGGCCGCCGCAGCGATCTGACAAAAAGCCTGGAAGACCGCATGCAGCGGGCATCGGAAGAACAGCGCTATGAGGAAGCAGCAAGTTATCGCGATCTGTTGCGTACTCTGGAAGATATCAGTGAGCGGCAGAAGATCGCGGCCGCCTCGGGCGATGATACGGACGTGATCGCCTGGTATACAGAGCCGCCGCAAGTAGCCGCTAACTTGTTTCACTTGCGCGGCGGGCGCGTGGTCGATCGCCGCGATTTCTATTGGGAGGACCTCGAAGAATTCGATCCGACGGAGTTTCTGCCTTCGCTCATTAAACAGCTCTATCTTGATGCGGCGTATATTCCGCGCAACATTCACGCACCAATGGACTTCGAGGAGCGGGAGTTACTCGAAAATGTACTCAGCGAAAGGGCCGGCCATCGCGTTGAAATCTTTCACCCGCAGCGCGGCAAAAAGCACGCCTTCCTCGAACTCGTTGAGGAAAACGCTCGCCACTCGTTTATGCAACGATTCCGCGTACTCAAGCCGAGTGCGCAGGCAGTAGCGGAGGCCCTCGAGTCGGCGCTCGGCCTGCCGGAAACACCCAAGCGCATCGAGAGCTTCGATATTTCCCATATACAGGGGTCAGATACGGTTGCGTCCATGGTCGTATGGGAAAACGGTAAAATGAAAAAGTCCGACTATCGCAAATTTATCATCCGCGGCGAGGCAATGCCCGACGGCAAGGAAAAGGATGCGGGATTGCTACGCGACGATTTTGCGAGCATGCGCGAGGCTGTGGAGCGAAGATACCGGCGCTTGCAGGAAGAGAACAGACCATTTCCGAGCCTCATCTTAATCGACGGCGGCCTCGGACAACTGCATGCGGCCGCCGCGGCACTCGAAAAGCTCGAAATTATCAACCAACCGCTCGCCAGTATCGCAAAGAAGGAAGAGATCATTTATGTGCTTGGACGCGAAAGCGAACCGATCATTCTCGAGCGGCATTCGCCCGTGCTGCACCTCGTACAGCAGATTCGCGACGAGACTCATCGCTTTGCGGTCACATTCCATCGGCTCCGTCGCACCAAGTCGCGAGTTCGCAGTTCCCTTACCGAAATCCCCGGAGTAGGTGAGCGAACCGCGCAAATTTTGCTGAAGCGCTTCGGAAGTGTCGCGCGATTACGCGATCTCTCGGTCGATCAGATCGCCGAGGCTGTCCCGCGAGCCCGAGCTGAGCAGGTCTTTCAAGCGCTGCACCCCGAATCGTCCGCCAATCCCCAGGCTAACTTACCGCAAGTAACGTGACTTACATCGACTCACGTCCTGCGTCCAAGAGGCGCGCCACGCATTTGGCCTAGCTGAGCCCGGGAATTGTCGAAAAACATACTGGGAAACCCCTATGGAACTCACGGTGCTGACAGTGCATAACTTGCCTGTCTTTGATGGCTATGCTACTGTCAAAAAATTGGAGGCGAACATGGCTGATAATGCTGGAAGTAAGGTAAGTTTCTTTGTAGTGGGACTTGGAATAGGCGCGCTGATCGGAATACTGTTTGCCCCGAAGTCCGGCGAGGAGACGCGCGATTATTTGACCGGTAAGGCGGATGAGGGCCGCGAGTATGCGCAGAAGAAGGCGCGTGAACTCCGCGAGCGAGCTGAGGACCTGATCGAGCGCAGCAAGGAAATTATGGCGCGTCAGAAAGATGCAGTGAGCTCCGCGGTCGGCTCTGCCGTCGAAGCGGGCAAGGAAACTTATCGGCGCGAAGCGAAGATTTCCTGATCGCCGGAATCTCACAGTAGTGCATGTCTGAAGAGGTCGAGGGGGCGGAATGTCCGTTTGGGTGGAAGCGTTCATCATAATCGCGGCGCTGGCGATCGTAATTCAATGCGCCGTGATGATGGCGATGTTTGTCCAACTGAAATTCGCCATCCAGGAAATCACCAAGATCACGAACGAGCTTCAGAATCGGATGGGCCCGATTCTGCTTCGCGTCAGCCGCATTCTCGACGATTCCGAAGACCGCATACACAGCATTATGGGCGACGCGGCCGAAATAACTCGCGTCGCGCGAACTCAGGCGCAGAAGTTCGATCGTGTATTTACCGAAGCCGTCGAGCGCCTCCGGATCCAAATCCTGCGCGCGGATCAGATTTTGAGCGGAACGCTTGAAGTAATCGAAGAAACCGGCTCGAAATTCAGAAATACCGTGTGGCGGCCACTCCAACAGGCGACTGCACTCATTAAAGGCATCAGAGTCGGCCTGGACGTTCTTCGCGGACGACGCGACTCCGCGAACGGCGAAGCGCCCGTCACCGAAGACGAAGAATTGTTTATCTGACCTTTTCGTTCCCCATTTCCCGAGCCTTTAATTTAGCGCATCGACCAGAAATTTCCCGAAGCGGTAGCCCACGATTTGGCTGAACGGCGTCACGCCGAGCGAATAATGGCCGCATGGGAGCCCTAAATGGTCGAATTTGACCCCGTTTTGCCGCAATTCGGCCAGAAATTGCGCCGTTAACTCGGGCCAAAACGTCGGATCGTAATTCCCCGTGATCGTGAGGATCCTTTTCCCCGCAGCCCGCAATTTCGGGATGTAAGGGAACGGGCTGATCGGCGACCAGTAGCGGATCGCCTCCTCGCGCGAGATATTTTGTTTCATCGGCTCCCATACATTCGTCGTTGTCAGGCCTTGCGAGACGACTTCGCCGAAATAGGTTGAGACGTGAAGGAAGGCGCCGGCGCGAATTGCCGGCTCGTGGCACATCGTGATGAAGCCGATGCAGGAGCCGATGCTCGTTCCGATGATGCCGAGCCGGTCGTAGCCCTCCATCTCTAGCCAGCGGAGCACGCGCTTCACGTCGAGTAGCGCCTGGCGGTTCGCTTGCAGCGTCAGGCCGATATTCGGGCCTATGAGGTGGTCGGCGCGAGGGTGATCGGGGATTGAGCGGCGATCGTGATACGGCAGGCTCATTTTTATCGCCGTCAGGCCTTTGCGATTCAGCCAGTGGCAAACTCCTTGTTGCTCCTCCCATTTAGCATTCCATTGAGCCAGGACGACGACAGCTGCGCGTGACTTTTGTACTGGAAAGAATTGGGCGTGGACTCGGTTATTTTCGGGCCAGGGCGAGGCGATCTGGCTTGTGAACGTGAGAACCCCGTCTTTTAGAGCGTAATCGTCGGCGGGAGTGGCGGCGAACCACGCGTCGCTGTTTGCGACTGTTTCGGCTGCGAAGCGGTCGAGCAGGGCGCGCGGAGGCGTGCCGTTGGGCGATTCAATAATGTGTTCGAGCCCCCAGCCGAATGGTAACGAGCGGCGACTTGGCTCCTCGGCCCAGCGCTTGTGCTCATAGCGCCGGATTTTTTGCTGAAACCACTTCAACGCTTTTCCCCTCTGCTGATTGCGATTAGAACTAGTCGCTGTCCTTATTTTACATAGAGTTACGGGCGATTTTAATTCTTGGCAGTTGCGATTAGAAACGTGTGATCGGTGATTTGTGAGTGGTGATCGGTGAAGCCGTCCTGAAACGACCCTCTTCGCATCGTCATTGCAAAAAAGCGCCTTTTTTCTCGATTAGAATCTGAACTTGCGCTGATTCTGAAGAGCTTAGCTCGATTTCTAATCGACTCTTCTCGATTAGAAAGCTCCGAGGCTCTCACGATTCTGTTTGCCGGTCTTGCCGGCCATCTTCATTTCCGTTTTTAACCTCGCCTCCGAATTTTAGAAGCCTTCATTCAAAAACGGCAAATGGTAGCGTGCTGAAAAAACGAAATCAATTGTGGAAAGTACGGACCTAGTACCAGCGATCCGCAGTCATCTCGCAGACAGCCGGAAAATATGTCATCTTCAATGTTCGTTATCAATGCCGGGATTCAGACCATCGTGGACGACTGGATAAGCGTGATCGTCACGGACGTTATGAAGCACAAAGATTACGACAAGAAGGACTACAAATGACTGTACTCGAAAAATATAAATTGGATCGACCGGCGCCCACCGTGATTGCGTCCGAGGCGCAGCATCAGTATTACACCGCGGTCCTCACCGAACTGGAATTGCTGGACCGTGCGACCGCGGAAGACAGGAAATACGCCAACTTACTGGCCGCTTTGGTCGAGAAATACGAAGACGAACGCTATCCGATTGAAAACGTCGAGCCAGCTGAGATCCTTGCGGAGTTGATGTCAGCGAACGATCTGCGTCAGAAAGACCTTGCCGCACTTCTCGGAGGAGAGAGCGGCGTATCCGCGATCCTCAATGGCGACCGCCGAATCAATATGGACCAGGCTTTCCGTCTCGGTGAACGCTTCAAAGTCTCGCCCATGCTGTTCATGTCCGGCAAGATGCCGAAATCCCGGCATTCGAGCGCCGCTCGCTAATCGCACTGCAGAAATTTTCCATAGCATTTACTGGGCCCGGCGGATGGGGACTGGCCGGCGTACGCTTGTGCTGAGTGCGTGCGGAGTTGCTGCGAAGGCCTGGACGAAGGCGTCGACGATCTGCGCGATGAAGGCAGGCGGCGCTTTTTCGTCGCGGGAGCCGGCGATGAACATCTGGCGGTACATCATGGGGCCGAAAAGCAGCGCGACGGCGACCTCCATCGAGAGATCGCGGTCGATCTCGCCGCGCTCAATGGCAGCCTGCAGAACATGCGAGAGATAAGCCGTATGGCGTTTTACCGCCTTGGTCCGCCACGCCTTTCCGAAAGCCTGATTGCGAGCGGAATAGGCGATCAGGTGCGGCATGATGCGTTCCCGTTCCTTTGGATGATGCTCGGCAGGGCGGTAGTCCAGGGCGGCGATTAGATCGTCGCGCAGATTCCCATACTCGACAGGCTTCAACTCTTCGTCGAGGCGATAAAGCCAGACAAGGACCTCCAATGCGAGTGCGTCCTTATCGGGCCAATGTTTGTAAATTGTGGCTTTGCTGACGCCAGAGCGCGCGGCGATCGCGTCCATGCTGGTGGCATCGATTCCCTGCTCGGAAAAAAGGTGAACGGCAGCTTCGAGGACTTTTTGATGGGACTTTTCGCTGCGAGGTCTGGGCATTGGGTCTGGTTTTCTACAAGATTTTGTCGGGATCGCAAAGAAATAATGTCGTTTTCGGAAGACATGCAGGAGCAAGAGGGATCCTTCGGGCCGCTTCGCGTCCCTCAGGATGACGGTTTTGTGATTTGGTTCTCGAACTCAAACGAGTGCTCCACTGAACGTTGACCAGGCGCAGATGACTACCTCTTAGGACGATGCGTTTCATTGTGAGCGCACCTCTCGGCAGCGTGAAAAAAGAATCACGGCGCCGATAATCACGAGCAACAGCGGCCAGCAGTACAAGTTTTGATGCCATTGCGTCACCGACGGCGACAGGTCGATGATATTCCAGATTTCGCCGAATAGCGTGGTAAAAAGCCACGCGTTGTGCGCGGCGACGCGCGCGAAAAGAAATTCAATCCATTGCAGGGCGAGGCCAAAGCCAATCAAAACAGCCGCGACCGAAACGGGAAGTTTGTTTTTGGCACGGCGACCGTTGAGATTTGAGTCGCTCAATTTTCGGTGCTCCTTCCGACATGCCGAGCCATAATTAGGTCAAATCCGCCGGCGAGACGCCGGCGCCAAAACATAGAGGCCACAAGCAAAGACGCCCGACTGCAAAACGAGTCGGCCGCTACAGAAAAGCAAACCAAAACACCGATAAGTAGTCTTCGCTAAGACACCGTTGCCGTTCGCGAATTCTCGGTAATGATGCGAATTGCGTCTTCAAAACGCTGTGTCTGTGCATTCTCCAAAAGCTGTTTCATGTGAACTCTGCCGAACTGAACCTTGGCCTCGGGAGCGTCCAAAGTGACTTCGCCGGTCCAGATGCGGTCGTGAAAGTCGCGAAAATCGGGCACAGGCGCATCGGCATCTACCGGCTTGCCTGCCGTTCCAATCTGTGTGTAAACCATCGCGTAAAACATGTGAACTATTTGCCGCATGAGATAAAAGCGCGCGGTCCTGTATCCTCCAGCCT
>DATEGW010000120.1:0-25270 GCA_035279845.1 Candidatus Acidiferrales bacterium | reverse complement strand
GCTCCGCGCGCAATACCACCTGGTTGTACCACTCGGAGAAATCCTCCGCCCGCGTCGTCAACTTCATATCAGCCATTTTTTCGCGATCCTCTCAGAACACACGCGGCGCGCATCTGCTCAATCGGCAGCGGCACTTTTCGTGAGTAATTTAGGTTAGGGAACTTACAGATTTAAGTCAATTTCACGAACGCGCGCAACCTCAGCTTCATGGCTCCTTCGCCGCAATTGCATCCAGCGCAGCCACTGCCTTCGCCAAATTGTCCACACCAAACACCGCCACCGCCAATTTCGATCCCGGCTCGACGCCCGAATACGAATAATTCACATTGATCTTCTCTTCGCCCAATTTCACCGCCGCGCGCGCCAGTTCTCCCGGACGATGTGCCAGTCGCACTGTCGCCACTTCCGTCACTTCAAAGATCATGCTGTGCTCGCCGAGCACCTTCGTTCCGGCCGCCACATCGTCTACGAGAAACCGCGCAAGGCTCTCGCCTTCTTCCACATACGACTGAAACGCCATAATATTCACGCCGCGTTCCGCCATAATCGACAGGCACTTTCCCAGCGCCCCCGGCCGATCCTGAATCGCTACCGTAAGTTCCTTCGTCCTTGGCATCTTGACCCGCGCCCCCAACGAGAGGCACAAATTCTACCCCAGGCCGTGATGGCACAGCCACTCTTAGCTATGGGCTCTTTCACGCCGGAGTTCCCCACTCCGGTTGAAGCCACCCTTTTGCCTTTTTCCCCAGACCTGCTACGCTTGTGGTCCGCCAAATCAGGCGACCCCACAGATTCGTTCAACTCAGAAGGAGAACGCCCAATGCAAATGACAAACGAGCAGGTCCAAATTCTGCAACAAGTTGCGCTTCGCACTCTTGAGCACGAAGCCAAGACCACGCAGCGCGTGATCGAAGCCATCCCGGCCAATAACACCGGCTACAAGCCCGACGAAGCATCCATGTGCTCGATCGACCTCGCCAAACACATCGCGGGCGCCGAACTCGCCTTTCTCCGCGGTTGCGTCAGCGGCCAGTTCGATTTCAGCGAGAGCGTTCCCGAATCGCTGAAAACGCCGTCCGAGGTTTCCCAGTGGTACAAGACCGAAGTCGAAAAGAGTTTGGCGGATTTGAAGGCTCTGCCGCTCGAAAAGCTCGCTCAGATTGTCGATTTTCGCGGCATGATGCAGCTGCCGGCCGTCCTTTGGGTGAATTTCGCTCTCAACCATTCCATTCATCACCGCGGCCAACTTTCTGCGCACATCCGCGCCGCCGGCGGCAAAGTCCCCTCGATCTACGGCCCCACCTACGAAGACGAGGTCGCCCGCAAAGCCGCCTCCGCCTCCTGACGCTGTTTTTTTGAGTTCGTCATCCCTGGGGCCCGTCCGCGAGTTGCGGGCGGGCGAAGGGGCTTTCGCCCCTTTCGCTTTCCTCCGTTGGCAATTGCGATTAGAACCGTGTCCCTCCTTTTGTTTTCATGGAGTTACGTCCGTTTTTAATTCTTTCGAGTTGCGATTAGAACAGCGGGTTTGGGGTTTCCGGCCCAAACGACGTGGGCAGGCAGGTGTTGGGTGTCAGGTTTCGGAAAAATGCCCTTTTTCGGTCGATTAGAAATTGAAATTTTATTGAGAGCACAGGCTTTAGGTCGATTTCTAATCGCCGTTCGGTCGATTAGAAATTGTGCGATTGGCGAACGCGAGGCCCTGACTTGTGACTCGTGGAGCCCCGGCTGCCGGCGCTTGCTTTGAGTTCAACTGGCCGCATTCATCGAGCGATGATAACACACTCGTTACTAAAAATCAAGTACTTTAAGAGAGAACATATTTTCCTGTTCCGGCGTTT
This sequence comes from Candidatus Acidiferrales bacterium, assembly GCA_035279845.1. Lineage (GTDB taxonomy): Bacteria > Acidobacteriota > Terriglobia > Acidiferrales > UBA7541 > Palsa-295. Next base: position 23,432 of record DATEGW010000120.1, on the reverse strand, counting down.
CGCGACGCGACACCAATTGTAGCGAAAGCGCGCATTATGCTGGCCTAAGTGGCGCAATTTTGGCGTGAAGTGTCGCGTTTGGCGACATAAAAACCCTTGCGTTCAGAAAATCGCGCTCGCGCGAAACCCGCGCATGAAGGCGAGGCAGAGGACGCACAAGAAACAGCGCCCTAGACCTCGGCCTTCGGGACACCCGTAACCAAAGCAGCACTAACGGAAGCGATGGAATCGGCGGTCAACTTGCCGGCGAGATAATATTTAGTATCGTCCGGCCGGGATTGCCGGACTCACCCTCCGGATTACTTGGGGGAACCGCTCCCATCCGCGCCAAAGGCGGAGAAATTGACGTGAAAAACGCAACCATAGATAAGCCAGAGCAGGACAATCGGCTGGCCTCATTGCAAGTAGCGGCGCTAGAGGCAGCCGCAAATCCAATCATAATCACTCAGCGCAACGGGCTCATTATTTGGGTGAATACCGCGTTCGAGCAACTCTCCGGCTATTCCAGAGAAGAGGCAGTCGGACGCACCACCCGATTGTTGAGATCCGGCCACCAACCCGAGTCTTTCTATAAGGACCTTTGGACCACGATTCTCTCGGGGCGGCAATGGCGAGGCGAGCTGTTGAATCGCCGTAAGGATGGCAGCCTTTATCCGGAAGAGATGACGATCACTCCTGTAAAGGATTCGTGCGGCGACATTACGCACTTCATTGCCATCAAACTTGACATCACAGAACGGAAGCGCGCAGAAGAGCGCATATGCCGTCTGGCTCAGATCGTGGAAAACAGCGCGGATCTAATGGCTACCGCCGACGCCGACGGCCGCATTACATTCGCGAACCACGCCCTCCTTTCAGCGACGGGATACCTGCCCGAAGAACTTATCGGTCAGCCCTTTCGAACCGCTCTGATTTCAAAGAGCAATTCGCCGGACCTGGGTGACGAAATTCAGAATAAAACGATTTCGGACTGCGAATGGAGAGGCGAATGTTTCTGCCAGCGGAAGGACGGCAGTGACTTCCAAATATCCTTGAGCACCGGTCAAATCAAAGACAACCAAGGGAGCGTTCTGGGGATCTTCGGAATCGCTCAGGACGTCACCGAACGTAAACGCCTCGAAAACCAATTGATCGCTTCCCAAAAGATGGAAGCCGTCGGCGTGTTGGCCGGGGGTATTGCTCACGACTTCAACAATTTGCTGGGTGTAATCCTCGGATATGGCGACCTCGCACTGGATGGCACGTCGGCAGAAGATCCTAAATCCCAATATCTACAGCAGATCAAGCAAGCCGGAATCCGCGCAACATCCCTCACGCGGCAACTGCTTGCATTCAGTCGGAAACAGATATTCCAACCGAGGATAATCGATGTCAATGCACTCGTCGCGGAGTTCAACAAATTGCTGCGGCGCATGCTGGGTGAGGATATCGAGCTCATCAGCACCACCAATCCCGTGGTCGGCCACGTGAAAGCGGATCCCGGTCAGATCGAGCAGGTATTGATGAACCTGGCGATCAACGCGCGCGATGCGATGCCCACGGGCGGCAAGCTAATCATCGAAACCGCGGACATAATTCTTCAGGAACAGTACTGCGGCACTCATCCCGCCGTCTCGCCCGGGCGTTACGTCCTGATTGCTGTCAGCGACACAGGGATGGGAATGGACGCTAAGACTCAGGCTCGAATCTTTGAGCCCTTTTTCACCACAAAGGAAAAGGGCAAGGGAACCGGCCTTGGCTTGTCCACGGTATACGGAGTCGTGAAGCAGAGCGAGGGCTATATCTGGGTGTACAGCGAAGTAGGAAAAGGCACCACGTTCAAGATTTACCTGCCGCGAGCCGATGAGCCCGCCAGCCCACTGCCGGAACCATCGAGCGGATCAAAAATTCCGCGCGGCTCCGAAACAATTTTGCTCGTGGAGGATGCCGAGCCATTGCGAGCGCTCACCTGCGCGCTGCTGAGAAAGAACGGGTATACCGTATTTGACGCGGCGAATGGAACCGACGCGATCGAGGTGGCCGAACGCGAGCAACAGAGGATTCACTTGCTGCTTACGGACGTGGTCATGCCGGGATTGAGCGGGCGAGAGGTGGCCAATTATTTGAGCCTCAAGCGCCCCGCCATGAGGGTTCTTTATATGTCCGGTTACACCAACGACGTAATTGTTCATCATGGCGTATTGGATTCGGGGATTTCCCTTTTGGAGAAGCCCTTTTCCGAAGCCAATCTGGCTCGCAAGCTGCGCGATGTGCTCGACGCGCCGTAGCATCCGGGTGTTTCCTGCAGTCGCTGCATTGTGAAACGGGTCAGACGGAGAATCGAATGCCACAGCAAGCGCTTATCGTAGACGATGATTTGCCAACCTGCCAGTTGATTCAGGCAATCCTGCGCTCGGCCGATGTTGAGACGTCAATCTTGACCGACAGTGCCCGAGCCGCCGAGCTTTTGCACCGCCGGAAATTCGATTCCATTTTCCTTGATATCAATATGCCCGCTCCCAATGGTATCGAGCTAACAAAGATGATTCGTGCTCCCGGACCGAACCAAAAGACGCCGGTTGTGATCATTACGGGTGACGAGGATCCCACCCTGCTGAGCGTAGCGTTTGAGGCAGGCGCCAACTTCTTTCTCTTCAAACCAATTAACAAACAGCGGTTGCTGAACTTGGCGCGCGCCGCACACAGCGCATTCCAACAAGAGAAGCGTCGCTATCAACGGGTAGTTGTCAGCTGCCCCGTGCAGGTGGCACGGAACGACGAAATACTCGACGGCGAAACGATCGATATGAGCTTGAACGGCGTTCTTGTTCGCACCTCCCGGTGCTTCGCTGTGGAATCTCCTGTCACACTCCGCATCTCTCTGCCAAACAGCGTAGCGCCTATCCTTACTGCGGGAAAAGTCGCACGTATGGCTGGACCGCACATGGCTATCCAGATTGAAAATATAGCCGTCGAAGCCAGTAAGCGCCTCCAGGAGTTTCTTCTGCCGCGAATCCTCGCCACCAAATCAACGTATTAAAATCACCCGCCGATACGTGAGGGCCGCCAATCCGAATCCGCATCGCCCTTCGCTCCCGCAAAGTGTAAGGCATGTCGTGATAACACTCTGTAAAGGATGTCATGAGACTGAACACAGGAGTGGCTGCGCCACGGTGTGCTGCGTTGTGTCCAGAGGCGAAGCGGCATATTATTCGCGGCGCGAAGGTGCGGTTTGGAATCAGGAGGTGTGGCGATGCGGACGAGGACTATTTTGGGGGCGGGATTGGCGGTCGCGACAGCAACGGTGATTCTGGCGGCGGTCGTGATTATGGCGGCTGCGGCGGCTTCTACGGCCAAGGCACAGGATGCGAATGCAGTGGCGCAGGGCGCGCAAAGCACTAATGTGCCGGAGATAAAGTTTCGGGCGGTGGCGGACTTTTTGAAGATGCCGGCGGATGTGTATTTGGGCGAAGTGGCGGGGGTGGCGACGGATTCTAAGGGCGACGTGTATGTGTTTTCGCGGGGGAATACTATCGGGCCGGCTTATGGCGCGGCGGCGGCGCAACTGCTGGAGTTTGGGCCGGATGGGAAATTCTTGCGGGAGATTGGACACAATCTTTATGCGTGGTCGTTTGCGCATTCGGTGCGGATCGATCCGCGCGACAACATCTGGGCGGCGGATAAAGGCTCGGACATGGTGATCGAGTTCAATCAGGCGGGACGCGTGATGATGGTGTTTGGGCGGAAGCAGGAAGCGTCTGACGAAGGAACGGGGCCGCTGAAGCATCCGAGGCCGCCTTTGCCGCCGGTGGATGGAATGTTCCGACAGGTGACGGACATGGCGTGGGGCAAAGCGGGGAACACGTACATCAGCGACGGGTACATCAATTCGCGCGTGGCGAAAATCGACAAGAACGGCGATTGGGTGAAATCGTGGGGCGAACCGGGAAGCGGGCCGGGACAGTTCAACACGCCGCACAGCATTGCCGTGGACAATCAGGGAAATGTCTATGTGGCGGATCGCGGCAATGCGCGGATACAGGTGTTTGACGGCGACGGGAATTTTTTGCGGCAGATCAAGATCGATGTGCCGGCGCCTCCGGATGCGCGTCCGGCGATCGGCGCCAAGCCGACGGCGACGACCGGGACGATGGCGCCCGGCGCTCCGTGGACGCTGTGCATCACGCCGGGGCCGAATCAGGTGCTGTATACGTCTGATGCGTTTCCGGGAAGGATTTACAAGTTGAGCCTGGATGGGAAGGTGCTTGGTTGGCTGGGGAAATCGGGAAAGCAGCCGGGAGAGTTTGGGTGGATTCATGAGATTGCGTGCCCGAGCGAGAATACTTTGTATGTGGCGGAGTTGTTGAATTGGAGGGTACAGAAACTGATTCTGGGAGGTGGAGGAGGCAGAGGACGTTGAGGAGGTAAAGGAGAAAACCGGCACCATGCGACGATTCTTGCGCCGCCATATGACCACGGCTTTGGGGAAGGCGATGAAACTTCGATACGTTATCATCCTGCTGGCATTCTTCGCTTCGCCGCGGCTGCTTTTCGCCGGGCCGCCGTTCCAGACAGACGATCCCGAGCCGGTGGATCTTCAGCATTTTGAGTTCTACACATTTGGTAATGCGGACGGCCATGCGCCAGAAATGGATACGGCGGGACCAGCCGCCGAATTCAACTGGGGTGCGCTGCCGAATCTGCAACTGCACATCGTGGTGCCGGCGGCGGCGATCTTCCCTGCAGACGGATCGCGGGAGTTTGGGCTGGGCGATATCGAACTCGGCGCCAAGTATCGATACCTGAAAGAGACGAAATACCGGCCGATGATTGGGACGTTTACGATGTTCGAAGTGCCTTCGGGAAATCCGGCGAAAGGACTGGGCAATGGAAGAGGATGGGCGCGGCTGCCGGTTTGGTTGCAAAAGAGCTTTGGAACGTGGACGACCTATGGCGGCGTGGGCGAGACGATTAATCCGGCACCAGGATTCAAGAATTACACGTTTGGAGGATGGTTGCTGGAACGCGACATTGGCAAGAAGTGGACGCTTGGCGGCGAAGTGTTCTCACATGGAGGCGAAGGCGACGCCGCGCCACAAAACCGAGCCTCCGCTCTAATCGATCTCGGCGGCTACTACTATTTTCGCAATCCCGGATTCCAACTGCTCTTCGCTTACGGCCATACTGTTGCCGGTCAGGCCGAAAACTACGCCTATCTTGGCCTCTATTGGACGTGGGGCAATGATAAGGACAAGGGCCCGACGACGGATTCAAGTCGAGAGAGGCCCCGGTTGGCATTTACGCCGCCAATTTCGCCGAATCGAAATTCCGTGCCCTACTGAACGAGTTCAGGTGAATGTGAAAGCGATTTGCTAAACTGAATCGTCAGAACGCAAATACCGATTCTCTAATCGAGCGACCTAAGAAAAACCATGGCTGAACATATTGAAGATTTGCAGCAGCGTTACGGCGGGCTCCAGAAGCGGATGGAGCTTGTCCGGAGTTATCTTTGACGCGTCCCTCGCGCAGAAAGAACTCTCGAAGCTCGAAGAAAAAGTAAGCGCGCCGGATTTCTGGAACGATCAGGCCAAAGCGCAGGCCATTCTTCAAGAACGCAAACAATTTGAAGAACGGGTAAACGCCGGAAAGGCGCTCGACGCCAAATCGAGCGACATCGAAACGTATTTCGGTATCGCCAAGGAGGAAAGCGACAGCGCGCAGCGCAACGCGATCCTCGACGACATCTCAAAAGAGCTCGCCTCAGCGGATGAATACGTCTCGGTCCTCGAAACACGCACCTTTCTCTCGGGCGAAAGCGATCGGCTGAATGCGATCCTGACGATCAAACCGGGCGCCGGCGGAACGGAATCGCAGGACTGGGCAGAAATTCTGCTGCGCATGTATCTGCGATGGGCGGAGAGAAAAGGCTTCCGCGCCAACGTGCTCGATTCGACGCCCGGCGAAGAAGCCGGCATCAAGTCCGCCACTGCGCAGATTGAAGGCGAGAATGCCTACGGAATGCTGGCCGGCGAAAACGGAGTCCACCGACTGGTGCGCATTTCGCCGTTCGACCAGGCGGCGCGACGGCACACGTCGTTCGCTTCGGTATTTGCAATTCCCGAAATTGACGACCGCATCGAGATCAACATAAAGCCGGACGACATCAAGCTCGATACGTTCCGGGCCGGCGGCAAGGGCGGCCAGAACGTAAATAAGGTAGAGACGGCCGTCCGGCTGACGCACATCCCGACCGGGATTATAGTCGCGTGCCAGGTGGAGCGCAGCCAGCACAAGAATCGCGAACTGGCGATGAAGCTGCTGAAATCGCAACTCTACGAACGCGAGCTCGAAAAGCGGCGCGAGGAGGCCCACAAACTCGACGCGTCAAAACCGGAGATCAGCTTCGGCAGCCAGATACGTTCTTATGTGATGCAGCCATATCAAATGATTAAGGACCATCGAACCAAGTTCTCGCGCGGCGACGTGCAAAAAGTTCTTGATGGCGACATCGATCCTTTCATCCGCGCCTACCTGCTCTTCCGCCACACGGGCGAGACCTTTGGAGCCTCTGACGGCGACGAAGAGTAGCCCGCAAATACTGGACATAAAAGGGGTTTCGTGCCAGAATCCCGCCGCTGATGGGGTGCTGTATTCCGTGCGCTACTAACAGGCTCTTGTCAAGGCGAGCCTTTTTCGTGGTGGCGTACTGGCGCATACACGCACCTGAATCGGGAGATCATCCGAAGAGGAGTAGAACCTTTGGCTCGAGAACAGGGTGTGGTCAAGTGGTTTAATGCTTCGAAGGGGTTCGGGTTTATCCAGCGTCAGTCTGGGGAGGACGTCTTCGTTCACTTCTCGGCTATCCAGATGGATGGCTATAAGTCGTTGAACGAGGGCCAGCTTGTGGAGTTCGAGGTCAAGCAAGGACCGAAGGGCTTTCAAGCTGAAAACGTGACGAAGGTCTAGTTCCCCTTCGTTCCTTTGAAGGACCCGTTCCGGGCGTGCGGAATGGGGCAGAACCGCAGGCAATCCTGCGGTCACCGCGCCGAGGCCTTATCCAGTGTATGGACGGTCATGGTCGAGGTCTGCCGAGGCGGCCTGTGTTAACATAGGTGCATCCCTTTCGATTTTGAGGTGGTACGTTGGCGCATATTTCCAGGAAAGAACTGAAGACGGATGAAGTGCGCGAGACAATCGCGCACGGCGCAGAGGCGATCCTTTCGCATCAGGGGCTTACAACCGGGTTGCTGATCGCCGTCCTTGTGGTGGCGGTAGGCGTACTCGGCTGGCGGTGGTATTCGCAGCGGCAGGACACTAAGTCATCGGCGGCATTCGCCACGGCAATGGCGTCGTTTGAGGCCCCTGTGCCCACGGCAGGACAGCCGCCAGCACCGGCGGGCCAACTGACATTCCCTGATGACAAGGCTAAGTACACCGATGCGGCAAGCAAGTTCGCCGCGGTGGCGTCACAATATCCGCATACCAATGATGGGCAGCTTGCAAAGTATTTTGCCGCCGTCTCCGACGAAAAGATTGGCAAGGATGAGGATGCGAAGCGGCTCCTGCAGCAGTTATCTGAGAGCGGCGATGCGAATTTCGCGGCGATGGCGCGTTATGAGCTTGCGCAGATCTATGACCGTACAGGTCAAGGCGACCAAGCCGTAAAGCTCTATCAGCAGCTGATCGATAAGCCGGCGGTGCTTGTTCCAAAGCCAGTGGCGATGCTGGCTCTGGCGCAGCATTACGAGAAGAGCGACCCGACGCAGGCCGCCAAGCTCCTGGGTCAGATCAAGACGGATTATCCTGACACGCCGATCGCCGACCGGGCGGATCAGGATCTTTCCATGCTGCCGGGCAAGTCCTAAGTAGCGTCCGCAAAATTCCCGGGCTTTTTTACGCAGAGGCCGCCGTTTGTGTCCTTCTGTGGTTTATGATGGCGCCGGAGCGTTCGTTGACCGAAATCGAAGCAGCGCCTTCTGCACCGTATGCCATGGATGTGCGGCAGACCAGCGGACGGCGCTTCCCCGAACCGCAGCACCCATACCGAAACGACTACGCGCGCGATCGCGACCGCATTATCCATTCGCGGGCGTTCCGGCGGCTTGAGGCGAAGACCCAAGTATTTACGGCGCGCTTTTCGGATCACTTTCGCGACCGGCTGACACATACTCTGGAAGTGGCGCAAGTTGCGCGGACGGTCGCCGGAGCGCTGCGGCTCAATTCGGATTTAGCCGAGGCGCTGGCACTGGTTCACGATATTGGGCATCCGCCATTTGGGCATGCGGGGGAGCGCAAGCTCGACGCGCGGATGCGGGAGCATGGCGGCTACTTCAATCACAATTTGCACGCGCTGCGAATTGTGGAGCAGTTCGAGCAGCGTTATCTGGATTTCCCCGGCTTGAATCTTACGTTTGAGGTTCGCGAAGGGATCGTCAAGCATTCGCGAGACTATTCGGCGGAAGAGTTTCCGGAGCTCGGGGAATACTTGCTCGATCAGCGACCGCCGCTAGAAGCACAATTGATCGACTGGGCGGACGAAATTGCGTACAACACGGCGGATTTGGACGACGCCTTTGAGGCGCGCTTGTTGGACCTGAAGGCACTGCGAAGCGATGTGCCGATATTTGGGGAGGCGTGGGATAGCGTCATGCGTACGCATACCCATGGCGCGACGAAGCTACGGTTTAACGAGGCGCTGAGGCGTGTTTTTAATAGCTTTGCAACCGACTTGATCGAAAACACAGAACATGCGCTCGAGGCGAGCGGTGTACGAACGGTCGACGATGTTCGTAGGCAGCCGAGCCGACTTGCAGGGTTCTCGCCGGCAGCAGCTGAGCAAAATACGCTTCTGAAGCGGTTCCTGAGCGCGAAAATCTATTCGCACGAAGCGATCGTAGAGGACCGGAATCGTTCGGTTGAGGCGCTGGACGCGCTTTTCCAGCTATTTCTGGATCATCCGGAGCGGATGCCGGAGCCTTATGCAAATCAGGCCGGACAGACGTCCTGCGCGCGAGTCGTTTGCGATTATATCGCCGGAATGACGGATCATTTTCTGCTTCGGCAGTGGCGCGAATTGTTGACGCCGGACGTCGCGGGAGCCGGCGATGCGGCACTTTGTTAGTATCAGTTAGTGTCAGCGCGCGAACGAAAATGGGCGCGTTCCTTGACATGTGGAGTGAGGGACATATAATGAAAATTCCGGACCGAAACGGGTCTGAAAACCGTATGTTTCTCGACGTGAATGAACTCGCCGTAAGAAAGCAGCGCATCCGGAAGAGCTACGCGCCGGGTACGCTGGACTTCCATTCGGCCGAGTTTCGCCAAGTTGACCCGCTGGAAGTGCGTGCAACAGCAGAACTTGTGGACAATCAGATCCGGATTTACGGGAACTTGCATACACGAGTCGAACTCGTCTGCGCGCGTTGCCTGGACACGGTGGTTGAGGAAATTTCGCGGGATTTCGACCTTTATTACCGCCCCATGACGTCGATCGCGGTCGAGGAAGAAGTTCATCTCAATCTGGATGATACGGAAATTGCCTTTTTTGAGGGAGACGGGCTCTTTCTGGCCGATATCCTGGCGGAGCAGGTAAACCTTGCCCTTCCGATGAAGGTGATCTGCCGAAGCGATTGTCGCGGCCTGTGCCCGCATTGCGGCTCAAACCTGAACAATGAAGAGTGCCGCTGCGAAAAGAATGCTTCCGATTCGCGCCTTGCCCCGCTGGCGCGACTAAAGCAGGACTGGTTCAAAAAGCAATAAAACGCTAGACTATACGCTGCCCTTTTAGAGAATCGGGCACAAACCAGCCGCTTGAAGTGCGGCTGTTCAGAGGAGAAGGAATGCCCAATCCAAAGCGACGCCATTCGAAGAGACGCACGTCGAACCGCCGCGCGCACGATCACCTGCGCCCGCTTTCACTCGGCGAATGCCCGAATTGCCACGAACGGAAGCTCCCACACCGGGCGTGTCCAAAGTGCGGCTACTACAAAGGCCGCGAAGTGATTGACACGAGTTCAAAGACGGCCTAAGTTCTCCCTCGTCTGACCTTTCCGTTATCGGTGCCATCATGATTACCGTAGCTCTTGATGCCATGGGGGGCGATCATGCGCCCCGGGCTGAGGTGGAAGGAGCGGTTCTCGCGGCTCGCGAGTTTCCGGACGTTCGCGTCATTCTGGTAGGAATCGAAGATAAGGTACGGGCCGAACTGAGCCGGGTGCGACTCGGAAGTCTACCGATCGAGGTTGCCGCAGCGACGGACGTGGTGACGATGACGGATTCTCCGTCACACGCGTTCCGGCGGAAAAAGGACAGCTCGCTGCACGTAGCTGCCCGCCTAGTTCGAGATGCTAAAGCCGATGCGTTAGTGAGCGCAGGCAACACGGGCGCTGCGATGACGGTGGCACGGTTTGTGCTTGGGACATTGCCCTCCGTGGATCGGCCTGCTCTGGCATGGGCATTTCCGAACATTAAGGAAAAAGTTTCGGTGATGCTTGATGTGGGCGCGAACGTGGATTCCAAGCCACTGCATCTCGAGCAATTCGCCGTGATGGGCGAGATTTACTATCGTGCGTTGTGGGGCGTACGCAAGCCGCGCGTGGCTCTGCTTTCGATAGGCGAGGAAGACGTGAAAGGAAACGACCTGACGCGCGAGACGGCTGCGCTTTTGAAGCAGCAAACGTCGCTACAGTTCGTGGGGAATATAGAAGGGCGCGATGTTTTTCGCGGCAATGTGGATGTGATTGTCTGCGACGGTTTTACCGGCAACATCGCGCTGAAATTGAGCGAAGGATTAGTGGAGCACATCGGCGGGATGCTGAAGAAAGCGATCAAAAGCAGCATCGCATCGCAGATCGGGTATGCGCTATCGAAAAAGGCATTCGACGCGTTTCGCAAACGGACCGACTACTCCGAATATGGCGGTGCGCCGCTGCTCGGCGTTCGAGGCGTTACCATCATTGGTCATGGCCGTTCGAATGCGAATGCGATCAAAAATGCCGTTCGCGTTGCCGCTGAGTTGTGCCGGTCCGGCATGAACGAAAAAATTGAACAGGAGCTCTCCGCAGCCGCCGCTGTTCCCGCCCGCGGTTGAACGGGGCAAAGCCGCAACCTCTATGAGCAAGCTAGCATTTCTTTTCCCGGGGCAGGCGTCGCAATATCCCGGCATGGGACGCGATCTTGCGTCCAATTTTCCCGAATCGAAAGCCGTTTTCGACGAAGCAGATGCGGCACTCGATTTTTCACTTTCGAAATTGTGCTTTGAAGGAACCGAAGACGATCTGAAGCTGACGGCCAACACGCAACCCTCGATTCTTACGGTGTCGATCGCCGCATGGCGGGCTTTGGAGAAAAAGGGTGTCACGCCTGACTTCGCCGCTGGGCACAGCCTGGGCGAATACTCGGCATTGGTGGCGGCCGGCGCGATTGAGTTTTCTGACGCTGTGAAGATCGCACGAAAACGCGGGCAGTACATGCAGGAGGCTGTTCCCGCAGGCGAAGGCGCGATGGCCGCGATTCTCGGACTGTCGCCCACCGACGTGGCTGAAGTTTGCAAAAAAGCCGCGCAAGGCGAAATTGTTTCGCCGGCAAATCTCAATTCGCCCGAGCAAACCGTGGTTTCGGGGCATGCGGGCGCTGTAAAACGGGCGGTGGAGATTGCGTCGCAGTCCGGCGCGAAAAGGGCCGTGATTCTGCCCGTTTCGGCGCCATTTCATTGCGCTCTGATGCAGCCTGCACAGCATCGCCTGGAGCCCGATTTGCGAGCGGCAAAATTTCGCACTCTTCAGTTTCCGGTAATCACGAACGTGGATGCCGAAACCGAAACATCTGGCGATGAGGCCCGCGAATCGCTGATTCGGCAGGTCACGATGCCGGTTCGCTGGCTCGATTCGGTTCGCGAAATGATCGAGCAGGGCGTCACGATCTTTATCGAGGTCGGCCCGGGTAAAGTCTTGTCCGGGCTGCTGCGGCAGATCGATCGGTCTGTGCGCTGCTTCAACGTGGAAGACGCTCCGAGCCTCCAATCCACCATCGAAAAAATCGCCTCAGCTCGCGCAGACGTAGCGGAAGCCTAGTGCGCATGGGACAACATCAATCTCCCATCTCGCATCCCAACGACGCGAAACGTTCACAAGAATTGCATGGAGGAAATCTGGTGCGGGGATTTTTCGCGGCGATGCTTTTGGGAGTTTTGTTTTTCGTAGCTCCATCTTCCCTTCTGGCGCAGAAAATGCAGGTTTTTGTTGGCGACGCCTTCTTTTTGCCGCCGGTTTCGGTAGTGGCTCAGCCTTCCTACTGCCCTGTTTTAGGCACATGTGACGTTCCCGCAAGTACGATCACCGATCGCAGGCGTCTCAATGGTTGGGAGGCTTCGGTATCGCGCCAGTTCAGTCCGTCGCTTGCGCTGCGGGTGGACGCCAGCGGAGATTATGGCCTGGCAACAAGCGGATTTCCCGTAAACGGGCGCACGCGGCAATACTTGGTTCTGGCCGGGCCGGAATTTTCAGGACACTCGCGCATTGCTCCGTTTGTGCATGTGCTAGCGGGTGCAACGAAACAATCCGTGACAGCAAGCGGCAACAATTTCCTCGTCACTTTTCCCGACGAAAGGTGGGGCTTTGCTGCGGCGGCTGGGGGAGGTTTCGATATCAAGGTTACGCCGCGATTCTCCATTCGCCTTGTTCAAGCAGATTACGTGATCACGCACCTAGGCGGCAGCATTCAAAGCCAACCGCGAATTTCTATCGGCTTTCTCTTTCGTTTCTAAAATCACGTCACAATGACGTGGTCGCAGACGGCACACAAATCAGGCCCAACCGCATTATAATAGCCCGGGAATGAAGGCGGGGACGCGCCGTGCGTATTCATCAAAAGCCACGCCAAACTCCTGACGCAAAATTTTTTCCTCTTCTCGTATTCGAATCCATGTGCCGATAAGAAATAGGATGCCGGCAGGCACGATCGCCTGCCAGACCGAAACCACGATTCCCGCCTGCAACAATAGCCCGAACATCGCGAGATAAATTGGATTGCGCACCACGGCAAAGGGCCCTTGCTGAATCAGTTCGTGCCCGGAAACGATGCGCGCCACTAACGACCACTGTTTACCGAGCGTGCGCGCTGCCGTGTAACAGAGCCAAATGGAAGCAACACCGATTGCAGTGGCCAAGAGGAGAACAACAGACTCAGCTCGCTTCGACAGTGGGATGATCGGCGTGAAATACGGACGCTCGAACGCGTACACAATCGCGTAGGCGATCATCTGCAACGTGATTCCTATGCGGGACGTGCCGCTTCGGGCGGTCGTTTTCGTTTTTGGGGCGGCCGCGTGGCGTCCAACAAAAAAGATAAGCGCAAAGAGTAGCCAAAGAAACGTCAGCCCGAATAGAGCCATCTCCTCGATCGCATCAGGGCCAATGTAGCGAATTCGCACAGATTCTCTCGTTCAGGAATTTTTAGCGATCGCACACGCCGGCTAAAAAAGCTTCGACGAATCGATCAGGATGGTCACCGGGCCGTCGTTCACCAACTCAAGTGACATATGCGCTTGAAACATGCCTGTCTCCACTCGTAAGCCCAATGCGCGAAGCGCACGTACAAATTCTTCATATCCCGCGCGTCCTTGGTCGGCGGGCGCCGCGCGAATGAAGCTGGGCCGCCGCTGACCGTGCGTGTCACCATATAGCGTGAATTGCGAAACGGCAAGGACGGAGCCGCGAATATCTGCGAGAGACAAATTCATTTTTCCCTCACCGTCATTGAAGATACGCAATTTGCCGATTTTTTCAGCCATCATCGCCGGAGTGGTCGCTGCGTCATCTCGTCCAACTGCGACGAGGACGACAAGGCCCGCACCGATTTCGCCGACGACTTGCCCATCGACACGAACTCGCGCTTCCGTGACGCGCTGGATAACGGTTCTCACAATCGTGGTTCATCATTTTACACGCGCGGTTCACTTACGAGCGCAATCGCATTAGGATGTAGTTCCGTTGGCCTACTCCGACCACAAGGCTGCACATCAAAGTAACAAGCGCTGGTTCACGACCGGCGTGCTGGGAATCGGGCTGGCGAGCCTGTTCTCCGATTGGGGGCATGAAGCGGCCACTTCCCTGCTGCCTGCATTTCTTGCGAGCCTAGGCGCGCCGCCGGTTGCGCTCGGGATCATTGAGGGAATTTCAGATGGGCTCTCGAGCTTTGCGAAACTGGCGGGAGGATGGATTGCCGATCGTCCTCAATGGCGCAAACCAACCGCAATTACAGGCTACTTGGCGACAGCGTTTACTACGTTCGGCTATGCGTTCGCGCAAAGCTGGCCGTTTGTGTTGCTGCTGCGTGCGCTCGGCTGGATGGGACGCGGCAGCCGCGGGCCGTCACGCGACGCGCTGCTCGCAGACAATGTGGCGCCGGCACAACTGGGCCGTGCGTTTGGATTCGAGCGCGCGATGGACACGCTGGGCGCGGTACTCGGGCCGCTTTGCGCGATGCTGCTTGTTGGCACGCTTGGTATTCGCGAGACGATTCGGTGGACGCTGGTGCCCGGACTAATGGCGGCAGTCGCGTTCGGCTTTCTCGTACCTGCGTCGAAACGCGCGGAAGGACATCGCGCGCCTAGCATTGCGTCAAGCTTTCGACAACTTCCAAAGGATTATTGGCGTTTGCTGGGCGGCATTTTCGCTCACGGAGTTGGGGCATTTGCACCGACGCTGCTGATCCTGCGGGCGACGCAAGCTCTTACACCCACGCACGGTGCAGTGCGAGCAGCAGCTATCTCCGTGGCGCTTTACACATTTCACAATTTCATGAGCGCGGCGATTTCTTATCCCGCCGGTGCGCTCGGCGATCGCATTGGAAAACGGAACTTGCTCGCGCTGGGATACGGCGTTGGCGTGGCTGCATACGCCGGCTTCGCGCTCGCCAAACCAACCGTTTTGATGTTCGTTCTGTTTTTCGGGATCGCCGGGATACACGACGCTTTTCAACAGTCCCTGGAAAAATCCGCGGCATCTGAGATTCTGCCCGCTGAAATTCGCGGATCGGGTTTCGGGGTGCTTGCGACGGCAAACGGCATTGGTGATTTGATTTCGAGCATCGTCGTCGGGGCGCTTTGGTCGAGCGTAAATGTCACGGCGGGTTTTGCGTATGCGGCGGTCTTTTGCGCGATGGGATCGTTTCTCGTGTTGAGATCGCGGCAAATAACGCACCCGGCATAGCTCTTGCTATTCGGATTCCGGCGCGCGAAGTGCTCGCAGATCGATGCCTAACTGCTGGCATTTTTTGTAGAGGTGACTGCGTTCCATCCCGAGAGCGCGCGCTGTCTTCGTCATGTGATGACGATTGCGCTTGAGTTCAGCAAGAAGCGTTTCGCGCTCAAACGCTTCAGCACGTTGCATGAGGGTACCGAACGTCGTTGGCCCCGATCCGCTCGAAGATGCAGCCACATACGATTGCTGTGGTAAGGCGCTGTCGACCGTTTCGGCGTCTATTGTGTCGCCGCGTGAGAGCAGCAGAACACGTTCGACCACGTTGCGCAGTTCGCGCACGTTTCCGGGCCAGGGATATTGTTCCAGAGCTTCGATTGCCTCGGCGGAAAAGGTCTTGGGCTTCCAATTGTTCTGGTCAGCAAGCTGCTTGGAAAAATGGTCGACGAGCACGCGGATGTCTTCGTGACGCTCGCGCAGGGGCGGCAGTACGATCGGGAAAACAAAGATGCGGTGATACAAATCCTCGCGGAAGGTTCCCTGGCGCACCTGCTCTTCGAGGTTGCGGTGCGTAGCGACGACGACACGCACGTCGATTGTCAAAGGATGGCCGCCGCCAACGCGTTCGATTTCGCCTTCTTCTAGCACGCGCAGCAATTTGGCTTGCATAGTGAGCGGCATATCGCCAATTTCATCGAGAAAGAGTGTGCCGCGATGCGCCAGTTCGAACTTACCGATGTGGCGCGAGGCCGCGCCCGTAAACGAACCCTTTTCATGACCGAACAGCTCGGACTCCATAAGCTCCGCGGGAATCGCCGCGCAATTGAGCGAGACAAAGGGTCCCGATGCGCGTGGACTTTTCTCGTGTAGAGTTCGGGCGATGAGCTCTTTGCCGGTGCCTGTCTCCCCGCGAATGCAGACGCGCGTTTCGCTCGCTGCGACATGCTCGACCTGCGCCATCACTTCGCGCATCACAGGACTCGCCCACACGATGCGGTGCTTGCCCAGGCGGCGCTTCAGGTCACGATTTTCTTCTTCGAGGCGAGAGAGACGGACTGCGTTATCGACCGTGAGTAACAGTTTTTCCGTCGAAATGGGCTTCTCGAGGAAATCAATTGCGCCAAGCCGAGTCGCACGCACGGCCATGTCGATCGTCGCCTGGCCGGACATCATCACCGTGGGCGCCGAAACGCCGGCATTCTTGAAATCTTCAAGAAGCGCGATGCCGTCGCGATTGGGCATTACCACATCGGAGAGAATGAGATCGAAGCGCTGCGTCTTTGCGAGTTCCAGCGCGCGAGCGGCGTTGTCGCAAACTGTGGCTTCGTGTCCTGCGAGCCGAAATGCGCGCGCCAGCGACGCTAGCGTGTTCGCATCATCGTCGATGATCAGGATATTCGCCTTCGAAGGCATGGCTACGCTCCGTCGCCATTTGAAGATGCATGGTCAGCAGGGCGCGGTGGCGGCTTCATCGGAAGGAAGATATGGAACGAAGTTCCGACCCCAGTTTCGCTTTCAACGGAGATGCGACCGCCGTGGTCGCTTACTACGGACTGCACGATTGCGAGGCCAAGGCCGGTTCCATGCTGCTTGGTGGTGTAGTACGGCGTGAAAAGGCGATCGCATTCCTCGGGCGTTAGTCCCGTGCCGGTATCGGAAATTTCGACATGGACGCCGCCATCTTGAGGAGTGGTTCGCAGCATGAGAACGCCGCCCGCGGGCATCGCGTCCATCGCATTTAGCACCAGATTTTCGAGCGCGCGCTTGAGGAGAGTCGAATCCGCTTCGATCACGGGAAGTTCGGGATTGAGATGCAACTCGGATGTGATAGGCGGACGACCTACGGCGCTGAATTGAGATTCGAAGAGCTTGGCAGTGCCGCGGGCCAGGTCGTTTACGTTCACTGCGGCAAGTTCTGGCTGCGGCATCCGCGAAAAGTCACTAAACCGGCTTACGATCTTCTTCAAATTATCGATCTCGGACAGCAATATGCCCGTCGATTCGCGAAAAACTTCTTCGAATTGTTGCGCGTCCATATCCTTGGCGCGTTGCATGTTCTGGACAGTGGTCTGCAACGGGAAGAGCGGATTTTTCAGCTCATGCGCAAGGCGGCGGGCCAGTTCCCGCCAGGCGGCGACTCGTTCGGCCTGCACCAGGCGCTCACGCTGCTCGTTCAACTGGTCCGTCATGCTGTTGAACGATTTGGCCAATTGGATCATCTCGGACGGCCCGCGTACCTCCACATGCGAGCGCAAATCGCCATGGGAAACGCGTTGCGCGCCAGCTGCAAGTTTGCGAACGGGCCGGGTGACTCGAGCGGCAGCCCACCAACTCAGCAGCAAGCCAAGAAATAGGCCGCCCAGAGCGACGGCAGCTCCGAGCAAGGCAATGCGCCGCTCGATCGCGACTAAGTTCTTTTGTGAATTTCCGACGAGCAGTACTCCAAAAAGCTGTTTGTCGCGACCGAGCAGCGGCAGCGCGTGAAAAACCTCCGCCGCACCTGCTTCCGGAGTATATGGAATCTTGAACGTTCGGTCTGAAGGCCGCGCTAACTCTTCATTGACTGTGGCCGTGAAGGGGTCGCCTTGCACGACCGGACCGTTGACATCGATTAGATTGATCGCCTGGAACGACTGGTCCAAATTGAGATAAAGCAGGGCACGCATTCCTGTCGGCAGCACAAGTTCCGAGAGGAAATTGTTATCGAGGCGTTCGCCACCGACGACGTAGAGATTTTTGTCACCGACCCGGATCGGCGTTACCGAAAGCAGGCCGATTTGTGAGCCGTTCTGCGTATCAACTTTGGTTAGGAATGCCCCGGCGGAAGTCCAGTCCTGGGGCTCCGTCACCCACCTGAGCTTATAGCCGAATCGCGCAGGCCATTCATCCGACGAGATGATCGATCCGTCGTCGGCAAGAAAGTCCAGGAAATCGAGCTGATGTGCTTTCGCTACCTGCTGCGCGTCATTGACGTAGACGGAAACGTCGGCGCCGGGACGAGCCAGGTTCATCGCCATGGTCACGGTGCCTGAGTCTTCGGCAACTCCGTGGACGCGAGTCAAAACCTCAGCTTTACGCCTATCGACTTCCTGCTGAAATTGAGCAACGAGCGCGTCAGTGTGCTCAGCATTCAACTGCTCAAAAGAATTGCGGACGTTGATCGTGGCGCCTGCAACGATTACGCCGACCGACACCAGCAGTGCCAGCGTAAACACAAAGAACAATTTGGCCCGGAAAGTCATTGATTATTCGTGCTGTCGCCTAGTTTTGCTTCGCAGCGCTGGAAGAAATCATGTCCAGCCAAACATTCGCTAAAGGCCACGTGTCGCCCGTCGCGGGCGTTTGCCAGTCCCGTATGCGAGAGCTCAAACCATAGACACGCGGCACCCAAACGACGGGCACGATCCAAAATCCGCCCACTGCCGACCGCTGAGCCGTATAAATTTCTTGAGCGGAGCTCGCATCGCTCGGCAGCGCCGTAGACAAGCCAGCCAGCGGATTGAGCACGCTTAAGAGCCCGGCAAGCGCAACTGCGGGATGCGGTGAAATCATGCTGACCCGTACTAGCCGTGCGTCGCTTCTATTTGCGCTCGCGCCTAACTGCAACGGCGCATCCGCGATGGAGATTCCCACCTCGCGCGCGTCCACTGAAATCCTGTCCGCTATGCTCTCTTCCAGCACATCGCCGGAATCATATCCCAACCGAATCAAAGGCGAACCTGCGATTTGCGAACGAAGTTCCTTCGCGTGAGATGGCTCGGCAGTTGTAGGAAAGAGGAACGCAGTGCCGCTCGACCATTGCGGCAGTAGCCCGCCCGCAGGCTCACCTTCTCTTTGCAAAATGAAATCGACGATAGCCGCACGATTGAGAGAATAAGCGACTGCCTGCCGAAGCCTTGCGTCAGATGTGGCAGGGTGACCTGGAGAGACTACAATTGCCAGCAACTCGTCAGGCCGTGACGCGGTAATGCGAACGCCACTGCCGGCGGCCTGCCGCGCATCTTCGGCAGGAATTTCAGAAAAATCCGTACGACCGACTTCGAGGTCGGTCAGACGATCATGGACGCTGCGGCCCATATCGATTTCAATGGCGTCGACAAACGGACGGCCGCCTGAATAATCATCATTTGCAACCAGAGTGAGCTGTTTCCCAGGTTCCCATTCCGAGATACGAAATGGCCCCGATCCGGCGACCGAAGGAGTTGTTCCGCCGGAACTACTATTTTCATAGATCAGCGATTCGATCTGGCGCTTCGCGGCCGTTTCTTCGCTCGAAGCAGATTTTGCCGCTGGATCAAGTGAAGTGACACTTGCTCCGATCTCCACTCGCAGCGTGCCGCCATAATGCGGCCTGCGCGCCGGCTTTGCGGGCCGCGCCACAAGTGCAGCGATGGCGAGGGCGACGCTACTGACTACAAGTCGCCGTGATAACGTATGCTTCATAATTCCCCGTCTGCAGATTTCGTACGACTGCCCGCGCGATTCCTGGAGCGCCACTGGGCCATATCGCCATTACTGGACCGCCGAAGTTAATAGGACTGCCGGAAGGTGCCGGAGCGTCGCTGCCTGAAGTGCGAAGTTCGTATGCTTGAACAAAATCAGGTTGGGTCCAATCGCCGCCACCGGTCACGAGTGCAACCGGCTGGAAGCGGCATTGTAATGCGATGCTTACTGCATCGCCGCCGCTCGCAGGCACAAAAGGCGCGGACGAATCGTCTGAAATCCAGGCATCATCCCTGTGATCTGACGCGGCACACGCGACGGAAGTGGGCCGCAAGAAGTCGCCCTTGCATTCATTGCCTAGCCACCTGGCATCGGCCGAGGAGTCACCTTGCGAGACCTCGATATGTCCTCGCCAGTCGCGAGTCGCGACTGAAGATTGGGATTCTAATGCGCGCACAGGTTGCCACTGTGGCGTGAGGTCTCGCGAATAGAACACCAACCGTTTCTGCTCCAAAACGGCCAAGATATTCTGGGAAAATCCCGGCGCGGCCGGCAACGCAAAATCCAGAATTTGCGCGGGCTGCTGCCATATGAGTTTCGCATCCAGCAGAACGCCGTCCGTCTGCGATGCGTTTTTTGCAACATGAGGCAGCGTCACAACCGCGACTTGCTCATTACCATTGCTTGTTACCTCTGCGACGGCAACGTATCCCTCAACGCCCTGCGACACTGTGAGTTGGATGGTCGTATCGGCACCGGTCGCGGTTACAAGACGAGCTCCAGCAACCGCAAGCTGCGCTTTGAGTGCGCTTTCAAGTGCTTCGAGGTCGTCAGGAGGGAGCGAGGAAATATTCTTCACGAGGATGCTAACTTTCGAAGCCGGAGGAAGAAGCTTCAGTATTTGAGAGGACAGTTCTCGCAAGGCTCCCTGCCATTCGGCGGGCGCAGCAGACAAATTCAGAGTTTCGCCATTGCTTAGCGGCGATTCCGCCTGTGCGGCAACGCCAGCCGACATGAGCACGCATATGAACAGAACGGGGAGGAAACAGCGCAAAGGCGAATTATTTCGGCAAAAGGGCCGCATGGGGCGCTTCACAAATAATCATCGATGAGATTTCATACTAACACACGCCTAGCGTGGATTTTGAGGCGGGCAACTGCACCAGGTGTCTAATCCATTTTAGCGCGGCGCAAAAGACTGGCCGCGCCGCATCGTTGACGCGACTACTATGACGGGAATACACTTGCGTTCGTTGTTGCGTAAGGGGAGTTGCGCATGGGGTGTCGCAGACTCGCGGCGCAATCGCCGGTGATTGCTGTTTCCGTCCAGCCCGTGCAAAAGCCATCGC
Source organism: Candidatus Acidiferrales bacterium (assembly GCA_035279845.1). GTDB lineage: Bacteria > Acidobacteriota > Terriglobia > Acidiferrales > UBA7541 > Palsa-295. The sequence continues at coordinate 2,464 of DATEGW010000120.1, read as the reverse complement.
TTTGGCAGTTCGAACGACTCCCATCAAACCGAATTTTCCGACTCGTCTTCCATAGCTCTTTTCTTGGGGAAATCCAATCGCCTGGCCAACAAACGCTTCTTTCCAGAGGCTCACAGATGGAGGCCACTGTGACGAAAGCTTCACGTTTTGCATCGATTGGGTTGATGACCATCTTGCTGAGCATGGGTGCCGCCTTCAGTCTTTCCGCCCAGACCAGCAGAGAATACACAATTCCGAATAGCAGGGCAGGATTCGGATCGAACGCGACGGATCTCGGTCCAGAGGACGCCTCAAAGCAGATCACGATCTATTTGTGGCTTCAATTGCGCAATGGAGAATCGTTGAGCCAACTGGTGGAGGAGCAATACGACCCGAATTCGCCGAATTACCAGAAGTGGTTGACGCCAGCGCAGCTAAACGCCAATTTCGCTCCGACCGCGGACGATGTGACGGCGGTGAAGAACTTCGTGGCTGCACATGGATTGACTACTGAATCGGTAGGCGGTCGTAATTTGTATGTTCGAGCAACCGGGCGCATCGGCGACATTCAACGAGCATTCGGCATCGAGATTCATAGATTCAATGTGAACGGCAAAACATATCGCGCCAATACAGCTGCGCCTGTGATGCAAGGACTTGCCGGCGCACTGGTCTCGCGCATTGGCGGACTTTCCGATTATCGAATGCATGCTCATGCGGTTCGGCCGCTTGATCCCTCTACCGGCAAGCCCATCCCTGCCGTTCGCATTTCCGCAACGCCGAATGGTGCGTACTTTTCGCCCTATTGTCTGCAAGGCGTGGATGTAGAGAAATTCACAACGGACGGCGCGAGCCCGAAAGCGACGTACGTGGGAAACGCATACGGTGCCCCTATCACCAACACTGAAAAGGGAACTTTGGCGCCCTGCGGATATCAACCGAGCGATCTACAGACCGCGTACAACTTCAACGCGCTGTATAAAGCGGGACTCGATGGCTCAAAGCAAACTGTGGTGATCGTTGACGCCTGGGGCTCGCCGACGATTCAAACAGATGCGACCACATACGCAGTCGCTTACGGCCTTTCTCCAATCAATTTGAGCGTCTATCCATTAGGTACAGCGTGTGCGCCGACGGACGCGGCGAGCCTGGCAAATTGCCAAGGCTGGGCTACGGAGACATCGCTCGATGTGGAGTCAGCACATGTAGTGGCACCGGGAGCTAATATCGCGCTGGTCGAAGCCGCGTCCGACCAAGACGATGATTTGAATGCGGCCGTCCTCTATGCCTTGGATTATCACCTGGGAAATGTGATTTCGAACAGCTACGGCGGACCGGAATCGCAAGAGGGTCTACCAGGGAACGATCCTTTCGATGCAACCTTGATGCTCGCAGCCGCGGAAGGAGTCTCGGTGAATTTTTCAACTGGAGACTACGGCGATTGGTCTCCCATCGAGGGATACGCCGACGTGAGCTATCCGGCGAGTTCGCCTTATGCGACAGCCGTCGGAGGCACGAGTCTCTTCCTCAATAAAAACAAGACGCTGGGATTTCAGACCGGGTGGGGGAATAATTTCACCGAGATTACGCTCCCGATCGATGAGAAGGGATACAGTGTGCCACTCGTTCCTCCCGACGGTTCTCCGGCAGACGGGCTGGGATTTTCCGGAGGCTCGGGTGGCGGCGTGAGTTCGGTCTTCCGAAAGCCTTCATTCCAGCGCGGACTGCTGGGCAGATATCGATTGACACCCGACATTTCGTATGTGGCGGATCCGCAGACCGGGATTGAGATCTTTTGCACGGGATCAAGCTGCTTCAACAATGATGCAGACCACATCTACGTTGGGCTAATTGGGGGCACGAGCCTTTCGTGTCCGATGTTTTCATCGTTGTGGGCAATCACTAACCAGAACGCGGGGCACCCACTCGGACAAGCGGCGCGTTCGATTTACAACTTGCCTTCGAGTGCGATCAGCGACATTGTGCCGGAGGGGTCGCCGCTCGATGCGGCGGGAATCATTACGGACGGTAAGAAGACAATCTTTGAAGGTCCATACCAATTGGTGATGCCTGAGACCTCCGCACCCTTCTTGAGCGGACTGGCCGAAGGATCAGACGGCGCTTGGTTCGTGATTTCGTTTGGAACGGACACCTCGCTGCGCGCCGATCATGGCTGGGACAACGTGACAGGATTAGGAACGCCCAACGCGCTCGATTTTGTGAACGCGTTTGCGCCACATCATCGCTGATTATCCAACACTGCGTTGCGCTGCGGAGTATCGCCGTTGTTTCCGCGTGTCGATTCGCTATGCTAGACTGCCGAGGCAGTTGTGCGCCAAACTTTTCGGCGTGCTGCTGACGATCGGTGGAACTTCGGGCTCTGTGCAACGATTCCCCGTGAACCCCGCCAGGCCCGGAAGGGAGCAACGGTAACGGGTCAGCTTCGTGTGCCGCGGACGTCCCGAAGTTCCATTTATCGCGGCGT
>DATEGW010000119.1:0-2609 GCA_035279845.1 Candidatus Acidiferrales bacterium | reverse complement strand
CTGTAGGGGCGCCGCTCGCTGCGCCCTTGGAGCGTCACCGAAACTTCACATCTGATACGACACGGCTGTCATAGGCGACCACAAAACTCTAACCCGGCTACTTGGCTGCCGGATAAGAGCCCAAAATCCGCAAGCCGACGACTTCGCCCTGCAACTCTTCGAGCGCCGCCGTCGCGTCAGGTTGTTCCCGCGCGGCCTGCAAATCCAGATAAAACCTGTACTGCCACGGCTTGCCGTGCACAGGGCGACTCTCAATCTTCATCAAATTGATTCCACGCCGCGCGAACGGCTCAAGCGCCCGCAACAATGCACAGGGCCGGTGGTCCAGTTCAAATACGAGCGACAATTTGTTTGCGTTGCCCAATGCCGCGCCGTTATTTGAAAGCAGCAGAAAGCGTGTGTAGTTTTCCCGATTGTCTTCGAGATGCTCGCGCAAAATGACGCCGCCGTAGGTCCGCGCCGCGCGCTTGCTGGCGATTGCCGCGCGCGATTTGTCTCCTGACGCAGTCACATCGCGGACGCTGCCTGCCGTATCTTGCGTAGCAATGCGCTTGAGCTGCGGGTGCGCGCCGAAAAACAATTCGCATTGTGCGAGCGCCACGGGATGCGACTCGACGACCGTCAGATCCTCAAACGTCGCGCCTTTTGCGCCGATCAGATTGTGGGCGATAGGAATAATCACCTCGCCGATGATGTGCAGATCGCGGCTCTCGACGAGCAGGTCATACGAACGATGCACGGAGCCCGCAAGGCTGTTTTCGATGGGCGCAAGAATATAGTCGGCGGCTCCTTGATCGATTGCTTCAAACAGGCGCTCGAACGTGGGCCGCGGAACCAGCTCGATGCCGTCGCCGAGCAGTTCAATGGCAGCTTCTTCGCTGAAGGCTCCGCGTTCGCCCTGGAATGCGATCCGCGCGTTGTGCTTTAGGTTCATTTTCTCGATGGTTCCGCGTTGGTTCTGCTGCGCTCCTGAGCACGAATGCACTGGCTCACGATCGTTTCGTAAATCAGCCCGATCGCTTCGGCGTCGAGTGGGCCGGGATTGAGCGACTGCATTCGCTCGACGATCTGCCGCTCGCGTTCCGGCGTTCGCATCGAAATTCCTTCCGCTCCCTTGATCTTGCCCACCTCGAGCGCAAAGCCCGCTCGCAGATTCAAGAGGTGGAGCACCGCCGTATCGACTGCATCGATCTTCTTTCGCCAATCGCTGATATCCATGGCCTTTCGCGTCCTCCAATCTTCATCGGCACAAAAAAAATGCCGCGTCCCAGGTGGAGGATCGCGGCGCGTGCTCGAACTTCGTGCGGCTTCTGCTGGAACTAATCTTTCGCGCGCGATTCGCCGGCCCGCTTCCCCCACAATGGGAAGCGGCAAGTAAAGGCGAATCTATTCTGATAATTCATCGCGCGGTCCGATTCTCTCCGATTCCGCTTTGCAGATTGCTGTGATTCAACTGCACTATACAAAATGCGACGCCGGAGCGTCAAGCGGATTGGCTCGGGCGTTTGAGAATGTCACGCAGGCCTGCGTGCGGCCATCCAGAGGGAATCGCTCGTAGGCAAGCGGTCGGCCAACGGTTGCGGCAGCGGTTCAAAACCGGCCTGCTGCAACATCATTCGCAGCGTGCTCGGCGTGAAGTAATTGCAATGCGCCGGGATGTGATAGCCGACCCAGTCCGCTCCCATGATCTTGCGATTCCACGAATTGAAATTCGGCGTCTTCAGCACGGTTATGCCCCCCGGCTTCAGCACGCGAAAGGCTGCGTCGAGAGCGGCGCGCGGATTCCACTCGTGCTCGATGTAGCCGAACTGCGTCACGATATCGAAGCTCTTTTCCGCCAGCGACGCGGCAATTTCGGTGAGTGCTCCTTCGAGGATTCGTTCCGGCGCATTGCATTGCCGCGCGAGCGCTGCCGAGCGCGGGCTCATTTCAATGCCGATCGCATCAAATTTTGCGCCCGCACGTTCCAAAAAAGCGCCGTTTCCACACCCGAAATCGACAAGTTTCCCGCTTTTCCGCCATTTCAGCGTTTGCACCAGCAAGCGACCGTTCGTTTCGGGCTTGAACGGGCGCGTAAGCCGCGAAAGAAACACGAGAATGGGATGCTTCTCTTTGCGGCGCGCGCCTTCCTTGTAATATTCCTCGAGCCAATCGTGGTTTTCCTGTTGCGCTTCGTATGTAAGCTCGTAGCCAAGAAACACCATGCCGCAGTGCAAGCATCGCACGATGTCCCAGCCCTCGCGGTGGGCGAAGAGCGTCCGCTCTTCTCGCGAGCACAGTGGACACGGCCGCAAAGTTTTTTGCGGCGCTTGCGACGAGGAACTCAGTGGGAACTCACTCTGCTGTAGGGCATGAGGCAGCATGCGAAGCAGAATCCTATCATCGACGCGCCGTTCACTGCGCGCCCTCGGCGGCATTCTGCGAATGCGAAATCAATGTAATCCCAGTCTGGCTCTGCACCTTCGAAGTGTAATGAACGCTCGATCCGCTCGTCGCGCTCGTAATTGTGTAATCCATATTCTGCGAACTCGTTTCCGTCGCGCTGACCAATAGCCCGGTCGCAATCGCGATCGAGCCCATTTCCTCGCCGGTACCGGTCCACGTTCCCG
>DATEGW010000118.1:0-5488 GCA_035279845.1 Candidatus Acidiferrales bacterium | reverse complement strand
CGCTTTACGAACTCAACGCCGACCGCTTCTTCGCGCCTGCGTCCAACGCAAAACTCTTCGTCACCTCCCTGGCACTCTCCACGTTAGGCCCGGATTACCGCTACCGAACGACTCTCGAATCGAAAGCCACGCTCTCGACGGATGGTCACCTCGCCGGCGATCTGATTCTCGTGGGCCGCGGCGACCCCGATCTTTCCAATCGCAAGTTCCCTTACGATCCCAAGGCCGAACGGGACGGCGTGCCTGAAAAAGCTCTTGCCGACCTTGCTGACGCGGTCGTCGCCAAAGGCCTCAAGGAAGTGGACGGCGATATCGTTGCGGACGACAGCTACTACCCCTACGATCCGTATCCCGCCGGTTGGCTAACGGGCGACACCTTCTTTTCTTTCGGCGCGCCGATCAGCGCGATTGATTACAACGACAACATCATCGGCACCGACGTGATCCCGGCCACTCGCACAGGGGATCCCGCAATGATAGCCGCGCAACCGACCGCCGCACGCAGCGGATTCGATAGCCAAGTCGTCACGGGCGCACCCGGAGCGAAGCCCGATCTCGCCGTCGTTCGACAGCCCGGCCCCAATTTTATTCTGCTCCGCGGCACCGTTCCTGCGGGCGGACAAGCCGTTCATCTCGAACTTGCGATGACTCAGCCCGCCGAAACGGCCGGTGAATCTCTCAAAGAGTTGCTCGAATCGCGCGGCGTCGTTGTTCACGGTGCAGTCCGGGTTGCGCATTCGCCTCCACCCGTCGTGAACGCCGCAGGCGATCCCGGCGCACCGCAGCCGTCGCAAAATCCATCGGATCGCAACGTCCTCGCCGAACACATCTCGCCTCCCCTGCTGCAAAGCATTCAGCTCACAAACAAAATCAGCCAGAATCTTCACGCCGAGATGTATTTGCGCGAAGTGGGCCGCGCAGAATTCGGCACCGCCTCCACCGCCGCAGGCCTGTATGTCGAGCGAAACTTTCTGCACACGATTGGAATCGCCGATGGTGACGTAGTGCTCACGGACGGTTCAGGCCTTTCCCCGCAGGACCTCGTCACGCCCCGCGCGGTTGTCACGCTGTTGCTCTACGATAAATCGCAACCATGGGGCGCGGATTTTCTTTCCACGCTTCCCATAGCCGGTGTGGATGGTACGTTGGAACATCGCTTCAACAGCGGTCCCGCAACCGGCCTGATCCATGCGAAGACCGGATCGATTGCAAATGTTCGCGCCATTTCTGGATACGCGACCACGCGCCGCGGCGAATCGCTCGTTTTTACGATTTTCGCCAACAACAATCCGCAGCACGGAATCGACGCCATCACCACGATGGACGCGATCGCCGCAGCAATGGTCGATTCGCTCGGCCCCAGTCCGCGCACAGCAAATAAGTCGACGCATTCCGCTCCGCGTTCGTCACACGCTCCGGCGCGCTGATCGCGTCTCCTGATTTCCACAAGCTAAACCCGCTACAATTTCCCTTGAGGCTCCTGTGTCCAAACCGGCGGAAAAACTTCTCGAATTCGGCGAACTGAAAGAGATTGTCAGCCGCTCGAGTACGTGTGCGCCTGGCCGCCGCGCCACCGAAGCTCTTGCGCCGCGGATGGATCGCCCCGCACTTGAAGCGGAATTTGCGCTCTTGCGTGAAGCCATCGATTGGCTTCGCACCGGCTTCGATTTGGGATTTGGTTCGCTGGCTGATCCCGACGAGTGGCTGAATCGCCTCGGCGTGATAGGGGCGGTGCTCGAACCCTCTGAACTTCTCGAAGCCGTCACACTGATGGAATCCGCTGCTTACGTGCGGCAAGCCTTCAAACCGGAAGCGCCGAAATATCCGCTACTTTCCGCGCGCGCCGAGGCAATCGCGGACTTCCGTCACATTTCGTCCGCGATCCGCCGGGCGGTACTGCCGAACGGCGAAATTTCCGACGATGCCTCGCCGCATCTCAAGCGCATTCGTGCAGGCATGATTCAGGCACGCAGCGCCGTCCAGCGCTCTCTGGAACGCATTCTGCAAGGGCGCGGCGAATCGGGCGGCGAAAGCTACGTTACGCTGCGCAATGACCGCTTCGTGATTCCCGTGCGCGCTTCGGACCGAGGCACGGTGCCGGGCGTGGTGCACGGAGCCAGCGCGAGCGGACAAACAATTTTTCTCGAGCCTCTCGAATCGATCGAGCTGAATAATCGGCTCGTCCAGCTTCGTGAAGATGAAGTCGTCGAAATTGCGCGCATCCTCGACGAGCTCACTGATCGTGTCCGCGCGGAGCGAGGCTCGCTCACTGCGGCGGCGGAAAGCATTGCGCACCTGGACTCGGTTTTTGCGCGTGCGCGCTTCGCTCGCGATTTCGATTGCGCCATTCCCGCCTTTACGGTGAGCAACTTCCTACAACTGGAGCACGCCCGTAATCCTGTGCTGGAGGCCACGCTTCGCCGTCACGGCCGCACCGCAGTTCCCTTGCAATTGGCGCTCGGTGCTGAAGCAGGCGGCACCGTAATGGTGATCAGCGGACCAAATACCGGCGGAAAGACGGTCGCCCTGAAAACGGTCGGGCTCGCCGCGCTCTCGGCGCAATCGGCGATTCCCGTTGCCGCGAGTAGCGCCGAGCTGCCGATTTTCGATCGCGTTCTCGCGGATATTGGCGATGAGCAGTCAATCGCTGCCGATCTTTCCACGTTTTCGGCGCATATGCTCAACCTGAAATCCATGCTCGACGTGGCCACCGATCGCTCGTTGATTCTCGTCGACGAAATGGGCACGGGAACCGCACCCGAAGAAGGCGCGGCGCTGGCCGTCGCGCTCCTTGAGGAATTTCGCGTGCGCGGGGCGCTCACCATTGCCACCACGCATCATGACCGCCTGAAGACATACGCATCGACCACACCCGGAATTCTCAATGCCGCAATGGAATTTGACGCGGCGAACCTCCAGCCGACATACAGATTGCTGACCGGCGTTCCGGGAACGTCTTGCGGCATCGAAATCGCGCGCCGCCTCGGATTATCCGCGCGAGTGATCGATCATGCGCTCGCGGAACTCTCTCCGGAGGCGCGAAAAGCGGGAGATTTGATCGCCTACCTGCATCGCAGCCGCGACGAACTGGACGAACTCAAGCGTGAAACGCGCGAAGAAACGGTGCTGCTCGAAAGCGAGCGTCGCGCTTTGCGCACCGAATGGGTTGACCGCCAGAAGAAGCGCATTGCCGAGCTTGAGAAGAATTTTCTCGAAACGCAAAAGCGCTTCGAAGCGGAAGTCGCGCGACTCGCGGCGGACGTAAAAGATCGTAACCTGCGCGGCCAGTTGGAAAAGCAGGCCGGGCGGCGCATGGGCAAGCTCGCGTCCGAGGCGCGCGCGGAAACAGATGCCGCCGTGCTTGAGACCCTTGCCGCGTCGCAAACCGATCTGGGAGTCGCGCCGGAGGAGATTCCAAAACCGGTCGAACCCGCGCAGCTCGTTACCGGGCAGCGCATTCGCGTGCGTGGCTTCAAGCAACCCGTGATCTTTCGCCGCCACGACGGCCGCTCCGCCGAAATCGAAGCCGGGCCGATGCGCATGAAAATCCCGCTTACCGAAATTCTTGGCATCGAAGGTCCCGCTGCGAGCACAAATGCCATGCCGTCACGCGTCGACCGGCATGTGACGGTCAACGCCTCATCGGCCGAGCAGGACGAGATCAACGTGATCGGCTGTACGGTGGAAGAAGCCACCGAGCGCGTCGACAAATTCCTTGATCAGGCAGCCCTCGCGGCAAAACCTGAGGTGCGGATCATTCATGGCCACGGCACGGGCGCATTGCGGCGCGGCCTGGCGGAATTTCTGTCCGCGCACCCTCTCGTCGGCGCAATCCATAACGAAGCTGAAGACCGCGGCGGCGCAGCCATCACCGTCGCAGAGCTAAGGCCCAGCCATTGACATTTCTATTGGGTATCTACTAGGATTCTACTAGAATCTACTGGAGCCTGTTATGCCAGCCAAAACAAAGAAGATGGTCACAATCGAGCAATTAGCTGTCGGAGCCGTTAACGTCGATCAGCATAACCAAGCCCGAATCGAGCGTAACCTCTTTGCAATCAATGGTCGCAGCTGGGAGGCGCTTCGTTTCTGCAAAAACCGCGATGGCAGGCATAATCGCGTCCATCTCGTCATTGATCAAGACGCGTTTGTGGATCTTTTTCGAGATGCCGTGGGGAAGGGTGTCTTTAGCGACGAGACGTTGCAAAAAATGAGAGTGATTCTCGGCGATGTGCGTGATCCCTTTTCTGAAGCCATCGGCATGTTTGCTGACAGCCGACTGTCCTCGGATATTGATGGCGAACTCTACGGAGATTCCCGCGAGTGAAGCTATTTGTGGATACTTGGGGCTGGATAGCCTTGGCCAACCGAGCCGACCCGGAGCATTCTCCCGCGGTTGAATGTTTTGAACGATCGAAGCAAGCGACCGGCCTAGTTTGGACCTCCAACTTTGTTCTGGATGAGACCATCACGCTACTTTTTCTCCGTACTCGCCCAACGGACGCTTTATCGTTCGCAAATCGCCTAATGCATTCCCCGTTCATTCGCGTGGAAACAGTGACGGAGGAGCGCTTCCGCAATTCTTTCGAACTCAGGACGCGTTTCGTCGACAAGCCCAAAATCTCATTTACCGATTTGACGAGCATGTCCATAATGAAGGAACTCGACATCGAAAATGTTCTGACAGCGGACGCGCATTTCATGCACGTGGGCTTAGGATTTCACCGTTTGCCGGCGTAGTTGCAAGGTGCGGAGAAATTGCAGGGCGGAGTTTCCGGCCCCGCGGCAAAAGCAGCATTGTCAACCAGCTCCTGTAGTACTTCTTTTGCCTTTTTCTGCCGCCTGAATTGAGCGTACGTATATGGCCGAAGCCGGATCATTCGCGGAGCGCGTAAAGCAGCAGGCGGACATCGTCCGCGTGATCGGCGAATACGTGCGCCTGAAAAAGGCCGGCAAAGGCTTTTCCGGCCTCTGCCCGTTTCATCAGGAGAAGACGCCTTCCTTCAGCGTGAGCCCGACAAAGCAGATGTATTACTGCTTCGGTTGCCACGAAGGCGGCGATGTCTTCAAATTCGTGATGGCTCTCGAACGCTGCGAATTCCCCGAAGCCGTCCGCACCGTCGCTGAAAAATGCGGCATACCGATTCCCCGCCCGCGCGATCGCTCGCCCGAGGAGCGCCGCGAAAATCAGCAGCGCGCCGCCATTGTCGAAATACATCGCGAAGCTGCGGCTTTTTTTACGCGCCAGCTTCAATCGGGCGCCGAAGGGAAAGTCGCGTCGGCGTATCTCGAAGAGCGTGGCTTGGACCGCGAGGCCATCGCGCGCTTTGGCCTGGGATTCGCTCCGTACTCAGGCGACGCGCTCTTGCGCGCGCTGAAGCCGAAATATTCCGAAGCGCTGCTCGAATCCTCCGGCCTTTTCTCGAAAAACGAAAGCGGCCGCCTCTACGATCGTTTTCGCCGCCGGATCATGTTTCCCATCGCGAAC
>DATEGW010000117.1:0-8538 GCA_035279845.1 Candidatus Acidiferrales bacterium | reverse complement strand
TTGCGTTCTACTAGAACGCTCATGTTCTACCGTACAGAAGATCTGCGTCTGAAGTGGACCAAAGTTGTGCTGCCGCCGGTGTTCCTCGAGGAGGAATTGCCGGCGACGGAGCGAGCGAACGCGACGGTTTTCAACGCGCGCGCTGAAATCGAGGATATTCTCGCGGGCAAAGACCGCCGGCTGATGGTCGTGGTGGGGCCGTGCTCGATTCACGATCCGAAGGCTGCGCGCGAATACGCCACGCTGCTGAAGGGCGCGATCGAAGAGTTTTCGCGCGAGCTTTGCATCGTGATGCGCGTCTATTTCGAAAAGCCGCGCACCACGGTCGGCTGGAAGGGCCTGCTCAACGATCCACACCTCGATCAATCGTTCAAGATCAACGATGGCCTGCGCCTGGCGCGCCACCTGCTGCTCGATCTCGCGGAAATGGGCGTTCCCGCGGGCACGGAATTTCTGGACATGATTTCGCCGCAATATTTCGCGGGTCTCGTGAGCTGGGGAGCAATCGGCGCGCGGACTACGGAAAGCCAAGTGCATCGGCAACTCGTCTCGGGTCTCTCATGCCCCGTGGGCTTCAAGAACGGCACTTCGGGGAATGTGCAGATTGCGATTGAGGCAATTCTCTCGGCCGCACATTCGCATACGTTTCTGGGCCACACAAAACACGGCCAGTCCGCGATTTTCGTCACAACAGGCAATTCGGACTGCCACATCATTCTTCGCGGCGGCCGCAAGGAAGTGAATTACACGGCCGAAGCCGTGGCGGACGTCTGCAAACAACTGGAAGCAGCCTCGCTTCCGCAGCGCGTGATGATCGATTGCAGCCATGCGAACAGCGGCAAGGATTACAAGCGCCAGCCAATCGTTTGCCGGGACGTGGCAGCGCAGGTTGCGCGAGGCGATGGGCGCGTTTTCGGCGTGATGCTGGAGAGCAATCTCATCGGTGGAGCGCAAAAGATGGTCCCCGGTCAGCCGCTCGTCTATGGCCAGAGCATCACAGATGCGTGTCTAGGCTGGGACGAGACCCGCGCGCTCTTCAAAGAATTGGCGGAGGCAGTGCGGGCCGGGCGCGCCTAAAATGCACCGCGCGTGATGCGGTTTAGTTGGATTGCTCGATGGCGCGTTCGACGAGCGAAACGCATTTTTCGACGCGTTCGCGCAGCGGGCCATGAAGCTGTTCCTCACGCGAGCGAGACATGAACAGCTCGTCGGCAATATTCAGCGCGGCAAGCACGGCGACTTTCAGGGAATCGGCTGTCTGCGCCATATCGGCGACGGCATACATCTTCTCGTTGACGTAAGATGCAAGCTGCTGCAGGTATTCTTCGTTTTCTTCTACGCTGAGGTTGTAAGACTGCCCGTAAATTTCGAGTTTCACGTACGTGCTCCAGGAATTGCTGCGGCCATTTTGGGCTATTGAAGCGGGCGACGCAAGCTAAGCAAAAGACGCCCACCGAGGGGCGCGCAAAGAGTTGGGCGCAAGGACCGCTACAACGGAGGCGGCTACTGAAGACAACCACTCCCTTCGAGCCGCGCGGCCCAAGCGATTGCGGCTTGCAGCACGGCAACGTAATTCGGCTCCCGGTACGCGCTCGCCGTATGCCCAAGCGCCGAATAGAAGACGCGCCCTTTGCCAACGCAATGCTTCCAAATAATCGGATGATCGGAGCCCATTCGTAGGTTTTTGGTAACCATTCTAGGGCGGTAGGTGGTCTCGTCGAGCGTAGCGAGCACGGTCGCGCCTTGCGCTCGCGGACTCTCCTTGAACGAATACCATTCGTCCGAACGCACCCACTCATGGGGCAGAGTCTTTGTCGCGGGATGGTCGTGATTTTCCACATGAATAGTGGCTGTTGGAAACCGAGGCATCAGTGTGTGGCCGATGAATTGTGCGCCGATCAGCGTCTCCACATACCAGCGCCAGTCGTAACTGAAATCGCCGCCCGCGCCATGAATACCGACGAATCCGCCTCCATTCTCGATATAGCTACGGAAGGCTTGTTTCTGCTGCTCGTTCAGCAAGTCACCGCTGGTGTTGTTCCAAATCGTGGCACGGAATCGCAACAGGTTCGCGGGATTGAACACGGCTCCATTTTCGGTAAAAAACACGGACCAGCCGTTCTTCTCAGCAAGGGAAGCGATTGCGGCGTTCGCTGCGGGAATTGCTTTGGCGTGGCGATATCCGTTCGTCTTAGAGAAAACGAGTATTAAGGGATCTTTTAATGCTGCCGGCAACTCCGGCGCGGCCGCGTCGTAGTGCCACGTGCGCACGCGCGTCCTTCGATAGATGCCGACACATAGACCAATCAGAAGTATTACGATTGCGATCAGCATAGTAGTCCGCCTCGCGCCCATTACTTATTCCAATCGACCCTCGGAATCAAGTCCGCGGCAGGGCCTAAGCTGAAAGGAAACCTCGTGCGCCGCTAAGCCTTTGTTATGGGCAAGCTCGTCCCCGCCGCCCTGCATCGCGCTATAATGCGCGCATGAGTTCGCCGGGGCCGGCACATAGCCATATTCACTCACAGAAGCACAAGGCGTACCGGTGCAGCTTTCATCCCGAACGGCAAGACCTCTACGTTCGCCTCGGCACAGTGGCGGTTTTTGTTCGCGATCAAGAACGGAGTCTTCATTTCTATCTACAGCAAATGGGCTTCGAATTGGCGCTCGACGTTTTGCTGCCATCGGGGCAGCGTTTGCTCGCAGTAAGTCCGCCGGACGGAACCGCGATTCTTTCTCTGATCGCGCCCGATTCAGCATCTGCGGAATACGCACTGATTGGCCAGCCGACGCGAATCGCATTCTTTACGGAAGATGCAGCGGGCAAGTACGAGGAGTGGCGCAAGCGCGGCGTCGTCTTCACGCGGCCTCCCACTACGGAATCGGATGGACGGATTTCCGCCACGTTTATTGACCTCGACGGCAACTCATTTTTTCTGATTGAAGATGAGTCCGAGCTGGAAGAAATCAAAGAGCAGCGCCGGCAACATCTGGCAGCGCTCGAAGCGGAGCACATGGCTGCGCTTGAATTGGAGAATGCCAGAGAGGTGCAGGCGCGCCTCTATCCGCAGATTCTGCCCCAGGTGTCGACTCTAGAATATTCGGGCGTGTGCATGCCGGCGCGGACAGTCGGTGGCGATTATTATGACTTCATTGCTCTGGGCCGCGAACGGTTCGGATTTGTGATTGGCGACATCTCAGGCAAAGGAACTGGAGCGGCTCTCCTAATGGCCAATTTGCAGGCGCATCTGCGCAACCTGTGCTCGACGTATTCGAGCCGGCCGTTCACGCCCTTTGCCCTCGAACAGCCGCAGCGACTTCTGCAAGCCGTGAACCGGCTCTTTTGCGAAAATACCGCTGCCCGCGCGTTCGCCACGCTTTTTTTCATGGAATATGACGATGCGACGCGGCGCTTGCGCTATGCGAACTGCGGACACATGCCGGGGCTGGTGTTCCGCGCGAATGACGTGGTCGAAACGCTGGACTCCACAAGCACTGTTGTCGGGCTGTTTAACAACTGGGAGTGCTCCGTGGGCGAAAATCAGCTTTTTGCCGGGGATACTTTGGTTTTTTATACCGACGGCATCACGGAATCCTTCAACGAAGCGGATGAACAGTTTGGGGAGGAGCGGCTGATCGATTTTGTCCGTCATCACCGCGACCTCAACTCGCCGGCGTTGCTGCGCTCGCTCGTCGACGAAGTCCGGCGGTTCAGCACCGCCAAGCAGCATGACGACCTAACAGTAGTTGCAGCCAAGTGCCGTTAAGGAGAGACGCCAGAGGCTTTTGTACCAGGGTGTTTTTGGAATTACTTTCTGGCGGAGAGGGGGATTCGACACAGCCCAATCCGTGCCCTCTAATGCGAAGTTCGAACCTCTTTGCCACATTCTGTCAAGTGATTAGAATTATTTGGCTTAACTGCACGCAAGTCCTTTACACACACCAGAGATGTGTCAAGCGAACTACCCGCAAACAAGCCGAAAAGTATAGCAGGTGTAGCAGAGCCGCCGTGTACTCTGTGTTAGCCGATTAGAGGAACTGCTTGGGATGTTTGGTTCGTTCAAACCAAAAACAACAGGCAGCCCAACACGAGTGAAGCAAGCCGTATTTCGCTGCCGTGAACCAGCTTCGTTTCAGGAAACAGTGAACCGTTCCGTAACCGCAAATGATGGGAGCCGTTCTGCCTTCGACGTTCCGTAGCTCCGGGTGAACGATGTCTTCCCAATCACCGATCTTGCTGAGCCATCCTCGTCCGAAAAGCTGTTGACGCGCCATGTGTGTGGGAACCCCATCCTCATCCACGTAAAGCGCGACCCTTTGAAACCCAAATTCAAACGTGCCATCCTTGCAGGGTTCGTATCCGATTGTTGCGAATGCCTGAATGAATGCATCAACAGTCTCTTCGGCAGGAACAGTCGGTGGCCAGTAGGTAACGGGTGGCTCACCAATGGGCCACCATCGTTTGGTAGTGTCGCACGCTGCCCAAGCGATGCACTGATAGCGGTTCGTTGAAGGACTGCGCAGTTTCCAGCCGGAACCGATTAAGTTCGGGTAGTCTCTTTCGATTCGGTCACGGAGCCACGCGGCTGGGAGGCGTGGGGTTATCACCTATATCAACCTTTTTCTCCTGCCCCAAGCGACCCAAGCTGATGTCATCTTGTCTACTCTTCCGGCGTCTTCTCGGGCTATCGGATTTTCTTGTGTAATGGCCGTCAATGCCCAGAACCAATCGCGCCCAGTCATCTCAAGGTCACGCAGAAGAATCGGAACAACGTCCCGTCCCATTCCAACAATGGCTTGATAGCTCGGGTGCATCACTCTCTTTGTGACAGATGATAGCGACCCAGTTTCATCCTGCCACTTCTTAGCTAACGCTATGAAGCTTTGTTCCAATTCATCGGAGACTTCGACAGTCTGGGTCGCCGATGATGCGAGCACCCTGCCAACGAACTCATCGATAATCAGAAGGCGCTTGACGTGCGGAACTTCTCTTTTTAGGTCACTCCACGCACACGCATCTGGTTCGTCAAACCAATCTGTATTGCGGATTGGCGGAGTGCGCCATGCAGAAGCAGAAGACATTTTCAGCCCCCCTCTATGACAGGTCTGGCATGCTGGCGGTCTTCAGAACCGACTTCAGACTTGCTGCCTTAATTTCCGCTCTTTCGACTTGCTTCTTCATCATCTCAAGATCAGAGGCGTCAAGCATTACATAGAACTCCTTATGCTCTCCGGCTACGTGATACGTGATCTTGAGCGTGTGCGAAAGCGCGAAGCCAACAGGCCGATCTTCTGGCTTATCGAAGATGGGCCGCATGTCAGTCAAAATCATGGCGTCATGAAGGGTGTTTGGATACTCGAACCGCAGACTTTGCACCTTCGCTGACATCACGATTGAACGAACGTGCAACAGCTTGTCCAATCGCTGTTCAAATGTGGCTCTCTCAGTCTCCGTTAGGGACTCGGGACCACTGTTCGCCTGCATCGCGGCACTTAGATTCGCCAGATTCTCTGAGAGCGGCGTCTCTTGGTCAGCTAGGAACACTGACAGCGAAAACACTGAACGCAACAGTGCCTCAATATCCTGACGCGATTGCCTAGGCACCTTTTGCGCGACGGTCGATGTCAGTTCCTTCAATCCGCCAAGAACAGGCGCAGCTTCTAAGGTCGCGACAATCGCGTCGAAGTCGGCGGGCGACAGCTTCTTGATTATCGCAAAACCACGGCGAAAGGATGCAGGAACAGTTGTAATCGCCACGCCATTAGCTCCCTAGAGAACAAGCCCTGATTCCGGCCCGTAATCTATATCAAGTATAGGTTAGACGCACTAAGTTTCGGAAAAGAGGGTTGTTGTGCTTTCTATGCTGGCAAGGTTCACTATCGACCGAGGGCCCGCTTGGCGTATGCGAGAATCTGTTCAACGTGCATCCATCTGGAATTTTTTTCAGAAGTTGGCGGGTGGGCCACGCATTACTGCTCGTTCTTCTCGCCAAAAGGCTCTCGTCCGCCAAGCACCGGATCGATCTTACGTAAAAAGTCAAAAACGTGGGGTGCCCATCTCTTTGCGGTGTTCAAAGAGTGCGCACCGTTGAGTTCCAGAACAGGGAGATTTGAACTTGTCGTGATTGAACAGTTCTGTCTGCTTGGTCCAAAGGCGTAAAGTATGTCTTCGGAACGTTCTGTAAAGGATGTCTTCGGACTGTACATGCTTGGGTCTGGCGGAGAGGGGGGGATTCGAACCCCCGTCACCCTTTTGGGGTGAAACTGCTTAGCAGGCAGCCCTGTTCGGCCACTCCAGCACCTCTCCGCGGGATGCGAAGACTTTTACTCTACGACACTTGCAGCCAAATCTCCAGCAGGCCACGGGGTTGGATTTGTGCCTTTCACCGCATCTCTCGGCATGCGCCGTGCGGTGGGGTTGTCCTGCACCCGGAATTTTCCGAGGCAGGAGCCTCCGAACTGGGGGGAGTACAGACCAGCAGTGGCTAACAGATTAGAACAGGCATCCCTGATACAGCGATGAAAAGCAAGTCGGTAGAGCGCACCTGAATAGCGAGTTTGCGAATGGAGGCTTAGATTGAGGTCAATAAGCCCAGCGCATCAGAACTGCGCCCGTCGTATAGCCCGCGCCGACGCTGATCAGGAGGACGAGGTCGCCCTTGCGCAATCGCTTTTGCTCCACGGCGTCGGCGAGGCCCAGCGGAATCGTCCCGGCGGTGGTGTTTCCGAATCGATCGATATTGACGAGCACTTTCGAGTCGTCCACGCCGATGCGCTCCTGCATTGCACGAATGATTCGCAGATTCGCCTGATGCGGTACCACAAGCGCCAGATCGCGGACGGTTAAGCCGTTGCGGTCGAGAATTTGCGAAGCCAAGTCGCTCATCCGCCGCACGGCGTATTTGAAAACGCTCTGGCCTTCCTGATGCACGTAATGCATGCGCTGCTCGACTGTCTCGCGCGAGGCCGGATGTTTCGAACCGCCTGCGGGCATATAGAGGTTGCAACCTCCGGAGCCGTCCACATCGTGCGAGAAGTCGATGATGCCTTCCGAATCGCCGTTCGCCGGTTCGAGCAGCACGGCGCCGGCACCGTCTCCAAATAGCACGCAAGTCGCGCGATCTTTGAAATCGAGGATGGACGTCATCACATCCGAGCCGATCACCAGCACTTTCTTGTGCGTCCCCGCGCCGACGAATTGCGCGCCCACCGTCAGCGCGTAGGCAAAGCCCGAGCAGGCGGCGGACAGATCGAAGCCCCACGCGTTTTTCGCGCCAAGCCGATCCTCGATCAGGCATGCCGTCGCGGGGAAGAGCATATCGGGCGTGACTGTCGCCACCACGATCAGCTCGATCTCTTCGGCCGAGACTCCCTTCGCGGCCAGAAGTTTTTTTGCGGCTTCGGTGCCCAGATGCGACGATGCCACACCGGGGTCGGCGTAATGTCGCTCGCGCATCCCGGTACGCGTGCGGATCCATTCGTCCGTCGTATCGACGATCTTTTCCAGATCGTGGTTGGTCACCACGCGCGGCGGAACGTAACCCGCCACTCCGGTAATCTTTGCCGCGATGCGCTTGCCCATTCGGTCTCCGTGAATGTAAGTGAATCGGGATTGTATGCAATCCCGCGCAAAAATAACAAGCAAAAGGCTCGTTGGATTCTACAAGACGTGTTCCCATTTCAATCTCGCGGCGGAATTGTGTATTCTGATCAGCCATGTCAAAACGTCCGAAACCAATCGTCCTCACCGTGCTTGACGGCTGGGGTTATCGCCCTGAAACAAAGGGCAACGCCATCGCGCTCGCGCGCAAGCCGAATTACGACCGCTTGCTGAAGGAGTTTCCCAACACGCTGATCCACACCTCCGGGCCATTCGTCGGATTGCCCGAAGGGCAGATGGGAAACAGCGAAGTCGGCCATATGAATATAGGCGCCGGCCGGGTGGTGCAGATGGACATCACGCGCATCGACCAGATGATCGCGACGGGAGATTTCTATCGCCAGCCTCTGCTGCTCGAAGGAATGCAGCGCGGCCGAGAACACCAGCTCCATTTAATGGGCTTGGTGAGCGATGGCGGCGTTCATTCACAGCTGCAGCATCTTTTTGCGCTGTTGCGCATGGCAAAGGAACAGAAAGTGTCGCGCGTCTTCATCCATTGCTTCACCGATGGACGCGACACGCCACCCAACAGCGGCATCGACTACATTCGCCAGCTCCAGCAAAAGATGCGCGAATATGGCATCGGCGAGATTGCCAGCGTCAGCGGCCGCTATTACGCGATGGACCGCGATAATCGCTGGGAGCGCGTCGAGAAAGCATATCGCGCGATCGTGCACGGCGATGCGCCTGCGAAATTCACCGATCCGGTCGATGCGATTCGCGCCAGCTACGAACAGGGCGTCACGGACGAGTTTATTGTGCCCGCCGTGATCGTCACCGAAGCCGCGCCCGGAAAACCCGCGGTGCCGCGTGGCCTGATTCGCGACGACGATGCGGCGATTTTCTTCAACTACCGCGCCGATCGAGCCCGCCAGATG